>DASYSQ010000072.1:0-42122 GCA_036003145.1 Pseudolabrys sp.
GCTGCTCGAATGGCTGGACGAGGCTTCGCTCGATCGCGTCGGCTGCTTCAAGTACGAACCGGTCAAAGGCGCGGCGGCCAATGACATGGGCGCACTGATCCCGGATGAGGTGAAAGCGCAGCGCTGGCATCGCTTCATGCAAGCCCAGCAGATGATTTCCAGCCGCCGTCTGAGGCGAAAAGTCGACACACGGCAAAAGGTCATCATCGACGATGTCGGGCCGACCGTAGCCAAAGGCCGCTCGATGGCCGATGCACCGGAAATCGACGGTGCTGTCTACGTTGCAAGCCGAAGGCCGTTACGCGTGGGCGAGATTGCCACAGTCAAGATCGATCGTGCGGACGAATATGATCTGCATGGGACGGCGGTGGGCTTTTGAGTCGTTGCCGTCCCCGCGGAGGCGGGGACCCGTTGGCTCGCCCGGCAGGACCGAGAATCACAGCCTGTAAAACTTCACCGCGTTGTCGTGCAGTACGGCGCGCTGCTCCGCCTCTGTGAACTCCGACAAGACCGCACGATACACGCCGAAGAAATCGGCATAGCTAGCGTGCAGTTTTTCCAGCGGAAAATTGCTGTCATAGATGGTGCGTTCCGCACCGAAAATCTGGACAACATCGCGGATCACCTGTCGCGCCTGCGGCAATGTCACACCGGCGCTGTACATCCCGAGGCCGGAAATCTTCACATGCAGGTTAGGAAATGCCGCCATCATGGCGAGCGCCGCGCGCCACTGGTCGATTGCAGCCTGCGTGCGCGCCGTCAACATCCCGGCGTGCACCAGAATCATCCGCACACCTGGAAACGCCTTGAGAAGTTCGACCGCATGCGCCACCTGCCCCGCATAGACCTGCAATTCGAAATGCAGATCATGCGTTTCCAGCAATGCGAACCCACGGCGGAAATCGGGGGAATTACAAAAATCCGGCCGCGGCGCAGCCTGGCGTACGGTTTCGCTGTCCCAATACAGCATCTGGCGCACACCGCGCAGATTAGGAAATTGTCTTTGCGCTTTCAGCGCCGCTTCGGCGTTAGGATCCGTGAGATCTGCATTGCAGACGATTCCGTGCGGAAATCCATGCTTGTCGGCGACGGACTGAAGCCAGCGCGTTTCGTCGAGAGCGCGGCCCGGACCCCACATCGCAGTGACATGGACTGACTTCGTTACGCCCTGCGGTTTGACGTCATTGATGAACTCCTCGACAGGGTAATCGCGGCGAATGCCGAAATAATCCCCGAACATTCGCGGGATCGGCGGATCGGCCAGCCATGCCACGTCCTTGCGCAGCCAGATGTGATGATGGGTGTCGATCGCCGGTCCCTTGTAGGCCATTTTGCCTCTCTCATTGTTTCGTTTTGCGCACGGTTTTAACGATTGCGTCGGTCAGTGTCTTGAGTTCGTCGGATGAAATCGTAAAGGCAGGCGTGAGATATATGACATTGCCGATTGGACGAATGAAGACACCTTCCTCAATGAATTGGGCACGCAGGGCGTCCAGGTCGTCAATGCGATCAAGCTCGACCACGCCGATCGCCCCTTTGACGCGCACGTCCTTCACGTTCGGACAATCGCGGCATGGCGCAAGACCTCGTTCCAGCGCGATCGCAATGTCGGCAACCTGACCCAGCCGTGGTTCGCGCTCGAAAAGATCGAGGGATGCATTCGCTGCTGCACAGCCAAGCGCATTGGCCATGTAAGTAGGCCCGTGCATCAAAGCCTTCGTCGGATCATCTGACCAGAAGGCGTCGAATATCCTGTGCGTCGCGATGGTGGCGGCAAGCGGCAGCGTGCCGCCAGTGAGCGCTTTCGACAGGGTGATAATGTCCGGCGCAACGCCCGCGTGCTCGCAGGCAAACATTGTGCCGGTGCGGCCAAACCCGGTGAATATTTCGTCGAAAATCAGCAGGACATCGTACCTGTCGGCGAGCGCACGCAGGCGTCGCAACGCCCTCACGTCGTGAAATGTCATGCCGCCCGCGCCCTGCACCAGCGGCTCCACGATCATCGCCGCGACCGTGTCGCCACGTTGCGTCAACAATTGATCGAGGGCGCTGTCGTCATCCGGCAAATCAGCGATATGGTGCCTTGGCAGTACCGCGGTGAACGCCGCGTGCATGCCCACATCCGGGTCGCTCACCGCCATGGCGCCGGTGGTATCGCCGTGATACCCGCCCTTGAATGCCACGAACCTGTTCTTGCCCCGTATGCCGTGGTTGATCCAATACTGCGTCGCCATCTTCATGGCGACTTCAACGGCGACAGAACCGGAGTCCGAAAAGTACACGCGAGTAAGATCGCCTGGCAGCAGCCTAGTAAGACGCCTTGCCAGCACGAATGCCTGCTCGTGAACGAGGCCACCAAACATGACGTGCGGCATCGACGCGAGTTGCGCTTCCACGGCCTGTCCGATGTGCGGATGATTGTAGCCGTGGCAGGCCGTCCACCAGCTGGCGATCCCGTCGATCAATTCGCGCCCGTCGGCCAGAGTGATGCGCGTGCCCTGCGTGCGCACAACCGCTAGCGGCGGCGGAACGGTTTTCATCTGGGCATAAGGCAGCCAGATATGCTCCAGCCCCTTGGCGTACCAGGGCGTCGCACTGTTCTTGCCGGCTTGGTCAGCCATTTGACCCGTCCCTGCCCTGTTCGCTAAAGCATCTAGCTTGCTGGGTTTCAAGGCAATCTGATGCATTCGCTCGATCAGTTCGCTCAGGACAAGCTCGATGGGCTCAAGCGCCGGCATCTCCAGCGGGCGCTCACCGACACCGTTCGCGGAGACGGCATCTGGGTCGAGCGCGACGGGCGCAAGCTATTGTCGTTTTCCTGCAATGACTATCTCAATTTGACCCAGCATCCGGCCGTCAAACGAGCCGCGGTGGCCGCGATCGAAGACTACGGGGCCGGCTCCGGCGCATCCCGGCTTGTGACCGGCAACCATCCGCTTTATGCACAACTGGAGGCCCGGCTTGCCCGGTCCAAGCGCACCGAAGCGGCGTGTGTGTTCGGTTCGGGCTATCTCGCCAATACCGGCATTATTCCCGTTTTGATCGGCGACGATGGTCTCGTTCTGCTCGATGAACTGTCGCATGCCTGCATCTATGCCGGTGCGCAGCTGTCGCGCGGAAAGGTGATGACGTTTCGTCACAATGATGTTTCTCATGCGCGCGAGTTGCTCGCCACGCATCGTTCAGGACATGACCGCACACTGATCGTCACCGACGGCGTCTTTTCCATGGATGGTGATCTTGCGCCCCTCGAAGAACTGCTCAGCCTCGCTGACGCGCACGATGCCTGGCTGATGTCGGACGATGCACATGGCATTGGCGTGCTTGGCGGCGGCCATGGCTCAGGTTTTATCGGGAACACGCATATGCAAATCCCGCTTCAGATGGGGACGCTATCGAAAGCGACCGGGTCTTACGGGGGCTATCTGTGTGCATCTGCACCGGTCATCGAACTGATGCGCAATCGCGCGCGCACCTTGATCTATTCCACCGGCCTGCCGCCGGCCAGCGTGGCTGCGGCAATCGCTGCCCTCGACGTGATCGAGCGCGAACCTGCCTACGCAGCCTTACCCGTGCAAAAGGCCAAAGCCTTCACCCGGCGTGCCGGCCTGCCTGAAGCGCAAAGCCCGATCGTGCCTGTCGTGATGGGCGACGAGGAAACCGCGCTGGCCGCTTCGCGCTTCCTGGAAAATGAAGGCTATCTGGTGATTGCGATCCGCCCACCGACCGTTCCTGCAGGCACCGCACGTCTACGTCTGACATTTACCGCGCAACATCCGGACGATAAGATCGGGCGTCTGGCCGATATTGTGCGCGACAAGTTGCTGGCCTGATCCGTGGCCGCCTATTTTGTCACTTCGACCGGGACTGATATCGGCAAGACTTTCGTCACCGCCGGACTCATTCGATATCTGCGTGAATCCAACCAACCGGTCGCTGCACTCAAGCCAATCGTGAGCGGGTATGATTCCTCTGTGGTCGAGACCAGTGATCCGGCTGTCCTGCTTTCGGCGCTAGGGCGACCCGTCACGGCGGAGGAAGTCGACCGGATTGCACCGTGGCGGTTCCGCGCGCCCTTATCACCCGATCTCGCCGCTGCGCGCGAAGGGCGGCACGTGGACTTCGATCAATTGATCTCATTCAGCCAGGCGGCCATCGTCGCAGCAACTGGACCTCTGTTCATCGAAGGCGTCGGCGGAATCATGGTGCCGATTGAGGGGCAACGCACCGTGCTTGACTGGATGACGGCACTCGATATTCCGGTATTGCTTGTGGTTGGCGGGTATCTTGGCACGATCAGTCATACCCTGACCGCACTCGACGTGCTCGCGCAGCGCAAGTTGACCATTGCCGCGATCATCGTCAGCGAAGGTGACCGCGACACCGTTGAACTCGATGATACCGTTGCAAGTATCGCGCGTTTTGCAGGACACACAGGCGTGGTCGGCCTGCCGCGCCTCCCGGCCGGCATCAAACATCATCCGGCTATTGCTCGCGTCGCCGCGTTGCTTTGAGCGCGGTTATCTGACGATCGGCTAGCTGTTCGTGGTCAATATCGTCTCGATCATGCCTTCCAGATTGACCAGGGCGTGCAGCAGCATGGTCAGAATTGTCGAGCCAGTTGCCCAGCGCACCCATCCAAACAGCAGCCCAAAAGCAAATACCTGCGCGATCAGAAACCAATCGTATTGAACGTGGATCACAGCAAAGAGACCCGCGGTCACAACGATCGCTGGCCAGGCGTGGCGTGGCGATCTCAGCCAGCCACGAAACAGGAAGCCGCGGAACAGACTCTCTTCGGTGACCGGAATGAATACTGTGATCGCAATCAGCAGAAAGGCCAGCAGGTTGGCGTTTTGCGCCGCCTGATAGATGTCGGTCTGGAAACGATCGACAATGTTGCGGCCTGCGAGCCAACTGACCGTGTCGCCAATGGCAATCAGCACAGCCAGTGCGGCAATTCCGATTACGACCTCGCTGCGGCGCGGGAGTTTGTAGCCAAGGTAGCCAGCGGCGTTGCCTTTGTACGCGGCCGCCGCGACCAGCACCGCTACCTGTGCCGGCGCCGAAACAAATATGAACAGAACGATGGCGCCGCCATGCTGGCTGACGCCCGCAATCTGCCTGAGATCGAAGTTATACCACCAGCCTATGGCCGCGATGCCCGAGAACTGTCCGATCAGGAGCGCGATCGCCCCGAGCACAAATGTGGCAAAGACGCCCCATGGTTTGATATCGCCATTCACGGCAGTTCCTTCAGCCATTGCCCAAGGGCGGCGCGATCATTCTCGCTCATGTCGGTCTGATTGCCGAGCGGCATCGCCCTGATCTGCACTGTCTGCGCGTAAATTGTCGCCGCGTGCTTCCTGAGATCGTCGACACTCTCCAGGATGATGCCTTTCGGCGCCTCCCGAAAACTTTCATGAGCAGGCTTTGCGGCGTGGCACATCACGCAATGTTTGCTCACGATCGCCAGCGCCTCAGTGTCGGCGACGGCACCTGCATCTGCGTGAGGAGCGGTGGCGAAGAAAATCATTGCCGCCACCGCCCGTGACGTCATGCGACTGACCGTTACGGCAGCAGGATGGAAGACCCGGTTGTGTCGCGGCCTTCCATTTCCTTGTGCGCCTTGGCGGCGTCCTTGAGCGAGTATTTCTGGTTGATCGGAATTTTCACCGCGCCGGAGCCGACAACCTTGAATAGATCAGCCGCCGTTGCGATCAAATCGTCGCGTTTGGCGACATAGTTATTGAGGGTCGGCCGCGTCGCGAAAAGCGAACCTTTGGTCTGGAGGATGTTGATATTGAAAGCGTCGATCTGGCCCGAAGCGCTTCCGAAGCTAACGAAATAGCCAAGCGGACGGAGGCAATCGAGCGAGGCCGGAAACGTGGTTTTGCCGATGCCGTCGTAGACGACGTCACAGAGCTTGCCGCTGGTAATCTCCTTCACCTTCGCCACGAAATCCTCGTCGCGATAGAGGATGGTGTGGTGACAGCCATTCTTCTTGGCGAGTTCGGCCTTTTCCTTGGAGCCGACGGTCCCGATGACGGTGGCGCCGAGGTGGTTCGCCCACTGGCACGCAATCAGGCCAACCCCGCCTGCGGCCGCGTGTATCAGGCACACGGTGCCCTTCTCGACCTTGTAGGTGCGGTTGACCAGATACTGAACAGTCATACCCTTGAGCATCATGCCGGCGGCCTGCTCGTAGGAAATATTATCGGGCAGTTTCACCGCGCGATCCGCCGGCACCAGCCGTTCGGCCGCATAGCCGCCAAGCGGCCCGACAAAGGCAACCCGATCGCCAACCTTGAGGTTGGTCACGCCGGGGCCGACCGCCATCACCTCGCCGGCGCTTTCATTGCCCGCAATGAATGGCATGCCGACCGGTGACGGATACATCCCCGCCCGGAAATAGGCATCGATAAAATTGACGCCGGCGGCATGCTGCTTGATCTTGACCTGGCCTTGGCCGGGTGCGGCGATCTCAACGTCGTCGTAAGTCAAAACTTCGGGACCGCCGGATTTGTGAACGCGCACTGCCGCGACCATGTTTCACTCCTTGAATGAACTTGCGTTGTTATGGGGTTGGAATTCGGCGGCGATCATAGGCGGCCAAGCGCCGAGCGCAAGGCGGATCAACGCCCACCGGAAACGCGCAGGTTCGCACCATTGATATACGAGGCAGCGTCAGAGAGCAGAAACAGGACCGCTTCCGCGACCTCATCGGCCTGCCCGGCCCTGCCCATGGGCAGCATGGGCGTGACGCGCTCGACGCGTCCGGGGGGCTGGATATCCGTATCAATCACGCCCGGGGTCACCGCGTTGATACGCATGCCTTCCTTGGCGACTTCGCGCGAGGCACCGATGACCATGGAGTCGACGCCAGCCTTCGCGGCCGCATACCAGACACATTCATTCGCCCCGCCGAGCGGGGCCGCCATCGAGGATAGCATCACCACTGCGCCACCCTTACCGCCATGTTTCGTGGACATACGCCGGATACAGGCCCGCAGACACCAAAGGGCCCCAAAAGTGTCGATGGCGAGGACCTCGCGAATGGTGGCCGAGCTGGCATCGTCCAGTCGCGAACTGTCGCCGATAATTCCGGAGCTGTGCACAAAATGGGTGAGCGACCCGAATGTACCGCCAGCGGTATCAAATACGCGCTCGATATCGGTCTCGATCGCCATGTCCCCCTGGATGGCGACCGCCTTGCCACCGCCCGTCTCGACAGCCTTGACCACGGCTGCAGCGGCATTCGAATTGGTCTTGTAGTTCACCGCGACGTCATAGCCACGGGCGCCTGCGAGTTTCGCAGTGGCGGCACCGATACCGCGGCTTCCGCCGGCGATGAGCAGGACTGGTCGAGACATAGGTCGCTCCTGGATTCTGGCGATCGAAGGCGATCAGGTGGGCGTTCGCAGCAAACCGGCAGCAAAGAAATAGACCGCGATCAGCGACAGCGGCACGGTCACATAGAGACCGGGCGATAGATCCTGAACAATCGCCAGGAGGGCCAATACCGCCCATAGCCCCATCAGCGCGATGTTGAACGTCCGCCATTGGTGCACCCGCAGCGGATGAAGAAACTTGATTGGCGCGAAGCAGAGCGCGGCAAGAACGACCACGGCCACGGCCGCTGCCCATTCGGGCGGCTCAAGCAAATACAGATAGAAGGCCGCCAGGTTCCACACCGCCGGAAAGCCACGGAAATAATTGTCCTTTGTTTTCATTTCGCGGTCGGCGAAATAGAGAGCACCACTGACGACGACAACGATGCCGGCGGGAATCGCGAGAACACCCGGCAAAAGCCCGCTCGCCGAGATCACGTAGGCCGGGACGAAAACGTAAGTCGTGTAGTCGACCACCAGATCCAGGGTATCTCCTGACCAGCGCGGCATCACATTCTGTACGTCAAACGCGCGGGCCAGCGGCCCGTCAGCACCATCGACCAGCAGCGCCAGACCGAGACACAGGAACATCGCCGACCAGTGCCCTCCGGTTGCGAGAATGAGCGCAAGTAATCCCAGCGCTGCGCCGGTCGCAGTGAAGATATGAACCGTGAAAGCGCGGACGCGTTCGAATCCCGTGGTCACTTACCATTGCCCCAATCGAGTTTGACGATCTCGGCCGAACGTCCTGCCAAATTCCAGTTTCGGCCGAAGCCACGGAACCGCGACTTGTCGGCGCGCGCCACGATGACATCAGAACCGATCCAATATTGGCTATTGCGAATTATGACGTTTTGCCCGGCCTCTTTACCGCGGACCGGCGTGATCGCGCCGTCGACGTAGTCTTCGATGCGAACGATACGGGTGTCGCCCTGCGTCTCATAGGTGATGGGCACCTGGCGCACTCCGAGAAATTGTCCGACAAGGATAGACAGCAAATGCGTGGTTCCGCCGACACGGCCGGTGAAAATCCTGGTCAGCCCCTTCACGGCATATGCCGAAGCATGGTCATCCACAAACAAGGCCGCGGTCCAGTTGCCGCGCGACATGATACCGGGCAGGTCCATCATCAGTCCGACTTTGATTCCGGAAAGATCGGTGGTTTCGAAATGTCCGTCGTCAATGCGGATGCCAGCCCAGGTCTGGCACCGGCTTTCAGTCGGAGGATGCTCGCCGAGCGACAGCACGCAAGGGCAAAACACCGTGCAACTGCACGACAGGGCCAACTCGCCTTTCAGACTCCAGCTTTCCGCCAACGCGTTTACTCCCGTTCTTCTTTAACTTAGCCCGTCGACGCCGGCCAATGCCCGGCGAAGGCTGCAAGCACAGCGCAGACACCGGCAACAATCAGCATCACGCCGATTGCATGCGTAAAGCGGCGTCCGGCCAACATTTTTTCGATGGTCATGACCATACCGAGCCCCGCCATCCAGATCACATTCATGACCCCGACTGCAAACATCACAAGCATCATCGCCCAGCAGCAGCCCAGACAATAGACGCCCTGCGTCAGGCCCAGCCGGAACACACCGGCCGGGGTCGTTGCCCAATTGGCGAAGAAAAACGGAAACGGTTGCTGGCAGTGTGTCAGGCAGGAATGTTTAAGCGCCGAAAACTGATATAGACCGGCGCCAATGAATATGACGCCCGAGAAGTAGCCGCTTGCCGAACCCATGCTGCTGTCGAGCAATGTGGCCCGGGTCAACACGATCTGCGCCAGCGCCGCGAGGACTGCGAAGGCGAACCACACCGCCGTATAGCCGCCGGCGAGCACGAATGGCGAGACGATGCTTTCGTTTTTGCACGCTGCGGTATCGGCGATGCCGGCATAAGTCATGATCATGGGAGCAGCGCTCGGCAGCATCATTGCGAGACTCATGGCGCCCCACATCAAGACGATGGTTGCGATCCCGCTCGCGCTCCATGACGGATCCGAGAGTGGCCGGCACAGCGCCTGCACAAAAGAAACGCCGGAACTTCCGAAAGGTCCGCCCATTCCCGCAAACAACAATGCGGCGTAGAACCACCCAAGGCCTGCGAGCGCGATAACGCAGACTCCTGCCAGCACCTTCGGTCGGGAAAAGATATGCCCGAGCCCTGCGGCGGCGGGCGGCAGATGGCCGAAATGGTGTCCGGAGGCTTCGCTCATGGACCGTCTGCATAGCGCATCGGGCAAGGTCGGGGTATCTCAAGCCTTTGGCGCGGTTTCCGTACACGCCCTGTGCGTGCTACTGCGG
Organism: Pseudolabrys sp.; assembly: GCA_036003145.1. Classification (GTDB taxonomy): domain Bacteria; phylum Pseudomonadota; class Alphaproteobacteria; order Rhizobiales; family Xanthobacteraceae; genus Pseudolabrys. The sequence goes on from DASYSQ010000072.1 coordinate 9,689, forward strand.
TTAACGACAAATCAAAGTGAGCGCTTTGGTGCCCGACAGATCTGACCATAGCCCTTTGGCCGTCGTGGTTGGTAGCGGCCCCGCCGGGCTGACAGCTGCAATTGCGCTGGCCGAAGGTGGAATTTCAACGGCGCTCGTGGGCCGACGGCCCGCCAGGCCGGATCAACGCACCACGGCTCTGCTGGCAGGTTCCGTCACGGCGCTCGAGACACTTGGCGTCTGGCAATCGTGCACGGCCCGTGCAGCGCCGCTCAAAGTCATGCGCATCGTCGACGATACGGGGCGGCTTTGGCGCGCGCCGGAGGTGAAATTTGCGGCGCATGAAATCGACCTGGATGTTTTCGGTTACAATATCGAGAACCAGCATTTGGTCGCGGCGCTGGAACAACGCGCACGTTCTCTGCCCAAGCTCCGGCTTGTCGAAGACGAGGTCGTGGGGATCGGGCCTGGCGGCAACGACGCCGCAACCGTTTCGCTCAAGAGCGGCGACGCAGTGCGCCCGCTGCTCATTGTTGGCGCCGACGGCCGCAAATCGATGTCCCGTCAGGCGGCCGGCATCGCAATCGAAGAGCGTAGCTACCCGCAAGTTGCTCTTACCCTTTGCCTCCGGCATTCCCGGCCACACCACGACACATCAACGGAATTTCATACCTCATCCGGTCCATTTACCCTTGTACCTCTGCCGGAAAACAGATCGAGTCTCGTTTGGGTTCTCGATCCCGCCGAGGCCGACCAGCTCGCGGCGCGCGACGACGCCGACCTCGCTGGTGAAATCGAGCGTGCTTCGCATTCCATCCTGGGCAAGATCGAACTCGAACCAGGGCGCGGTCTGTTTCCCCTCCATGTCGCCACGGCGCGGCGCTTCGCGGACAAACGGATCGCACTCGTAGGCGAAGCGGCCCATGTCATCCCGCCCATCGGAGCGCAGGGGCTCAATTTGGGCTTGCGCGACGCCGCCACCATTGGCGAGCTTGCGGTCGCGGCCCAGCGCGACGGACACGACATCGGCAACCCGGACGTGCTCGCGCGTTACGACCGGATGCGCCGGACCGACATCGGCAGCCGAACCCTCGTCATCGACCTTTTCAACCGCACGCTACTGAGTGATTTCCTGCCGGTACAAGGCATCCGTGGCCTGGGTCTTTATCTCATCGATCGGATCGGTCCATTGCGCCGGGCCGTGATGCGCGAAGGGGTGGCGCCGACCGCCGCACAACCACGGTTGATGCGCGGAGAAGCGCTCTAGCCGGGCCCCGGTGCTTTCTTTGCGCCGGGGGCGTCGCGAAACTCCGGGGCGATGGGTAGCGGCAGCGCCGGCAATGTTTTGCCTGACGCCGTCACAACCTGATTGGCAAATAGACCGCGCGCGACGAAATGCGGATCACGCATTGCTTCTTCCAGTGGCGTCACGATGGTCGTGCAGCAGTCCGCAGCCGCGAAAATCGGACGCCATTCCTCTGACGATCTGGCAACAATCAATTTTGCAACGGCATCGCATGTCGCCTTTGGGTCGCGCATGTCGTCGATGAGCCGCACTGGCAAAGAAATCGCTTTGGTGAAGGCATCCCAGAATTTCTGCTCAATGGCTCCGCAGGCGACGAGTTTCCCATCCTTCGCGGTGTAAATCCGGTAACGGGGCGAGCCGCCGACGAGCCACATTTCTCCTGGCGTTGGAAAGCGGCCAGTGGCCACGCCGAGAGCCAACGCCGCCCAGGTGAACGTGAACATCGCGTCGGTCATTGCAATATCGATATGACAACCCTCCCCGCTTTGATCGCGCGCACGCAACGCCAGCAGAATATTGATCACGGCCGGAAAACTGCCGCCCGCTATGTCGGCCGCGAGCATCGGCGGGACGACGGAATTGCCGGCTGGTCCGGGCTGTAAATCCAGCAGGCCGGTATTTCCAATGTAATTGAGGTCATGGCCGGCTTCGTGCACGCGCGGCCCGCTCTGGCCATAGCCGGAGATCGAACAGTAAACGAGTCTCGAATTGATCGCGCGCATGTCTTCGTAGCCAAGACTAAGCCGCGCCATCACGCCCGGCCGAAATTGTTCGACCAGAATGTCAGCGCGCTTGATGAGCGGAACGAGTTTGGCACGGTCAGCCTCATCTTTGAGGTCGAGCGTTATGCTGGTCTTGCCCCGATTGAGCATGAGAAAGGCTGCGCTCTCCCCGTCGACCATCGGCGGAAAGCGCCGTGCATTCTCGCCGCCGGGCTGTTCGATCTTGATCACCTCGGCGCCGGATTCGGCGAGCATCAGTGTGGCCAGAGGTCCGGGCAGCAGCGTAGTGAAATCAACAACAAGAAGGCCCAACAACGGCTGCATAAATTCACCCCTTGAGCTTGCCGCAGGCAAAGCCGATGAAGATGAGCCCGAAATAAGGCAGCGCAAGATTGAGAACATCGATCATTAACGGCGCTCCGGTGCCCACTTGTTTCCTACTTGGCGCGGCCTCTGCATTGCTCTAAACGGCAGAAGTATCTTTTGGAAGGTCCTATGAAACTGCCGCGTCAATTCTTTGCTCCGCTCTCCATCGGCGCGCCGCCGCCTCTGCTCGAACTGCCGGTGCGTCTCGAGCGCATGATTCACTTCGTGCCTCCTCACAACGAGAAGGTACGCGCCAAGGTACCGGAACTTGTGCGGCAAGTAGACGTCGTGCTTGGCAACCTGGAAGACGCCATTCCCGTCGAAGCCAAGCACGACGCGCGCAAGGGATTTATCGAGATGGCCAAGTCTGTCGATTTCAGATCGACCGGACTATGGACGCGCATCAATGCGCTCAATTCTCCCTGGGCACTCGACGACGTCACCGAAATCGTGGGCGCCGTCGGCAGCAAACTCGACGTCATCATGTTGCCCAAAGTCGATGGCCCTTGGGACATTCACTACCTCGATCAGTTGCTGGCGCAACTCGAGGCGCGGCACCAGCTGAAAAGGCCCATTCTGATCCACGCGATCCTCGAAACCGCGCAGGGCGTCAACAACGTCGAGGCGATCGCCTCTGCCTCTCCGCGCATGCATGGCATGAGTCTCGGCCCCGCCGATCTTGCCGCATCGCGTGCGATGAAGACCACGCGCGTTGGCGGCGGTCATCCCGACTATAAAGTGCTTGCGGACGCGCAAGGCGACGGACCGCGCGCGGCTTTTCAGCAGGATCTCTGGCACTACACCATTGGCAAAATGGTCGACGCCTGCGCGGCTGCCGGCATCAAGCCCTTCTACGGACCGTTCGGAGATTTCTCGGACGCGGCGGCGTGTGAGGCCCAATTCCGCAATGCCTTCCTGATGGGTTGCCTCGGCGCATGGTCATTGCATCCATCGCAAATCGAAATCGCCAAGAAGGTGTTTTCACCGGATCCTGGAGAGGTGGCCTTCGCCAACAAAATCGTGACCGCCATGCCGGACGGCGCTGGCGCGGTGATGATCGACGGCAAGATGCAGGATGACGCCACATGGAAACAAGCCAAGGTGTTGCTTGATCTCGCCAGGCTCGTCGCCGCCAAGGACCCCGAAATGGCCGCGCGTTACGCGCTGAAATCGTAACGCGAGGACTTTACGCCATGGATAAAACCCGCAGCGCCAAGTTTACGATCGGTCAGGTGGTGAAACATCGACTCTATCCGTTTCGCGGGGTCGTCTTCGACATTGATCCGGTATTCAACAACACCGAAGAATGGTGGCAGGCGATACCGGCCGAAAGCCGCCCCCACAAGGATCAGCCGTTCTATCACCTGTTCGCCGAGAATGCCGAAACCGAGTACATCGCCTATGTATCGGAGCAGAATTTGTTGCCGGATACGTCGGGTATACCGATCCGTCATCCCGAAGTCGCCGATGTATTCGAGCTGGACGAAAGCGGCGGCTACCGGCCACGGAGCAGCCAGATGCATTAGGTGCGTCCAGTACTTGCTGAAAATGAAAGGGCGCGGCCTGCGGCCGCGCCCTTTGCATTGTCAAAAAGATGGAAACGCCTACTTCTTCTGAGCCGGGGCGAGAGCGCCTGGCGGCGGCGCTGCTGGCGCCTGGCTCTGCTGGCCCTCCAACTTCTTGCGTGCCTCTTCGGCTTTCTTCTGGAGCTCTTCCTGCAGCTTGCGCTGCTGCTCCTCGAATGCCTTCGGATCGGTCGGCGGGCCGTCATACGCCTTGGCAAAATCGTTCAGCGGCAGCGGGAGACTGATGGGCGTACCCTGCATATTGATCGCCTGCACGACGATGTTCTGCCCCTTCTTCATCTTGGCGATCATGTCATCGGGCACCTGGTAGTCGGCCATACAGCCAACCGGGAAACAGATGCTGTAGGGCGATTGCACGGGCTGGCCTTGATCGATGAGCAGACGCGTACCGTGCGCGAGCTGCATGCCCAGCGGGACGGTCACACGCAGCACCTTCTGACCGCCTTCCGGCTCAAAGAGCTGGACGATGGCGACCGGCATGCCGTTTTCCAAACGACCGTCCTTGGTGATGACGCAGACCTGCTTGTTGTTGGTGTCCGGTCCCTTGCCGCAGACCTTCATCCAGGGCGAATACATCAGCTGTGGCTGTTCGCCGGCGGCCTGCTGTTGTCCCGGCTGTCCAGGCTGTCCGGGCTGTCCAGGCTGCGCCGGTTGAGCCGGCTGTGCGGCCGGTGCCTGTTTCTGCGCGGGCGCCTGTTTCTGTGCGGGCGCTGCCTTAGGCTGTTGCTGGGCCAGCGCGGGCAGCGCCACAAACGCCGCCGCCAGCGCGCCGGCCAAAGTGGCGGTCAGGACCCGGGCCCGCGGCCAGGCCGTTGCGATCCGATGAGTCATTACGATTGTCCTTTGTTCTCGTTCGCGGCCCACGGCCCTCAAACGATGCCTCTCAGTCGGCTCTCTCCGTGCGAAATACGGCGGGAGCGTGACACCAACGGCTGCCTGATAGCTGAATTCCGCCCTGCAATAAAGCCACGATGGCCCGGAATATGCGGTCCCGAGCGTATCCCACGCCTGTGCTAAATTCGGGCAAAACCGGAACGAATCGCATTCGCCCCTCGCTCTCGCCCATTTTTGGTTCCCCCGCCGTTACGCAGTGGCGAGCGTCGCGGCGTACGGTGGTGCTCGGCGCACTGCTTGCGGCGTCAGGCCTTGGTCTACGGCGCGCGGCCGCGGATAACGGGGCCCACGCGCTTGCGATGCACGGCGAGCCAGCGTGGGGCCCCGGCTTTGCCCATCCAACCTATGCGAACCCGGCCGCACCGAAAGGCGGACAATTGGTGCAAGGGGTCCAGGGCACCTTCGACTGCCTGAACCCGTTTATTGTCAAAGGACTGCCCGCGGCGAATATGCGCGCCTATGTGATTGAGAGCCTACTTGCGCGCGGCTATGACGAGCCGTTCACGCTCTACGGCCTGCTCGCCGAGAGTGTGACCACCGATGCCACGCGCAGTTTCGTGACCTTCACCATCAATCCGGCCGCACGATTTTCGGATGGGAAACCTGTCACGACGGACGACGTGATCTTCTCGTGGGAACTGCTGCGCGACAAAGGTCGGCCAAATTTTCGCACCTACTACATCAAGGCCGTCAAAGCGGAAACAACGGCCGCTCGCACGGTGCGTTTTGATCTGACCGGTGCCGACGACCGCGAGCTCCCGCTGATCATCGGTTTGATGCCGATCCTGGCAAAGCACGCGATCAATCCTGCCACCTTCGAAGACACGAGCTTCGATCCTCTGCTTGGCAGCGGCCCTTACACAGTCAGCGCCGTAAAGCCCGGCGAAAGCGTCACCTTCAGGCGCGACAAAAACTATTGGGGCCGAGACTTGCCGATCAATCGCGGGCTGTGGAATTTCGACGCCATCCGTTTCGACTACTACCGCGACGGCAACACTCACTTCGAGGCGTTCAAGAAAGGTCTCTACGACCTGCGCGTGGAGACCGACCCTGGCCGGTGGCAGATGGCTTATGACTTTCCGGCGATGCGGGAGGGCCGCGTGAAGAAGGAGGACATGCCCTACGGACTTCCAAAGGGAATGCAGGGCCTTGTCTTCAACACGCGGCGGCCGATGTTTGCCGATGTGCGCGTGCGTGACGCGATCCTGCAATTGTTCGATTTTGAGTGGATCAACCACAATTATTTTTTCGATCTCTACAAGCGGACGGCAAGTTATTTCGACGGTTGTGACCTGTCGGCACATGGCGTTCCAGCGGATGAGCGCGAGCGCGAATTACTGGCGCCATTTCCGGGGGCGGTGCGCGCGGACATCATGAATGGCACCTGGTCGCCACCAGTGACCGACGGCTCGGGGCACGACCGAACGACTCTGCGACGCGCATTCGCGCTGTTTAAGGACGCCGGATACGAACTCAAAGGCACGCAATTGGTTCATATCGCCAGTGGCCGGCCCCTGTCATTTGAAATCCTGACGACGACGCGCGACCAGGAACGTCTTGCTTTGTTTTTCGTGCGCAACCTGAAGCGCGCCGGCATCGAGGCGCGGGTGCGGACCGTCGATCCGACGCAGTTCGAGCGGCGGCGCATCGCATTCGATTTCGACATTATGGAATATCGTTGGGAGCAGTCGCTCTCCCCCGGAAATGAGCAGTTGTTCTATTGGGGCTCGGCGGCTGCAGATGAGCAAGGCACGCGCAATTACATGGGCGTGAAATCGAAGGCCGTCGACGCTATGATTGCTGCCATGCTCGCAGCCACAAGCCGGCCCGATTTTGTGGCCGCCACGCGAGCGCTCGATCGCGTCCTGTTGTCCGGCTTCTACGTAGTGCCGCTTTATTTCCCGCCCGTGCAATGGGTAGCGCGCTGGACCCGAATCGAGCATCCCTCGCGTACGTCGCTTTTCGGATATTTGCCGGAGACCTGGTGGCAGAAGGATAGAATGCCTTGAGGCTCCATTCATGATTCTTGACGAACCCAGCCGAACGGACGGCACAGCCGCTACGCTCGACGATTTATTCCGGCGCGCCGGTGTCCGGCATCCGGATGCAATCGCACTTGTCGATCCGCCCAACCGCGAAAGCTTTACCGACGGCGCACCGCGAACGCTGAGTTTTGCGCAGGCCGACCGCGCTATCTCTGTGTTTGCTGCAAAGCTGCGTGGATTCGGGTTGCAGACCGACTCCATCGTGGCGATCCAGCTTCCCAACACCGTGGAAAGCATCGTCGCGTTTCTCGGCGTGTTGCGTGCCGGCATGATCGCTGCACCGATGCCGCTCCTCTGGGGACACCAGGATATCGTGGCGGCGCTTGGTCAAATTGGCGCCAGGGCCATCATAACGTGTTCGCATATTGGCGCAGCTGCCTATGCCGAAAGAGCCAGACAAGCTGCCGTCGAGTTGTTTTCGATCCGGCATGTTTGCGGATTTGGTCCCGATTTACCCGACGGTGTCGTGCCGCTCGATGACGTATTTGGCTCCGGCTTCACCGATATTCCGGCAGCTTATACGCGGCCGGGCCCTGCCGCGCTCCATGTCGCGGCCATAACGTTTGGACTCGAATCCCGGGGCATTACGCCTGTCGCCCGCAATCACATCGAGTTGATCGCAGGCGGCTTCGAGATATTCCTGGCGGCTGACTTCATGACCGATACGCCGCAGTTATCGACAATTCCGATCGGCTCGTTTGCCGGCGTCGCTCTTACCTTGTTGCCTTGGCTATTGTCCGGCGGCACGCAGCATTTGCATCATGGCTTTGACCCAGACACATTCGCCGCACAGTGCGGCGCGCTCGGCAGTGGCCGGGTGATGTTGCCCGCTGCCGCGGTCACCCCAATCTCCGAAGCGGGGCTTTTGACCAGCGCGAAACAGACTGCTGTTGCACTCTGGCGCGCACCGGAGCGCATGACGGGGGCCAAGCCGTGGGAGAGCCCATCAGTCCTGGTGGATGTGGCAAGCTTTGGTGAAATCGGTGTCCTCGCCGCGCATCGTGGCGCAAACAGATTGCCCGCCGTGATCCCTTACGGGGTCGTGGATCCGTCGCACCGCGCCGCGGGCGCGCCTGTATTGATCGAGACCACGCGCGGCGGCTCGGGAACGCTGGCGCTGCGGGGGCGCATGGTCCCCTCTTTTCCGCAGGGTGCCGGGCGCGGTCACGCACTTCGCCTTTCTGCGAACGATGCGGGATATGTCGATACCGGCTTCGCCTGCCGTGTCGATGCGCGGGGGCTTGTTGTTACGGCACCGCCGCCAGGCGTGACGGTCATTGGCGGCTATCCCTTCCATCTCAACCGGGTCGACGAACTGATTGCCGAAATCGACCGGGATGCGACCATCGTCGCTTTGCCGGACGCCGATCTCGGTCAGCGTTTCGCCGGGAGAGCCGTAGACCGGACCGACCTACTCTGCAAATTGGCAAAGCAGGGCGTGAATCCGCTGATATCCGCAGCATTTCAACCGCGCGGCACTTCGGAAGCCGCGTAAATCCAGCCTGTCGTTGACGGCATATTAAGAGCGGACGTTTAGGCTTGCGCGCATTCCGTAACCGCGCGGCGCACAGATGTCGCTTCAAGGTCCGCTGATCGTGGTCGCCGAGCTTCCGGTGCCCGGCTTGGTCGAGGCGCTGAGCTCGGCTGGGGCCTTTCCTATCGTCGAGGCCAGATGGGCTGACGCGCCGGCCGCATTTCTGACCGTCAAGCCATCCGCCGTCGTGATTGCCGAGCCTGGGCCGCCGGCAAACGAAGCTTCGGCGCGCATGTTCTGCCTCCAGATCGCAACGGCGAATGGACCTATCGTTCCGGTGATCGCGCGCGTCCGCGGTGATGAAAATGCTGCCGTCCCTATCGCTTTGCCGGCGGACGCCGCCTTGCCGATTGAGCGGCTGCTCGTGCGCCTGCAGTCGGCCATGCGCATTCGCGCCCTGCACGCCACGGTGCTGCGCCGCATCGAAATGTTTTCGTCTCATGGCGGGCGATTGCCGATGTTGCCGGTCGGCGACGCGCTCGATGACGCGACCGTCCTGATCGCCGGCCGTGGACCGCTTTACCCCGCGCTCAGCGTCGCAATGGGTGAGCGCGTCAAGATGACCGGCGCGCTCAGTGTGGAAGCTGCCGCCAGGCATCTCAGTGAACGGGACATTGACGGCATTGTGGTCGGTGATGGCTTCTCCCCGCGCATGGTCGAAGCGTTCCTCACCGTACTGGCGCAGGAGCCGCGCTTCCGCGACATCCCGGTTGCAGTCATCGGCGAAGCCCCGCCGGAATTTGCCGAGGCACTTCCCAATATCGATCAAGTCGCTGCCGATCCGGTGCGGCTGGTTGGACGCATGGTGCCCCTCGTGCGCATGCGCGCCTTCGAAGCCCGTCTCAAGCGCATGCTCAAAGCGCTCGATACCGAAGGCATGTTCGATCCCGAGAGCGGCCTGCTGACCCGCCAATCATTCTGGCACGAGCTGGGCAAAGTGACCGCCGATGCTGCCGACCGCAGCCTGCCCCTGTCAGTCGCGCGTTTTTCCTTTGACAATGCCGTCGATGAGCGCGCGAGCCTCGACGCTGCACGACTGATGACTCGCCTGATCCGAAATATCGACTTCGCCACTCGCGACGAACAGGGCGGCATTCTGGTTGCTTTTACTCAAACCGATCTGCGGAGCGCCCACGTGATTGCCCGCCGGATCGCAGGCACGCTCAAAACCAATATGCTCACGCCGCAGCGAAGGGACGAGCCGCTGACCGCCAACATCACCCTGGCAACTCTGAAAGCTGGCGATAGTCTCGATACCTTGATGATGCGGGTCATGGGCTGCCGCATGGTTGCGGCCGAGTAGGCAGCGGCCTAGGCTGGCCGTCAAAAGGAGCCAGCCATGTCCAATCACCAGCCCGTTCGTATTGACGTTGTGTCGGACATTGTTTGTCCATGGTGCTTCATCGGCAAGCACCGGCTCGAAAAGGCAATCGCGCTAAACCCGGACATTCCAGTCGAGGTGCGCTGGCGTCCCTATTTCCTCAATGACTGGATTCCGCGCGAGGGTATTTCGCGCGAGCAATATCTGACGACCAAGTTCGGTTCGCCCGAGCGCTACAAAGGCATCGCGCAACGTGTGTCGGCTGCAGCTGCCGCCGAAGGCCTTACCTATGCGATGGATAAGATCAGTCGCCAGCCCAACACGCTCGACGCGCACCGCATGATCCGATGGGCCGATGAAATCGGCAAAGCGGCCGAAATGAAACAGAGGCTGATGGATCTTTATTTCACCGCGGGCGCCGACCTTACCAACCACGCCGTGCTGGCACAGGCCGCGGCTGATATTGGCCTCGATGCTGAGGCCACGCGCAAGGCCCTGGCAAGCGACAAGGATGTTGCGGAAATCGAACGTGAGGCGCTTTCCGCAAAGGAAGCGGGCATCGACGGTGTGCCCTGCTTTATTTTTGGCGGCAAGTTCGCGATTTCCGGTGCGCAGGCTCCGGAATATCTCGCTGAAGCGATCGAGCGCATGGCTCGGACCGCCGACGCCGCCGAATAGGTCAGACACCACGATGAAGATCACGGCTGCCGTGGTGTACGAGCGTTCTGGCCCGTTCACCATTGAACAGATCGATATCTGCGACCCGCGAGCCGACGAATTGCTGGTCGAGGTTGTAGCCAGCGGTATGTGCGCAACCGACCTGCACGGGCGTGACGCCTATTATCCGACGAAATTTCCAAAAGTGTTCGGCCATGAGGGCGCCGGTATCGTCCGCGCGGTCGGCAATGCTGTGTCGGGCTTCAAGCCGGGCGATCACGTTGTGATGGCCTATCCCTGGTGCGGCGAATGTCCGAACTGCGAGACCGCGCGCCAAAGCTATTGCCTTCACGCCTTCGACCTGAAGATGAATGGCACTCGTCCGGACGGATCGACGTTGCATTCCAAGGACGGCAAACCGGTCTACAGCGCCTTCTTTCAGCAGTCATCATTCGGTAATTTCGCCATCGCCAACGAGCGATTCGCCGTGAAAGTCCGCAACGATGCGCCGATTGATCAGGTCTGCGCGCTCGCCTGCGGCGGACAAACCGGAGCCGGCGCGGTGCTCAATGTCATGAGACCGCGCGCAGGCGACAGCTTTGCGGTGTTCGGCGTGGGTTCGGTCGGATTATCCGCGATGATGGCGGCGAAGATCTCCGGTTGCGAACCGATCATCGCGATTGACGTGCACGAACATCGGCTGGCTCTGGCGCGCGAGCTCGGTGCAACTCACACGGTCAACCACGACGAGAGTAGCGATGTGGTCGGGGAAATCAGAAAGATCACGGGCCTTGGCGCCCGCTATACGGTCGAGACGTCCGCGCTTCCGTCCGTATTCCGCGAGGCAGTGGATTGTCTGATCCCCGGCGGGACCTGTGTGCTGCTCGGCAGCGCACGCAAAGGCACCGAAACCTCTTTTGAGACGCCATTTCTGCAAAACGGGCGGACGGTACGTGGCGTGATCCAGGGCGACAGCGTGCCGAAACAATTCATACCGCTGCTGGTCGATCACATCATGGCCGGCCGTTTCCCGGTCGACAGAATGATCACGTTCTATCCGCTCGCGGAAATCAACCGCGCGGCGGCGGAATCAAGCGCCGGAAAATCCATCAAACCGGTCCTGCGCATGCCGCGTTGAAGCAAGGACGTGTAAATCGGCAAGCCTCAGGCGGCGACGCGGCCCTGGGAGGCTTCTTCTTTTTTCGCAAATTGCGTGGCTTTGCGGACAACCGGCCGGCCGTAGGCATAGCGGCCAACAACGTCCGTCACAAAACGATTAACGATATCCGCGCTGAACGGAAGCGGACGGCGCACGTCGACAATCAGGACTGCGCGCATTTCGTCGCTGTGGTTGACGACGGAGTGAGGCCAGCTGTCATCGAATAAAACAGCTTCCCCTTCCTTCCATATATAGTCCTGCGAATTGACGATAATTTTCGGAGGATTCTGTTTGGGTACTCGCAGCCCGAGGTGATAGCGCAGATAGCCGAGGTAGGGCCCTTCATGTTCCGGCACCGATTTGCCCGGGTCGAGAATGGAAAAGAATGCCTGGATCATGTTGGGGACGCTGGCCAGCGCCCGACAGGTCTCGGGACAGCGCATCCTGTTTGCTTCGACCTTGCAGCCCAGACACTCGAGCAAAAAAACATTCCAGCGTTTCGGCGTCGTGCTCGAGATGGCGCGCTCGCCTGAGTCAACCTCGTGATATTGCGGGAGCGAAAGGCCTTCCGCGACGATCTGTTCAAATTCTTTTCGAATCGCCGGATAGGCATCGGTGACGGCGTCGAGCGCTGGATAGGATTCCGAGATATTGAAGTATGTCGGACGTCGCTTCCGGTCCATGTGGAGACCGATATAGCTGTTCAGCATCGACTTGAAGATATGATAATCGACTTTCACGATTTTGCCCCATGGCTATTTGGGACCACAAATATCCTGTCCCTTGCACGCCCACAAGCATTTGCCCGTGTTACGCAGCCTTGGCCCGCTCGGCAATCAACGCGAGATTGCGGAGAACCGCCGTGGTGCCCTTGAGACGATCCTCCGGACTTCCCCAATCTTCAAAGAAAACAACCTTTTGGTCCGGGCGAATGCGCACGCCGGTTCCCCGCTCGCGGATATAAGCAATCAGCCCTTCGGGATTGGCAAAAATATTGTCGCGGAAAGCAAGCACGACGCCTTTTGGACCGGCCTCCACTTTTTCGATGTTGGCGCGCCGGCTCAGCGCCTTGATCGCTACGACCTGCAATAGATGCTCGACCTCCTCCGGCAACTTGCCGAAACGGTCGACCAACTCAGCAGCAAATGCATCGATATCGCGCTCGTCCTCTATTTCGGCCAGGCGTCGGTAGAGCGCGAGCCGTACCGACAGGTCTGCGACGTAATCCTCGGGAATGAGCAACGCCGTGCCGATAGTGATCTGTGGCGACCAGCGGTCTGCGGCCGGCGCCGTAATGCCCGCCTTCAGACTCATCACGGCCTCTTCCAGCATCTGCTGATAGAGTTCGAAGCCGACTTCCTTGATGTGGCCGGACTGCTCTTCGCCGAGCAAATTGCCGGCGCCGCGAATATCGAGATCGTGCGAAGCAAGCTGGAAGCCCGCACCGAGGGTGTCGAGGGATTGCAACACTTTAAGCCGGCGTTCAGCCTGCGGCGTGATCGGCTTCTGTGCCGGCAGCGTAAGCAATGCATAGGCCCGCAGTTTCGCGCGTCCGACGCGCCCGCGCAGTTGATAGAGCTGCGCCAGGCCAAACCTGTCGGCCCGATGCACAATCAGCGTATTGGCAGTCGGGATATCGAGCCCGGATTCGACGATGGTAGTCGAAAGCAGGACATCGTATTTGCCGTCGTAAAAGGCAGACATGATGTCGTCGAGCACCGTCGGCGGCATCTGTCCGTGCGCGGCGGCCACGCGGACTTCGGGGATATTCTTTGTGAGGAAATCCCTGGCGCCGGCCAGATCCTCGATGCGTGGGCATACATAGAAGGCCTGCCCGCCCCGGTATTTCTCGCGCAGGAGCGCTTCACGAACGGTGACCGGATCGAACGGCGATACGAACGTGCGCACCGCCAGACGATCGACAGGCGGCGAGGCAATGATGGAAAGATCGCGCACGCCTGTGAGTGCCAGCTGCAAGGTGCGCGGGATTGGCGTCGCGGTCAGCGTCAGAACATGCACTTCCGAGCGCAGTGTCTTGAGCTTCTCCTTGTGAGTGACCCCGAAGTGTTGCTCCTCGTCAACGACCAGAAGTGCCAGATCCTTGAATTTGATGTTTTTACCAAGCAGGGCGTGCGTGCCGATCACGATATCGATGCTGCCGTCGGCGAGGCCTGTCCTGACCTTGCTCAGCTCTGCCGCCGGCACCAGCCGCGACGCTTGCGCCACGTTCACGGGAAAGCCCCGGAAACGCTCTGAAAAGGTTTTAAAATGCTGGCGTGCCAGCAGCGTCGTCGGCACCACCACCGCAACCTGCTTGCCGCCGATTGCCGCGATGAAGGCCGCACGCAACGCCACTTCGGTCTTCCCGAAACCGACATCGCCGCAGATCAACCGGTCCATCGGACGGCCCGAACCCAGATCCCTGATGGTCGCCTCAATGGCCGCGAGCTGGTCGTCGGTTTCCTCGTACGGAAAACCCGCGCAGAACTCGTCATAGGCGCCCGGCCCAACGGCCAGTCGAGGCGCCTCGCGCAGCTGCCGTTCGGCCGCAATCTTGATCAATTCGCCCGCAATTTCGCGGATTCGGCTCTTCATGCGCGCCTTGCGCGCCTGCCAGTTGCCGCCACCAAGACGATCGAGATCGACCTTCGTCTCCTCGGAGCCGTAGCGCGACAGAAGATCCACGTTCTCGACCGGCAGATAGAGCTTGGCGCCTTCGGCGTAGTGAATTTCAAGGCAGTCATGGGGCGCGCCAGCCGCCTCGATTGGCTGTAGTCCCTCGAAACGGCCAATACCGTGGTCCACATGGACCACCAGATCGCCGGGAGCGAGACTGGTGGCTTCGGCGATGAAATTATCCGCTCGTCGCGCGGCGCGACGTGGCCGCACGAGGCGATCGCCGAGGATGTCCTGCTCGCTGACGATCGCGACGTCATCGGTTTCGAAACCGGATTCGATTCCGAGCACACCCAGCGCGACGGTAGACCTGGGCATCGCCAGCGCCTGGGACCAGTCGGCCACTGGTGTCAGATTGTGAAGCTTGTGATCCGCGAGAACGTGGCTCATGCGCTCACGCGCGCCCTCGCTCCACAGTGCAATTGTTACGCGCTTGCCCGCGGCCTGCAGCGCGAGCACATGCGCAGTCAGCGCCTCGAAAACGTTTGCGTTCGGCTCTGCCCGTTCGGCAGCAAAATTGCGCCCTTGCCGCGCACACACATCGAATGCGCTTGGCTCCGGCACTGCAAAAGGTGTCAGGCGAACGAGCGCCTCGGTGCTGAGCCTCTCCTTCCACTCGCCCTCGCCGAGATAAAGCCTTTCCGCCGGTAGCGGTTTGTAAGGAGGCGCGACGCTCTGTTTCAGCGCGTCACGACGCGCGTCGTAATAGTCGACAATTTGCGTGAAGCGTTCATGGGCCGCGTCTTCAGCAAGGTGTTCCAGCGCCAGCGTCGTGCCCTGCAGATAGTCGAAGATCGTTTCAAGCCTGTCATGAAAAAGCGGCAGCCAATGCTCCATGCCGGGGTAACGGCGGCCCTCGCTCGCCGCCTCGTAAAGGAGATCGTCGGGCGCGGCCGCCCCGAACTCAGCAACGTAACCGGTGCGGAAACGCCGGATTGTTTCGGTAATGAGCTGAAACTCCGCGACCGGCACGAGATCGAGCCCACGCAATTGTTCCTCGCTCCGCTGCGTCTGGGCGTCGAACGCACGAATTGTTTCAAGCGCGTCACCGAAGAAATCGAACCGCACCGGCATGTCCAGGCCGGGTGGAAAAAGATCGAGGATACCGCCGCGCACTGCATAGTCGCCCGGCTCACGCACGGTCGAGGCTCGGACGAAACCATTGAGCTCAAGCCATTCGATTACTCCCTGCATGCCAATGACATTGCCGGGCGCAACGGAAAGAGCATGAGTACCTACGAAATTTCGCGACGGCACGCGCTGGAGCGCGGCGTTGACGGTCGTCAGTACGAGCGACGGTTTATTGCGGCCTTTCACACGCGCGAGACGCGACAATGCCGTCATGCGCTGCGCCACCACCGCCGCATTTGGCGACACCCGGTCGTAGGGCAGACAATCCCAGGCCGGGAATTCCATGACCTGAAGGTCTGGCCCGAAAAATGCCAACGACCGCGACAGAGCCGCCATCCGCTGGCCATCGCGGCAGATTACTGCAAGCGATATTGCCGGAGCGTCCTTGCCTGCAGCAATGGCGCGAGCGAGATCGGCGAGCACGAGCCCTTCGGCACCGTCCGCCACCTGGGACAAAGTCAGCGCCTTGCCTGCCTTGATCAATTCAGCAGGTGATTTTGTATTCGCTTTCACGCAGTGCCCTTGCCATGGAAATCCCGCAGTCTGTGGAATAACGCGGTGTCGAAATTTGCCGGTACTGGCTCCATTCCGTTCACCCACGCGAAAATTTGCTGGTCCGGAACGTCAAGCCAGCGCTCGAGCTCGGTCAGGCCGGCGTCGGTCAGCGTGCTCAGTTGGGCATCGGCGAAGCGGCCCAGCACCAGATCCATTTCGCGGATGCCGCGGTGCCAGCAACGGAACAGCAAACGACGCCGACGCGCATCCAGGCCTTCGCTCGACAGGTTCGTGCCGGTAGTCACCTGACTTCTCCAACGCCAAAAACCCGGACGGGCCGGGCGGGGTTTATATAGAGGGCGCCCTCTCATTTGTCATGGCCGGGCTTGTCCCGGCCATGACAAATGGCCGGGCTTGTCCCGGCCATGACGCCCTGGAACTCAAGAAAACGTGGATGCCCGGCACAAGGCCGGGCATGACGCCGAAATCTTTGCAATGATGATCGAATGCGGCCGCCGGTTCTCAATCCCCTGTTTGCCTCGCTCACCAGCCTTTCCGGCGTTGGACCGAAGCTCGAGAAGCTTTATGCGCGGCTGCTCGATCGTGAAGCGCCGCGCATTGTCGACCTCTTGTTCCACCTGCCATCGGGCACGACCGACCGGCGGGCCCGGCCAAAACTGAGCGATGTACAGCCGGGTCAGGTGGTTACCGTCGAAGTGACAGTCGGCAAGCACCGGCCCGGCCCCCCGCGTCGCTCGCGTGCGCCCTATCGCGTCTACGCGAGCGACGACACCGGCGACATCACACTGACCTATTTCAATCCGAACCGCGATTATCTGGACAAGCTGCTGCCCGAAGGCGAAGTGCGCTACGTCTCCGGCACAGCCGAATTCTACGACGGTATGTTGCAGATGGTTCACCCCGATCGCGTGGTGGACGAAGCTGGCTTTGCATCTTTGCCGTTGGTCGAACCGGTTTACCCGCTCACAGAAGGACTCGCGGCCGGCAACGTACGGCGCGCAATGGACAGCGCTCTGGGCCGTCTGCCTGATTTGACTGAATGGCAGGACGAAGCCTGGGTCGCGCGCGAACGGTTTCCCGCCTTTGCAACGGCCCTCCGTCAACTGCACCGGCCGGCGGAGCCACACGATATTTTTCCGGAGCATGCTGCATGGGCACGACTTGCCTATGATGAGTTGCTCGCCGGTCAGCTCGCTCTTGCCTTGGTACGTGCACATATGCGCCGGCAATCAGGACGTGGCAGCGCCAGCGAGGGCCGCTTGCGTGCACGAATTCTGAAGGCTCTGCCCTATGCGCTCACGCATTCGCAGCAAAAGGCGGTTGACGACATCATTACCGATCTCGCGCGGCCGCAAAGAATGTTGCGTCTCTTGCAGGGAGATGTTGGCTCCGGCAAGACCGTCGTGGCACTGAGCGCCGCCGCCACCGTCATCGAGGCTGGCCGACAGGCTGCTTTCATGGCGCCGACTGAAATTCTCGCCCGCCAGCATCTCGCAACCATTGCGCCGCTTGCCGAAGCGGCCGGCATCCGCGTTGCGATCCTCACTGGCCGGGAACGCGGTCCAGCCCGCAGAGAGATCCTCGATCGCCTCACGCTTGGCGACATCGACCTCCTGATCGGAACTCACGCCCTCTTTCAGGAGGACGTTTCCTTCCATGACCTTGCACTGGCGGTTGTCGACGAACAGCATCGGTTCGGCGTCCACCAGCGTCTCGCGCTCACGCAAAAGGGCGAAGCCGTCGACGTGCTCGTGCTTACCGCCACCCCGATCCCGCGCACGCTTGTTCTCACCTATTTCGGCGATATGGACATTTCGGAATTGCGCGAAAAGCCACCTGGCCGCCAGCCGATCGACACCCGCACCATCCCCCTCTCCCGTGTCCAGGACGTTGAAGCCGCTGTCGGCCGCGCGATTGAGGAGGGCAAGCGCGCCTACTGGGTCTGCCCTCTGGTGGATGAATCCGAAAAGATTGACCTCGCTGCCGCCGAGGCGCGTTTTGAGGATCTACGAAAGAAATTCGGAAAGCGGGTCGACCTGGTCCATGGCCGCATGAAGGGTATGGATAAAGACGCAGCCATGGCTCGCTTCGCTGCGGGCAAGACGCAAGTGCTCGTTGCCACGACCGTAATCGAAGTCGGTGTCGATGTACCCGAGGCGACGATCATGGTGATTGAGCACGCGGAGCGCTTCGGCCTGGCGCAGCTGCATCAATTGCGCGGCCGCATTGGCCGCGGTCCTGGCGCCTCCACGTGTCTGCTGCTCTACAAGGCTCCGCTTGGGGAAACCGCCAAAGCGCGATTGGCCGTCCTGCGCGAGACGGAAGATGGCTTTCGCATTGCCGAGGAGGATCTGCGCTTGCGTGGCGAAGGCGATGTGCTCGGCACGCGACAGAGCGGGCTGCCCGGCTTCCGGATCGCGCGGCCGGAAGTGCATGGAAAATATCTCAGCGCAGCACGCGACGACGCGGCCTTGATTCTTTCACGCGATGCAACACTATCCGCGCCGCGCGGCGACGCACTGCGCCAGTTGCTATACTTGTTCGGCAAGGACGAGGCGATCAAGCTGATCCGCGCGGGATAGCTTTATTCTACCGCCTCTGTTTTCCGCACCACGCGCGCGCGTACAGCTTTTGCGGTCTCAGCAAGCGAGGCCAGCTTTCTTTGTGCCTCGGCATCCGGCTGTACCATTCCGGCGGAAATCAGCAGAGTCATTGCGTTCTCGACCGTGATGTCGAGTTCGATCAGGTCATTGCGCTTTACATAAAAGAAGAAGCCCGTGGTCGGGTTTGGCGTACACGGCATGAATGCGGAAACGTGCTCACCCTGCGGCAAACTCTTGATGAGGTCGGTACTCGGCGGCTGCGACAGAAACACGATCGACCACATGCCGGGCGCCGGAAATTCCACCAGCGCCACCTTCCGGAAACTTGAGCCGCTCTTTGAAAACAGGGATTCGAAAATCTGCTTCATCGTCTTGTAAATCGGTCGCACGATCGGCATGCGACTGAGCAGGCTCTCACCGAGTTCGACCAGTTTGCGTCCCACCAGGTTGGCCGTGAGGAAGCCGAGCAACGTGAGCGCGACAATGGCAATGATGAGTCCCGTTCCCGGAATTGGCCACGGCAAATAGCTCTCGGGCCGATACGCAGGTGGAATAAGGGGCCGCACGAAATCGTCGACCCAGGTGACGATCGACCAGATCAGCCAGGCTGTTATGGCCAGTGGTCCGGCGACCACAAGACCGGTCAGGAAGTAATTTCGCAGTCGGCTGGCGACGCTTGCTTGCGGAGCCGATATCTTCGTTATATCGGGGGCCAGTGCATCGCCTGAGTTCTGCTCGATTTCAGACATGAGCGAAGTCTATTCCACTGTGACGGATTTCGCGAGATTGCGTGGCTGATCGACATCTGTACCGATGGCAGCCGCAGTATGGTAGGCAATCAACTGTACCGGAATAGCGTATACCAGTGGCGTAACGGCTGATGCCATGTCCGGCAGCACCAGCGTCTCCAGGGAATTGATGGTTGCCTCTTTGGCGCCCTTTGGATCGGTGACCAGGATGATCTTTCCGCCGCGCGCAGCCACCTCCTGCATGTTCGAGACCGTTTTGTCGAATACGCGGTCGTAAGGGGCGATGACGATCACGGGCATGATCTCGTCGATCAGCGCGATGGGGCCATGTTTGAGCTCACCGGCCGCATAGCCTTCAGCGTGAATGTATGAGATTTCCTTGAGCTTGAGCGCACCTTCGAGTGCGATCGGGAAGCTCGTCCCGCGGCCGAGATAGAGCACGTCACGCGCCTTGGCCAGACTTTGCGCGAGCTTTTCAACCTGCGGCTCGAGCGTGAGGGCCGCCGCCATTAGCCTCGGCGTTTCGATCAGC
Source organism: Pseudolabrys sp. (assembly GCA_036003145.1). Classification (GTDB taxonomy): domain Bacteria; phylum Pseudomonadota; class Alphaproteobacteria; order Rhizobiales; family Xanthobacteraceae; genus Pseudolabrys. The sequence continues at coordinate 29,465 of DASYSQ010000072.1, forward strand.
GCGCGAACGAGATTGTGCTCGTCGACATCCTTCAGCTCGCCTCGGGCGCGTCCGGCGGCGAGCGCAAGGCAGGCAAGCACCGCGAGCTGGCAGGTGAAGGCCTTGGTGGAGGCAACACCGATCTCGGGACCGGCGAGCGTTGGCATTACCACATCGCTTTCCCGCGCGATGGTTGATGTCGGCACATTGACCACGGAAAGGACATGTTGCTTGTTCTCTTTCGCATAGCGCAACGTCGCAAGCGTGTCGGCAGTCTCGCCGGATTGCGAGATGAAGATGGCCAGATCACCCGGCTCGAGAGGGGCACCGCGATAGCGGAATTCCGATGCGATATCGATTTCGACCGGCAATTTGGCAAAGCGCTCGAACCAGTACTTCGCGACGAGCCCTGCGTAAAAGGCGGTGCCGCACGCCGAGATCGACAGACGTTTGAGTTTCTTCCAGTCGAACGGTAACTCACGCGGCAAGGCTACCCGTTCGTTCACCATATCAATGTAATGAGCCAGCGTGTGGCCGACCACTTCAGGCTGCTCGTGAATTTCCTTGGCCATGAAGTGCTTGTGATTGCCCTTGTCGACCAGTTGCGCCGAGGCCGTCGATTTCACGATCGGCCGGTCCACTTTGCGGTCCAGCTCGTCGTGGATCTCAGCACCCTTGCGCGTGAGGACCACCCAATCGCCGTCCTCCAGGTAGCTGATGGTATTCGTGAAGGGCGCCAGCGCGATAGCGTCAGAGCCGAGATACATCTCGCCCTTGCCGTAGCCGATGGCCAGCGGCGAGCCCTTGCGCGCACCTATCAACAGATCGTCTTCGCCGGTAAACAGGAATGCGAGCGCGAATGCGCCGCGCAGTTGCTTGAGCGCAGCCGCTACCGCGTCGGCCGGCGACTTGCCGCTCTTCATTTCCTGCGTAACCAGATGCGCAACGGCCTCGGTATCCGTTTCACTGACGAATTCGCAGCCTTGTTTCCGCAGCCGCTCGCGCAACTCGCGGAAGTTCTCGATGATGCCGTTATGGACCACCGCAACCAGATCGGTGGCATGGGGATGAGCATTATCCTCGCTCGGCCGGCCATGGGTGGCCCAACGCGTGTGACCGATGCCGACCGTCCCGCCGAGCGGCTCCCGCTCAAGCCGCGTCTCCAATGCACGAAGCTTGCCTTCCGCGCGGCGACGGCCGAGCGCGCCGCGATCAAGAGTCGCCACACCCGCAGAGTCGTATCCTCTGTATTCGAGGCGCTTGAGTGCATCGACCAGTTGCCCCGCAACCGGTTTGGTTCCCAAAATTCCGACGATTCCGCACATCCGCCTGGATGGCCCCTTTGCCCAACCCGTGTGGTTTAGCCTTCGCCGGCAAGCTCAAGGAAATCACAACGCATTTCGCCATGTGACATCGGGCTGCGTTATGGGCCGGCAATCACTATTTCTTCGGCTTCTTTCCGGACAGGGTCTTGCCCAACGCCTTCACCTGTCGCAAGCGTTTTGCCCAGCCTTCCTTAACTGTCTGTTTGGCGCGCGCGATAGCGAGCGCACCAGCTGGAACATCCTTGGTTACTACCGTCCCGGTGCCGACGTAAGCGCCATCGCCGACCTTGACCGGTGCGACCAGCGCGGAATTCGAACCGATGAAGGCACCTTTGCCAATATCGGTGCGGTGCTTGGCGACGCCATCATAATTGCAGGTGATGGTGCCGGCGCCAATATTGGCTCCCTCGCCCACACGCGCATCGCCGATATAGGCGAGATGATTGGCCTTGGCGCCGGCCTCGATCCTCGCCTCTTTCACCTCAACGAAATTTCCGATGTGCACATCCTTGCCAAGGTCAGCGCCCGGGCGCAGCCGCGCGAAAGGTCCGACGCGCGCCCCTTTGCCGACATGGGCGCCTTCAAGGTGCGAGAATGCGCGGATCGTTGCGCCGTCCTCAATGGTGACGCCCGGGCCAAACACGACGTTCGGCTCGATGGTTACGTCTTTTCCGAATTTGGTATCTGCAGACAAATATACAGTCTGCGGCGCGATCATGGTGACGCCTGCGTCGAGGGCCGCCAGCCGCAGGCGCTGTTGCAGCACCGCTTCCGCTTCAGCGAGCTGCATCTTGGTGTTGATGCCGCGCACGTCATCCTCCGAGGTTTCGATCGCTACTGCCTTCAATCCCATATCGCGGGCGATGGCAACGGCGTCGGTGAGATAATATTCGCCCTTGGAATTCGCATTCCCTATACGCGCGAGGATGGCGAGGGCTTGTTTGCCGGCGAGCGCCATGAGGCCGCCATTGCAGAGGCCAATCTTACGCTCTTCGTGCGTGGCGTCGCGCTCCTCCCGGATCGCAGTAAGTTCGTGGCCTTGCATGACCAGCCGGCCGTATCCTGCGGGATTGGCCGGCTTGAACCCGAGCACCGCCACGGCCGCGCCTTCGGCCAGTGCACCGCGCAGCTTCGAAAGGGTCTCGGTCCGTACCAGTGGCGTGTCCGCGAACATCACCAGGATATCATCCGCACCGCGGGTGATCGCCTTGCGTGCTGACAGGACAGCGTGGGCGGTCCCCGAGCGCTCGCGCTGCTCAAAGATCTCTACTTTGGATGCGCCTTTGCGCGCCTCCGCCGCGACTGCCTCATGATCGGGGCCGACCACGATCGCCAGATGGTCGGTTCCTACGGAGCTTGCCCCCTTCATCACGTGGGCGAGCAACGAACGGCCGCCGAGCGGGTGCAATGCCTTCGGCGTATGCGACCGCATGCGCGTGCCTTCGCCGGCCGCGAGCACAATCGCAAGGCAAGTTCGACGAGGCATCTACTTTGGGCTCAAGCTTTGCTGGGGATTTGGCGCATCCCATAACTCAGCCGGCCCAACAGCAAAAGACCAGCGCCAAATCCCTTTGAACCAAGGTGAAAGCGGGTTTTGCCGGATTCTGCTAATGTTTTCAATGATTCGTCCATCGAGGAGCCCATGGCGATCGAACAGACGCCGAAGGAACCCGATTTGCGTGCCCCTCGCAGACGCGGCCGCGAACTGAACTCGCTCCTGTGGCTATGCGGTTGGGGTGGTTTCACCGCGGTCGCCCTGACGGCCCTTGCGATTGCAAGCCAGACCGAAACCGCCGGGGAGCGGTTTCGGCATATCTTCGCGATCAACGAATCCTCCGCGATCGCGCGAATGCCGCCGCGTGTCGCGCAGCTGGAGACCGAAACGCAGCGCCTGGCGGCGCAGGTGCGCGCGCTCACTACCGACCGCGACCGGCTGGCAGGCCGCATCGCGTTACTCGAAAGCAATATCGACGACATGACGGGGGCCATCAAAAAGCAGGCCGCCGCGACTGCAACCGCCCTTGCGGCCAAGGTGCCTCCACCGACGCCTGGCGCACCGGCCACCGCACCGCCGGCATCATCAAATCCGCCAGGGGCGAATGTCACCATTGCCGCGGCGGAGACGCTGGCATCCGCCGCGGCCCCCGCACCCAAGGCCGACCGGGCGCCCCCGCCAGCAGTCCCCCTGCCGCCGGCGCGCGTTGCGACCGTGTCAATTACCGGGCCCGATCCACCGGCGGCAAGACAAGATGACTTCGGACTGGATCTTGGTGGCGGCGCCTCAATCGATGCGGTCCGCCAGCGTTGGAGCACGGTGAAGGCCAATTTCGGACCCCTGCTGAGCGGGATGCACCCGCTGGCTGCACATGACCAGCGTCCGGGTGCTGCAGGCTATCGCCTGGTGGTGGGCCCCTTGCCAAACAGCGTCGCGGCCTCGGGCCTCTGTGCGCACTTCAGCGCGGCCCGCACGGCCTGCCGGGCGGTCAAATTCGACGGCGAGCAAATCACCCAGCAATGATTGTCGCTGTAGTGGTGCAGCGGCATACTGATCTCATGAAATTGTTTCTGCCAAACGCGCGCGCAACGAACTGGCTGTTGGTCGTGGGATTTTCATCGATCGGCTATGCCCTGTACATGCGCTATCTCGCGGTCGAGCAGCCGGCCGTAGGACTTGCCTGCCAGGCAGGACTGAACACGTGGCTGTGCTTCACGCGGCAAATCACCATCATGCTTTTTACGTATTCGATTTTTGGATGGTTCGCGGTAATCGTCGCGACACTCAACCTTCTGCGCCCGACACTGGTGCTCTTTGCGGCCGCGCTTGCCGCCGCGTGCTTTGGCGTGGTTCTTTACAACGTAGGCCTGTCTTCGCTTGCCGCTGGCCTGCTGGTCCTCAGCCTGGCACGTCGCGCACCCGAGCCAGATTGATAGCGAGCGCCGCTAGCACCGCACATAGCCAAAGCGACTGCCAATTGGCGAAGCCTTCGTTGAACAAAATGTACAACACTGAAAGCGCGAGCACGCCGGCTCCGGCGGTTTCCGCGGTGGGCCGGATGCCCTTCGGTCGCGCCACCATGACGCCATGGACGAGAAACGGCACAATCGCAGCCGTGAGCGGTGCGAAGGGGAAATCCCGGTAACGCGGATCGAACACCAGGCCGAGCGCAATGACGAACGCCAACAGCATCGTGATGGCGAGGATGACGCCGACAGATTGAGCAAGCGGGTTTTGCATCCGGTACTCTTTCGGCCCGAATATCCGAAGAAACGCCGGCATGGGTGTGCTGCACATGATTGCCACGCTCAGGACGACCGGCGTTCCGACGGCCACCGCGGTGAGCGCGAGCGAACGTGACCAGCCACCCACCCCGAGGCTTTCAAGCGGAACGTTTTCAATCGTCCAGCCGATCAGTGCACCGCCGACGAATGCGTTCGCGCTAACCGCAACCCAGAATGATACCGGCGTATCTTTTGTACGAACGGTCAGCGCCGCGCCGAAAACGATCAGTGCGAATAAAATTCCGCCCCCGCCCTGCCAAAGCCAGAGAGGATGATTGGACACTGCTTGGCCGCCGGCGAATTTTGGCGCGCGCGTCGCGGCATCGAAGAGCCCCCAATGACCGCCAACTGTCCCCTCAAGAGCGCGCTTCCAGGGTTGGTCAAAGGCTTCGATGATGTTCACGTTGAAATTCTCACGCTTGCTCAGTGCAAGCACATCCTGGACGGCGCGCGCCTGGTTCGCCCGCGACGGAAGCGCGCCTTCGCGCATGCGACCGGCGCTTGGCCAGCCAACCTCACCGATCAAGACCTCCTTGCCCGGAAATGCGTTAACGACCTGACGTCGGATTGCCTCAACATGGGCGAGCGCGTTGCGGGCGGGAATCGGAAAATCCTCCCAGTAAGGCAGAATATGTATTGTGATAAAGTCGACGGCATTGGCCACGTCGGTGTTACGCAGCCAGAACTCCCAGACGTCGGCGTAGGTCACAGGGACGTGCACGCGCGCCTTGACTGCGCGGATCGTGTTGGCGAGGTCTGTCGCGGTCATATCGCCGCGCAACAACACCTCATTGCCCACGACAACCGAACGGATCGTGCCGGGATATTTGTTCGCGAGGGCAACGGCGGTTTCGATCTGGTACTGGCTCTTGAGCGGACTGCTCGACAGCCACAGCCCCTGCATCACTTTCAGGCCATGCCTGGCGGCAATCCCGGCAATCTGGTCCAGCCCGAAATCGACCGAGTACGTGCGTATGCAGTTCGTGACCTGAGCCAGGCGCGTAAGATCATCCTCGATCTGAGCCACCGGAATGACGATGGACGGGTCGAGCGGCGTCTGGCTGCCGCGGAACGGCGTGTAGGAAACGCAATAGAGCTTTTCAGCGCGGCCGTACTGTGATGGCGTCAAAAGCACCGGAGCCCCAAGCCAGGTCCAGACACCGGCTATAGCCACTGCCGTAAGGGCGAGGCAGGCGAAGGCATGGCGCATCGGCAACCCAATCGGAAAAGGCCAATCGTCGTGGCGACGGCTTATCGTGCGACATCGCCCCTGCCAAGCTGGCCCGTCTTAAGCAAGGAACGTGGTTACGCTGGACAAAATTCGCGGTTTGAGGCCAAGTCTCATTCTGCAAACTATAGTTAAGGAAGCCGCCCGACGGTGCGGATTTGCAACCGCCGTATTAGCGTCCCAATCCGGTCGCACACACAGATTCCAAAGGGCGTTCAAGAGTAAACATCCGACGGGGCCAATGCGGATTTCTCCCAAGTTGCGTCAGTTCTTAACTGTGCTGTCTTGCGTGGCGGCTTTTGGGTTAACTGTTCCGGCTTTCGCGCAAAGCGGCGGCAACGGCAAGCCACCCGAGCCGCAAAAACCGGCCGCTGACGCGGCCAAAGAGACCCAGAAAAAGATCGATGAAATAGCCGAGGCCACCCGTGTTTTGGCCGGCCCGGCCGGAAATCCGGAATGTGTCTGGCTTGGCCGCCGCGTGGTTAGCCTCCTTTGGCGCGACGACCTGGATACGGCCTTCCGCCACCTCGATCTCTACGACCGTTTCGGCTGCCCCAGCGCCCATATTCAGGCCACCTTTCGCTGCCTGGTCCGCCAGGGAAACATCGATCCCAAGGTTCAGGAAACCCTTAACGGCAGGGTCCATGCCTGTTGGTTAAATCCCGGGCTTGAGCCGGCTCCCGCCGAGGCCGCCGTTCAGCCGCCGGCCGCAACTTCGGGCGGAACAACCCAGCGGTAGACCGCGTTTCCCCGTTAACGAAATTCATTAGGGCGCCATGCGAGTGCCAAGGATTTGCCATGTCGCCTAGTTACTTGAATAACCACCTTACGCCGCGCTACGCTGTACCCTTGCAGACGGAGTTTCGGCTGAGCCCAGGGGACGGGCTCGAGGGTCTGCCATCCTGCCCCACTTGGTTTTGAGTAGTATGCGCACCGTCGCTGCCGTCGTCGCCCTTGTGGCGTGCGTGCATGCCGGATTGTGGGTCCTAATGCGCGAGAATGTTCGCGCCCCCAATTTCGACGGCCAGCTCGCGAGCGTTTCCTACGCACCTTTTGAAGGGTCGGCGCATCCGGATTCCGGAGCCAGGGCGCGCACCGCGCAAATTCGCGCCGATCTCAAGATGCTGGCGCCTCTCACGCGCGCTATCCGTACGTATTCCTCTACGGGCGGCGTGGAGCTCGTGCCCGGCATCGCGTCCGAATTCGGATTGCGTGTCACGGCCGGCGCCTGGATCGACAAGAATCAGGATCGCAACGAGCGCGAAATCCATTCGGTGGTCGATCTCGCGAAGCGCCACAGCAACATCAACGGAATCATCGTCGGAAACGAAACCATCTTCCGCGGCGAGCAGAAGGTGGCCGACCTGATCAAGATGATTCAACGCGTGAAGCGTTCAACCAACGTTCCGGTGACAACAGGCGAAATCTGGCATGTATGGATCGAGCATCCGGAGCTTGTTTCGGCTGTCGACTACATCGCCGCACACATATTGCCCTATTGGGAAGGATTCTCGGAGGCGCAAACTGTCGATCAGGCCGTGGTGATCTACGACAAACTTCGTCAGGCGTATCCCGGCAAACGAATCGTCATCGCAGAGTTCGGCTGGCCAAGCGCCGGCTACAATATGCATCGGGCAAATCCCGGACGCATCGAGCAGGCGGTTGTGTTGCGCGACTTCGTCAGCCGGGCCGAAGCTTACGGCATGGATTACAATATTGTCGAAGCGATCGATCAGCCATGGAAGATCTTCGAAGGTGGCGTCGGCCCGTATTGGGGGCTCTTCGACGCAGCACGGCATCCGAAGTTTAACTGGACCGGCCCGCTCACCGATCCTGACCATTGGCGGCTTGGCACGATCGCCATTCTCGTTAGCGTGCTGCTGTCGCTTCCTCTGCTCGCGATGAGCACTGTGACATTGATGCAGACCGCCATGCTCGCCGGCGCCGCGAATGTCGTGGGCGCCTGGTTCGCCGCCGTGTTTGGATACTGGAACGGACACTATTTTGTCCCGGGCGCCGCCTTCGCACTTGGCCTCGGCATGCTGTTGTTAATTCCACTCATTGTGATCGCGCTTGCGCGCATCGAGGAGATCGCGGCGGTCGCATTCGGACGCAAGCCGCTCCGGCTGATTTCGAGTCCGCCGGTAGCCCCTGATATGATCTTGCCCAAGGTCTCGATTCATATTCCGGCTCATAACGAACCACCGGAGATGCTCAAGCAGACGCTCGATGCGATCGCACGGCTCGACTATGAGAATTACGAATGCATCGTCGTGATCAACAATACGCCGGACCCGGCGCTCTGGCTGCCGATCGAGGAGCATTGCCGAACGCTTGGCGAGCGCTTCAAATTTGTACGCGCAGATAACATCGTCGGGTTCAAGGCTGGCGCGTTGCGACTCGCTCTCGTGCATACGGCTGCCGACGCAGAAGTCATTGGCATTCTCGACGCCGACTATGTCGTACAGCCGAATTGGCTCAGGGATCTGGTGCCGCTCTTCCGCGATCCGGCCGTTGGTCTCGTGCAGGCCCCGCAAGATCACCGTGATGGCGAACAGAGTCTCATGCACCACGCGATGAACGGCGAATATGCCGGATTCTTCGATATCGGCATGGTGCAGCGGAACGAGCACAACGCGATCATCGTGCACGGCACGATGTGTCTTGTCCGGCGCGCGGCCATCGAGGCAGCCGGCGGATGGTCGAGCGACACAATATGCGAAGACACTGACCTCGGTCTCTCTTTGCTCGAACTCGGCTGGCAGACCCACTACACCAATAAGCGCTACGGCCATGGTCTGCTGCCGGACAGTTTCGAGGCTTACAAGAAGCAGCGTCACCGTTGGGCCTATGGCGGGTTCCAGATTCTCAAAAAGCACTGGCGGCGGTTTCTGCCGGGCGCCAGCCGGCTCACGCGCGAGCAGAAGCGTGAATTTACGCTGGGCTGGCTCAACTGGCTCGGCGCCGAAAGCATCGGAGTTGCGGTCGCTATTCTCAATATTATCTGGGTGCCGGTGATCGCATTTCTTGATATTGCGGTGCCAGACCGCATCCTCACCGCGCCGATCCTTGTGAGTTTCATCGTCTCGGTCGTACACTTCGGGACGCTCTATCACCTGCGCGTGCGCCCTCGCATAGGTCAGCTGCTTGGATCGGTTTTCGCGGCAATGTCGGTGCAGTGGACGGTCGCACGAGCGGTCAGCCTCGGCTTGCTCAAGGATCACTTGCCATTCGTTCGTACATCGAAGGGCGGCATGCGTCGCTCAACCGACTTCCACGCCTTTTGGGAAGCGGTGCTGGCAGGCCTCTTGATTCTCGGCGCGGTTGTGCTGGTCATGACCAACTACAAGGAAATCCGCGAGATCAACATTTTCGCGGTTGTGCTTGTCGTGCAGAGCCTTCCCTTCATCGCAGCCGTCGGCCTCGCGGTGATCGAGCGAACGCGCCTCAATGATTTTGCCTATTGGCGCAGCCTCGAGGCTCGGGTTACCGCGGCGCTGCCCATCGCGCGGCGAAGCACCACGATGGCCGAAGCCACGCGCACTGCCCCGGCGCCGAAGCCGGGTGAGCTGGTGCAATAGCGGCTGGTTACGCGGCCAGCGCCGTTTCGACCAACTTCACCCAATAAGACGTCCCGAAGGGAATCACGTCGTCGTTGAAGTTGTAGGCCGGGTGATGCAGCCCCGCGCTGTCGCCGTTGCCGATCCAGATGAAGGCACCCGGCCGCGCATTCAGCATGTACGAAAAATCCTCCGCACCCATCATCGGCGCCAGTGATGTATCGACTTTGTCCTGGCCGGCAACCTGGCTTGCGACCGAGGCCGCGAACTCGGCCTGCCGTTCATGATTGACCAGCACCGGATAACCGCGCCGATAAGTGAGCTTCGCTTTCGCACCATAGGCCGCTGCGGTGCTCTCGACGACGGTGGCCAGACGCTTCTCCAGGAGATCACGTACATCCGGCAACAGGCTTCGTGCGGTACCGCGCAACTGGACCGTTTGCGGAATGACGTTGTCGGTATTGCCGGCGCGAAACATGCAAATCGAAACGACCGCCGATTTGAGCGGGTCAATATTGCGCGACACGACTGATTGGATTGCATTGATGATCTGTGCCCCGACCAAAACCGTATCGATGGCAAAATGCGGGCGCGCGGCGTGCCCCCCGACACCTTCAATATCGATTGTCAGGGCATCGGCCGATGCCATCATCGGCCCCGGCCGGACGCCAAAGGTGCCTACCGGCATGCCCGGGTAATTGTGCATGCCGTAGACCTCACCGATGCCGAAACGATCCATCAGCCCGTCGTTGACCATTTCCTTTCCGCCACCCCCACCCTCTTCCGCCGGCTGGAAAATCACCACCGCGGTGCCGGCAAAGTTGCGTGTCTCGGTAAGATAGCGTGCTGCGCCGAGCAGCATGGCCGTATGCCCGTCGTGACCGCATGCATGCATTTTCCCGGGGATGGTAGATCTGTACGGAACATCATTCGCCTCCTCGATCGGCAGCGCATCCATGTCGGCGCGCAACCCGATTGTCTTGCCCGGGAACCCTTTGCGGCCGCGGATGACACCGACCACCCCGGTGCGTCCGAGGCCGGTCACAACCTCATCGCAACCGAAAGCCTTGAGCTTCTCGGCAACCGAACCCGCGGTACGGTGCACGTCGAACAGCAGCTCGGGGTGGGCATGCAGATCGCGCCGCCAGTCGGTAATTTCGCGATGCAGGTCCGCGACACGGTTGACGATCGGCATGGCAATCTCCAGGCGGCACAAGCCGCGCCATTAGTCTAGCAAATCCCGGGCCTTGCGCGAATTCAAGAAGGTGGCGTGCGCCTATTGACCGGGCTGGTCGGGGCCCCTACACAGCGGCCAGCGCATGACTCCGAAAATCTCGCCCTCGGCTTCATCCTAAGGGCAATTCCACTTCGGACACGCTCATGTGTCAGATGGCGAGCGCGTAGCTCAGGCGGTAGAGCAACTGACTTTTAATCAGTAGGTCGAGGGTTCGAGTCCCTCCGCGCTCACCAAATAAAATCAGGCACTTCTTGCATTTTTAGAGGGTGCCTGATCTCCCAAAAAAGGGCTCAGGGTAAACAATAAGGTAACAATACGTCCGACTTTCATGACCGATCAATTTAAGTACGACATCGCCTTCTCGTTTCTGTCGGGCTAGCATAATGCTGGTCACCTTCTCTTGCGTCTCAGCTCGCTCTCGTTGTGTTCCATCAGCCGCCTCATCAGGAAGTCGGCCATGGCGGCAGGACCCGACGGCAAGGTCAGGACTTACAAGTCGGTCGAAGGCATTCCGATCCACGAGCTGAAAATCGTGAAGCCCTAAGGACGTTTTGTGTCTGGAGCCGTGTCCTGATCACGTTCGGTTTACCCTAGACAACGGACGTTAGCGCACAGACGACAGCTCAACTAATATCGTGCGGCGAGGTGCAATGAAGAAACTGCTCTGCATTATTGCTGCCGCCATGGCTTTGATAGTCGCATCAAGTATGGCCATGGCAGAACCGAAAAAACGGTCTTTATCAACTCATCGTATGAAGCCGCCACGGTCAGTACCTGCGCCACTTCGTCAATGGCCTCCCAACAATCCAACATTCAGGGAATACGAGGAACTCAAACGCCAAGGTTGGTACAAAGCAGATAAGGCTTGATGCGCGGCAGGGCAAACCGCCGATTTTGTTTGCGTCAACGGCGGGCTGCATCTTCCCCTCGCCCACTCACTCAAACCGACGGCCGCCGCGCCAGCGCGACGATGCGCGGCCTGCCGTGGCCGTTGCAGCGGGGGCACTGGACGCCCCGCAGCGCCACTCGGATCGACGCCTCCGGGTCGCGCGGCTTCACGCGCAAGTCCAGGTCACCCGCCGCTCTAGCTGGGGATAACCGCCTCGCTGCCCAAATCCAGACACAGAGTAATCCTTGGTGGCACGTGGGAGCGATCTACCGGAGTACCTGAACGTGCGCGCCTCTTCTCTCCTGTCGAAACGCCTGCCTGTTGGCACCAAGTACGTCGTCGAAAGCGCCGGCGCTTTCGTACGGCGCTTCGTCGAGCTGCCCGACGGCGAGCGGGTTTTACTCCCGACGCGCAAGGCACTGCGTAACTGCGCGGAACGCGTCAGCCTCGTGCCCGATCAAGCCCCACGTCGACGGTCAAAGGTCACCGCTTAGTTCTAGCCGTCTGGCAATCAGCGCAGCACGTCCTTGAGTTTACTTCGCACGTAGCCTTCAGCGCCGCCGTACGGCTTCGCGGCCTCGACGAGTTCGCCATAAAATCCAGCCATCGTGGCGTCTTCTACCAGCTCGTCAGCTCGCAGCCGGACCCAAACGTCTTCCGGGTCGGTACTCTCACTCGGGGAGCCGAGATTTTCGGCCGTCCATATACGCAACCACGTTTCGAACTTTTCGAGCTGCTGTTCCATCACGAGACTGTCTACGCTGTCAGCCCTTCGTAATGCACCCCGCACATGTCGTGCATCTTGCGTCCCGCTCGCACCTAGGGACCGGATGCAGCCTCACGCTGCGCCAACAATCTCGCGCCACGTCAGTCGATTGGTGAACCGCCCGCACATGATCTAAGTACTCACATGTCCGCACAAATTCAGTAGCGCAAAGGGGTCAGCCATGGCCGCCAAATTTATTTCTCATGTAATCGCTATTCTCGGCGCAGTCATGATTGTTTCTCTGGCGCTGACAAGTTTCCTGTTGCGCTGATTTGGGTTGGGCAACCACCGGGGAACGTGGCCATGACGATGGCCGATGCTTTTGCCACCGTCTTCTCCGTGGCCTTTTTTGCTGCGTTCGCGCTCGCGATGGCCGAACAGCGGCCGGGCAGTAG
>DASYSQ010000073.1:0-7661 GCA_036003145.1 Pseudolabrys sp.
CGCCAGAACAAGATGACCGGGTCGAGCGAGCAGTACCAGTACATCCTGCGCGACGAGAGCATGCACTGCAACTTCGGCATCGACCTCGTCAACACGATCAAGCTCGAGAACCCGCACCTTTGGACCAACGAGTTCAAGGCCCAGATCGCCAAGCTGATGCAGGAAGGCGTGGAGCTCGAATACCGTTACGCCGAGGACACGATGCCGCGCGGGGTGCTCGGCTTGAATGCGCCGATGTTCAAGGAGTACCTGCGCTTCATCGCCAACCGCCGCTGCCAGCAGATCGGCCTCGATCCGCTGTTCGACAAGGCCGACAACCCGTTCCCGTGGATGGCCGAGATGATCGATCTCAAGAAGGAGAAGAACTTCTTCGAGACGCGGGTGATCGAGTATCAGACGGGTGGGGCGTTGAGCTGGGATTGATTGTTCCACCTCAGCATCGAAGCAAAAACGCGGGCCGAGTGCCCGCGTTTTTGCATTTTGCTACGTCTGCTTTCGACCCGTTGCTGCCGGTCGCGATTTTGTGATCAGGTGACTGCTCCACCTCCGCAACCGGCCGGCCGCTGCCGTCGAATTGGGACGCAGGATCTACGATAGCGGTCGAATGACGACGGCGAGCGAAGGCTGGCGCCGAGACACCGGAACGATCCCGCCCTGCCGGGCTCGCTTATATTCGAAGTCGAGGAGTACCCGTAAGGAAGGACGTATCGCGCGAGTTACAGTGAGCTACGAACGGCGTGAGCGTCTTCAGTTGCGGGGCGGGTACAAGACAATTCGGACGATTTGGTCGGACGCCAATGCTCGCCCGTCCCGCCAGGTACTATCAAAAGCCGATTCGCCCAGTTCGGCTCGCGCGGCAGCCATGTTCCGTTCGTGGACATGCAGGTCAGCATGCGAAAGCAACAATCCGCCCTCATCGCGCAAGTAGGCGGCGTGGCCTAGCATTAGCGCTGCCGAGGACCAATGCCCAAGAGCCACCTGCACGTAGCCCATGGTTTCGAGCATCGCTGCAAGTCGCTCAATGTTTACACTGTTGGCATGCGTTGCGCGCCCTTGGAGAAGATCGTCTTCCACAGGCGCGGCGTCATGCGTCAAGAGTGCCTCACGAATATAGTTTGACGCGGCCGCGGCGTTCCCGACGGCCAGCTCGATTTCCGCGAGACGGTGCAGACCGTAAAGATATTGGCCAGCGTCGAGTTCCCTTTCAAGCGCGAGAGCTTCCTGGGCACTGATGCGTGCAAGTGCTATGTTGCCCTGTTGCCGCAAGACGGAAGACAGGCCGTCGAGCACACGCGCGGTGCCCCACCTGTTGCCGGCTTCGCGCTTGATCAAGAGGCTTTCCTCATACAAGGTGCGCGCGCCGGCCAAATCTCCCAGGCGAGCGCGCAACGATGCAAGCCCGTGTAGCGCCACGGACAGGCCCCTTCGGTCACCCAGCGTACGCCAAAGCAGCAGACTCTCCTCGAGCATACGCTTCGCTGTTCCCTCATCCGCCTGGTACAGCGCCAACCAGCCGGCTACTGAGAGCCCCTTGGCCCGCATCTCGTCCGCCACTCCTTGCGGGACCGCATCGAGCAACAACTTGACCCACTCTCGTCCTTCCTTGAAGAAGCCGCGCATCAGCCAGAACGGGAACAACGAACTCGCTATGCGCAGTCCGGTCACGGGGTCGCCCTCTGCCGCTAACGACCATACCAGCGCTGCTCGTATGTTCTCGTGTTCCGCACTTACGAGGGATAGCCACACACGTTCCGGCCCACGCAGGGCCTCTTCGGCGGTTTGGGCGAGCGCGAGAAAGTGGGCACTGTGGCGCAAGCGGCAAGCAGCCTCGTCGCCACTTTCGCGCAAACGATCCCGGCTGTATTGACGCACGGTTTCGAGTTGTCTAAAGCGTGTGATACCAGCTCGGTATTCAGCCTGAATCAAACTTTTGTCGGTAAGTGACGTGAGAAGGTCCAATACGTCCTCCTCATCGATGGAACCTCCACTCAGGACATGCTCTGCAGCGTCCAAGGTGAATCCATCGGCGAACACAGCTGCACGACTGAAGACAGTCTTCTCTGCGCTGTTCAATAGATCGTAGCTCCAGTCGATCAGTGCGCGTAGCGTGCGCTGGCGCGGCAACGCCGTACTGGAATTGTCCGTCAACAGTCGGAAGCGCTGGTCGAGCCGTTTATTGACTTCGTCGACGGAAATCACTCTCACGCGCGCTGCCGCGAGCTCGATCGCCAGAGGGATGCCGTCGAGCTGCGAGCAGATGGACGCAACAGCCGATGCGCTTTGGTCGGTGATGGCGAAGCGCGCATCGTGCAGGCGTGCCCGGGCGACGAATAGCTGCGCCGACTCGTATGCGGCTAGCGTGTCGCCATTGTGACGCTGCATCGGGTCCGCAACGGACAACGACGGCACCCGATACGTAAGCTCACCCGGCACGCCCAACCGCTCCCGGCTGGTCACTACTATGGACAATCCCTCACACCGGCGGAGCAGCGCTTCCGCCAGCTCTCCACAGGCACCGAGGAGGTGCTCAGCATTATCGATTACGAGAAGCACTTGGTTCGACCCAATATGCTTCACGATGTTTGTCGTCAAGGTCTCGCTTCCCCGCTCTTTCAGGCCGAGCGTGTCAGCGACCATTTGAGGCACGAGACTCTGATTCGCGACTGCTGCAAGCTCGACCAGCCACAGGCCGTCTGGGAAGGTATCCAGCAGCTGACCCGCGAGCTCGAGGGCCAACCGCGATTTCCCGCACCCGCCCGCGCCACTCAAGGTAAGCAGGCGGGTCTGGTGCAGCAATTCCTTCAGCTCTCCGATTTGCCGCTCGCGGCCGACGAAGCTCGTCAGGGGGCGCGGCAGGTTGTGAGGTGTGCCTGCTGACGGCTCAGGCGCTGCTTCAGCCCCTGACCTCGCGACATCGACCGCGAAACGATAACCCGCACCTGAAATCGTCGCGATGGTCGCGGCGCCGAGGACCTTACGCAGCGCAGAAATCTGCGCATGCAGGGCGTTTTCCTCGACAACGACACCGGGCCAAACGCGCCTGAGCAAATCTTCTTTGGTGACCAAATGGCCGTGGCGCTCCGCAAGCACGACCAGCAGATCAAATGCTCTTGGAGGCACCGAAATCGGCAGCCCGTCGGCCAATAGTCGGCGTTCGCTGGGCTGAAGCTCGAAATGCCCAAAGCTGTACCGAACGACGCTTGCAGCCGACATCGGCTCCTCATTCGACGATCACTTCCCGCGAGCATTCTAGCGTGACGAACCGGTCCAGTTGGAGTTGTGAAGGACCATCAGAAAACAATCAGGAACTCATCAGGCAAGGCCCATGGCGCCAGAGCGCGGACGCGTCAAACTGCAGGCATCCTGATTGGTGCGATTTTCACCGGGCACCCATCCCACTTTCGAGGACGCTCATGTCGACTGCATCGCCTCTGCGGGGATGAAGACTTTCCCAGTTCACGAAGCCACTCGCTGTAACGCCGCACCATCGAGCGGAAAAACGCACCTGCGGTTCAACTTGAAAGGAAATCTAGAATGTCTACCAAACCCAAGCCCACCATTGCCTTCTGTCACGGCCTCTGGGCCGACGGTTCGTGTTTCAGCAAAGTGATCCCTGCGCTACAGGCTGATGGCCACGAGGTTATCGCCGTTCAGTACGGCCTCGATAGCTACGAGGAAGATCTCGCGACGGTGAAGCGCACGCTCAACCGAGTCGGCGGTCCCGTTATCCTGGTCGGCCATTCTTATGGTGGCGCTACCATCACCGGAGCTGGTACCGACGTTCGCGTCGTAGGGCTCGTCTATATCGCAGCCGTCGCCCCTGATGCCGGCGAAACCGTGCAGAGCCAGCTCAACAAGTACCCATCGGACATCTTTGGCTACGTGGAAGTCGCGGACAACCGGGCTTGGCTGCAGCCAAACGGCACCAGATACTTCTGTGGCGATCTTTCCGAGGCAGAGCAGAAGCTGGTTTGGGCTACGCACTTCGCGCCCAACGCCGACTTGCTCAACCAGCAGAAGCTAACGACTGATCGGGTGGCGTGGCGATCCAAGCCGAGCTGGTATGTGCTGACCACACAAGATCGCACCGTGCACCCCGACCTACAACGGTGGGTTTCAAAGCGCATGGGAGCGCATGTCACGGAGGTGGCAAGCAGCCACGTACCCATGCTTTCTCAGCCCGCCGTCGTTCTTGACGTGATCCGCAAGGCTGCTGCCTCAGTCTAGGGCGATTTGCATTGATCCCGAGGGTGACGAGAGAGACGGTCGAAACCAGGCTCTCTCGCGCACCTCTGGCGATTGACACAACTCGCTTCGACTGGATCTGAGAAGGAAATCGTATTTCCGCTTCTGGCCGACAACGGCCACCCGCGTAGGGCCGCTTCCGAACCAAGGCAGCGGGTCGTAACATCCTTCCTTTCCGCATAACCGACTACGCCTATCTCCTCAACGGCGTGTTGTGGGGCATACCGAACGTAGTATGTTTTCCAGAATGAGTGTTTCCGGCAATCGGTCTGCAAACATGGTACCGGCGCGGCTTGTCTGGCTTGTGCTAATGCTGTTGATCCCTTTGGCGACACGCAGTGTGGAAGTGCTCGCCTCGGAGGCTCAAGTAGGACCTTCGATCATAGGACTTGACCACATCCCCGTGGCTGTCCGGGACCTCGACAGAGCGTCCGAGCACTACCGTGCACTGGGCTTCACGCTCAAGCCCGGCCGGATGCACACCGACGGAATACGTAACAACCATGTCAAGTTCAAAGACGGCTCCGGAATCGAACTAATCTCCCCTCCGGCCATACCGGTCGACCAGCTAACATCCGGCTATCTTAGCCGGATCACGGAGGGCGATGGGCCCGTTTTTCTATCATTCCACGCACGGGACACCAACAAATTGTCGGCGGCACTGCGCGCTGCGTCGATCCATTTCCGGCAGGGTGATGTCATTACATTGGCGGATCCGCGACTGAATTTTGTGCTCTTCGATCAAGACAATCGTTCGCCGACAGATCGACCTGAGCATTTTGCGCATCCCAACACTGCCGTTGCGATGAAGAGTGTATGGCTCGCCTTGGATGAATCTACTCGGCAAAGCTTGACGAACGTACTGCTCGCTCTGGGGGCTGTCAGAAGTTCCAAAACGGTATTTGTTCCTTCAGCGACAATGGCCGATGTGTGGGACGTGCAGAACGCCAGGATCGTTCTCTTGCCGAGCAGCCGTCAGTTAGTGCCGGGGCGTCCCATCATTGGCGTGGAATTCGAGGTCCGAGATCTCGCCGCGGCAGCCGAGTACTTGGGTCGGCGTGCGTCATCGTTCTCGGGGAGATCGGAAATGTCCGACGAGAAGCGGGTGTTTGTTGCACCAGCTGACGCTCACGGGCTATGGTTGGCGTTTCACCACGATTGAAGATTCGAGTGGCGAGGCGGCCTCTGATTTGTCCACGGGCGTTACGCATGTGCTGCGATCCCGCCTATTGCCACTCGCGTCCAACCGGCATGCAGCGCAGATTCCACCTGTGCTAGCGGCTGCTTCCGGCCGCATTCGGTCGGGTTATCGTGGATCGACAGTACCTCTGCCGCGCCTCTGAGCGTTATCGCGCGCGGCCGGCTTTGACGAACTCTATCGACTCGCGAAAAAGCGGGAGATCCTCCGCGTAATCGGCCGCATCAACGCGGTTTATCTGTATCCATTCGCGCGTGCTCGCCATCCCCCCGGGCTGGAACGGGACCACGTCGGCTCTCGAAAACGACAATTCCGTCGCAGTGGCCACCGGCAATCTCAATCCAACGCCGTCGCCGCTGATGCAAGCGAACATTTTGTCGGAGACGAAGTAAGCGTCAAGACCATTTATCGTTCTCGCGCTGACGCCCGGGAGCGTCAGAAGCAAAGCGTCAAGCTGTGCCTTCCGGAGAGATTTTTGTGTGTCGATAGTCAAGGGGAACCTGCCTAGCCTCTAATGTCAACGCAAACTACAAGCCATAACGCTACCGGTATATCCGGCAGTTGCGCCCTGCCTCGGCTCCGGCAATCCGGAGTACCTCACATCGTAGCCGCGGTAACGGTTCGGGGGAGTGCATCGGCCTCGATGCCCGATTTCGGTGGCCAATGCGAACGTCTGGAGTTGGCCGTAAGCGCCCCCGACACCGCTTTGATCGACGAAAGCGTAACCGGCTAGAGCCGGTCTACTGCCTTCGTCGGTCGGCTGGACGAGCCATCCCTGGCACGCCGGAAGGACCCAAGAATTCTAGCCTTCCATAGACTTGAGTGGCATCACCTCGATGGTCGCCTGGGGAATGCCGAAATGCGGATGGTCCACGAACATCCTGGCCGCCTCATCGGCCGAATTCGCCTGCACAATCTGATACATCATGATGTCATTGCGAGAATCCTTCACGCCCGATGCAGACACGACTTTGGGCTTGCCGGCGCCCGCGCCCTTGTCGGTGACTTTGCTGCCGTTTGCGCTCATCCACTTCTTCCAAGCCTCCATCATTTTGGTCTCTTCGGGCTTGCGCTCCTGCTCGGGTTTCTTCATCCACTCATCGATCACTGAATTGGGCGCCCTGTAAAGCACGAGGAATTTGTCCATCCTTGTCTCCGCGGTTGAGCTCGGTGAGAGCCCGGAATTGTCATTGTCACCCCAGCATCCCCCGCGGCAACCCATGCCCTTAAGGCGCAACACTAGGCCCGGCTCACCTCGTCTATCCAGGCCGACAATGTTTCCGCAATCTGGCCACGGACCTCCGCGTCGGTGCGACCGCTGCGCGCCGGAACATGGAACGCGTGATCTGCCTGAGGGAATACCTCGAGCCGGGTGCGTGCACCGAGCCGCTTGGCAACGGTATTGAGCAACGCGAGATCAGCGAGCGTGTCGCGATCGCCTTGCAGGAAGAGCATTGGCACGTTCACGCGGGAGAGATGCTCGGCGCGAGCGACTCCAGGCTTGCCAGCGGGGTGCAACGGAAATCCGACAAAGGCCAGGCCACGTACACCTTGCAATGGCGACTCGGCTTGGGCCTGCGAAGTCATGCGGCCACCAAAGGACTTTCCGCCGGCAAACAGCGGCAATTTTGGCGCAAGTTTCGACGCCGCCGCAACCGCCGCGCGCACCGTTGCATGCGCGGCGGACGGAGAATCGGGTCGCTTCGATCCGCGCTCCATGAACGGGAACTGGTAGCGAAGGCACGCGATTCCGCGTGCCGCCAGGTCCGAGGCGAACGCGTCCATGAAAGGATGCGTCATTCCCGCACCGGCACCGTGCGCGAAGACAAAGCATGCGCGCGCGGCGCGCGGTCGTGTGAACAGGCCCGAGACGTGCTGCGCATCGTCAACCGGAATCGATACCGGTGTCGCGTCCATGCGTTACTGTACGTGATCGAGGGCCAAAAATGAAAATCGCAACCTTCAACATCAACAGCATCCGCAACCGCCTGCCGCGACTGCTGGAGTGGCTTGCCAGCGCGACGCCCGACGTCGTGTGCTTGCAGGAGCTGCGCATCCACGACGACGAATTCCCCGAGAGCACGCTGCGCGATGCGGGGTATGGGGCAGTCTGGCAAGGACAGAGTCCTCGCTACAACGGCGTTGCGATTCTCGCGCGCAACGCCACGCCCACCGAGGTCCGCCGCGGGTTGCCGGGCGATCCGGACGACATGCACGC
>DASYSQ010000074.1:0-8925 GCA_036003145.1 Pseudolabrys sp.
AAACCGTCCGACCGATCGCGGCGGAAGTCGGCGTGCTGCCGCGTACCCACGGCTCGGCGCTGTTCACCCGTGGCGAGACGCAGGCGCTGGTGGTCGCGACCCTCGGCACTGCCGAGGACGAGCAGTTCATCGACGCGCTGCGGGGCACCTACAAGGAGACGTTCCTGCTGCACTACAATTTCCCGCCGTATTCGGTGGGCGAAACCGGGCGCATGGGCGCGCCCGGCCGCCGCGAGATCGGCCACGGCAAGCTCGCCTGGCGCGCGATCCATCCCATGCTGCCGTCACCGGCCGAGTTCCCCTACACGATCCGCGTGGTCTCGGAGATCACGGAGTCGAACGGCTCGTCGTCGATGGCATCCGTCTGCGGCTCCTCGCTGGCGCTGATGGACGCGGGCGTGCCGCTCAAGCGGCCGACCGCAGGCATCGCAATGGGCCTGATCCTGGAAGAAAAGCGCTTCGCCGTGCTTTCCGACATCCTCGGCGACGAGGACCATCTCGGCGATATGGACTTCAAGGTGGCCGGCACCGACCAGGGCGTCACATCCCTGCAAATGGACATCAAGATCGCCGGCATCACCGAGGAGATCATGAAGGTCGCGCTTGCGCAGGCGAAGGACGGCCGCATGCACATCCTGGGCGAAATGGGCAAGGCGCTCACTGCTGCGCGCGCCGAACTCGGCGAGCACGCTCCGCGCATCGAGTCGTTCAAGATCCCGACTGACAAGATCCGCGAAGTGATCGGGACCGGCGGCAAGGTGATTCGCGAGATCGTCGAAAAGACCGGCGCCAAAATCAATATCGAGGATGACGGCTCGGTGAAAGTCGCCTCCGCCAGTGGCGAGTCGATCAAGGCCGCAATCAATTGGATCAAGTCGATCGCGTCCGATCCGGAAGTCGGTCACATCTATGAAGGCACCGTGGTGAAAGTGATGGACTTCGGCGCCTTCGTGAACTTCTTCGGCGCCAAGGATGGCTTGGTGCACATCAGCCAGCTGGCGCCGCGTCGGGTGAACAAGGTGAGCGATGTCGTCAAGGAAGGCGACAAGGTGAAAGTGAAGCTGCTCGGCGTGGACGAACGCGGCAAGGTGCGTCTGTCCATGAAGGCGGTCGATCAGGCCACCGGCGAGGATATTGAAGGCAAGCAACGGGCCGAAGGCGGCGAGCAGCCGCGCGAAGCCGCCGGCGGCGCCGAGTGACCTTCCGCTAGCTAAAAAAGAGGTGAGAGGGCGGCCTAGCGCCGCCCTCTGCTTTTCGGCATCTCATTCTGTAACCAGCGACAGATGACGCCGCCGATCACACCGCCCAGTGGCGGTGCGACCCAGAACAGCCACAGGGCGTCGAGCGCCTGAGCTCCGCCGAAGATTGCGGTCGCTGTCGAGCGCGCCGGATTCAGGGATGCGTTCGATATCGGAATGGCAACCAGGTGAAACATCGTCAACGCCAGACCGATCGCAATCGGCGCAAACCCGGCGGGCGCGCCGCGTGAGGTTACGCCAACAATCACCACCAGGAACAGCGCCGTGATCACGGTTTCGGTCAGGAACACGGCGCCCATCGAGAACCCGCCGCCGCCATAAAGATTGGAAATCGTGGTGAATGTATTCCATTTGGCCGGTGGCGCACCGCTGAGCACAAGATAGAAGACGCCGGCGGCTGCCGCGCCGCCAAGCACCTGCGCAACAATATAGACCGGCGCCCGCTCCACCGGGAATCGGCCCGCGGCCACAAGCCCGCAAGTGACGGCTGGATTGAAGTGGGCGCCCGAGATATGGCCGACCGCGAAGGCCATCGCCATCACCGACAGACCAACCGCGAAGGCGATGGCCACCAATCCCGCCGATGGTGCGGAAAAAAGCGCCGCACCGCATACGGCGGTGACCAGTGCAAACGTACCGACAAATTCCGCTGCTAACTCACGCTGCATTCTGGGATCTCCCTACTTCGAGGTCGAATCTCGGCGCCATGCTTCAACAATCAGCCGGCAAGAGCAACTCGCCGTGGGCAGGCGTCGACGCGGGGTTCCAGAATTATTTGAGCTTATTCGCCGTTTTCTGTCGCCCCGCTCGCCTTGAGCGCGTCGGGCTGCGGCATCGCGATGACGTTATACCCGGAATCAACGAAGTGAACCTCGCCGGTGACGCCGCTCGAAAGGTCGGACAGAAGGTATAGGCCGGCGCCCCCCAGTTCCTCGAGGGTCACGCCGCGGCCGAGCGGAGAATATCGCTGCTGGAATGCGAACATGTAACGCGCGTCGGTAATGCCGGCGCCGGCGAGCGTGCGGATCGGACCAGCCGAGATCGCGTTGACGCGGATCTTCTGCGACCCAAAATCGACTGCAAGGTACCGCACTGAGGCTTCCAGTGCCGCCTTGGCGACGCCCATCACGTTATAGTTCGGCATGGCGCGCAGACCCCCGTTATACGTGAGCGTCACCATGGCGCCCCCGCTCGGCATCAGCGCTGCGGCGCGTTTGGCAGATTCGGTAAAGGCATAGCAGGAGATCACCATCGTGCGGATGAAGTTTTCGCGCGTGGAATCGGCGTAGCGGCCCTTCAATTCGTTCTTGTCGGAGAAGGCTACAGCGTGCACGAGGAAATCCATCGTGCCCCATTGCTTCCTGATCTCGTCGAACACCGTATCGACCGTAGCGATGTCCTCGACGTCGCACGGCATCACAAAAGATGAACCGACTTGCTCGGCGAGCGGCTTTACGCGTTTTGCCAGCGCATCGCCCTGGTAGGTGAAAGCGAGCTGCGCGCCGTGCTGCGCCAATGTCTTGGCAATGCCCCAGGCAATGGAGTGGTCATTGGCAACCCCCATCACCAGCCCGCGCTTCCCGTCCATCAGCCCCGGCATATATTTGCACTCTCCTCCGTCGTACCCGGCCTCGTACCGGGCATCCACGTCCTCCATCCACTAAAGACGTGGATGGCCGGGACAAGCCCCGGCCATGACTGTGACGACGCTCTCACGCGCCTCTGATCAAATCACCCATCCAGCCGCTTGAACACAACCGAAGCATTCGTGCCACCGAACCCGAACGAGTTCGACAACACGCAGCCGAGTTTCACGTTGTCCTGTCGTTCACGTACAATCGGCATGTCGGCAAAGACCGGGTCGAGATTCTCGATATTGGCGCTTTCGCAAATGAAGCCGCTCTGCATCATCAGAAGGGAATAGATCGCTTCCTGCACGCCGGTGGCGCCAAGCGAATGGCCGGTGAGGGACTTTGTCGCCGAAATCGGCGGGCACTTCGCGCCGAAAACTTCGCGGATCGCCTCGATTTCCTTTATATCGCCGATCGGCGTCGATGTGGCGTGCGGATTGATGTAGTCGACCGGCGCTTTGACGTTTTCCAGCGCCATTTTCATGCAGCGCACTGCGCCCTCGCCGGATGGGGCCACCATGTCATAGCCATCCGAAGTCGCTCCGTAGCCGACGACCTCGGCATAAATTTTGGCGCCGCGGGCTTTTGCGCGTTCGAGCTCTTCCAAAACCAGCACGCCGGCGCCGCCGGCGATAACGAACCCGTCGCGGTCCCTGTCATAGGCACGCGAAGCCTTCTGCGGCGTGTCGTTGTATTTTGACGACATCGCGCCCATGGCGTCGAACAACACGGACAGCGTCCAGTCCAGCTCCTCGCAGCCGCCGGCGAAGATCATGTCCTGCTTGCCCCACTGGATCAGCTCGGCAGCATTTCCGATGCAATGGTTGGATGTCGCGCACGCCGAGGAGATCGAGTAGTTCACGCCCTTGATCTTGAACCAGGTGGCGAGCGTCGCAGACGCGGTCGACGACATCGCCTTCGGCACCGCGAATGGGCCCACACGTTTGGGTCCTTTTTCACGGGTGATGTCGGCGGCATCGACGATGGCGCGCGCCGACGGTCCGCCCGATCCCATGACGATGCCGGTGCGCTCGTTCGAAATATCCTTTTCCTCGACACCTGAATCGCGAATCGCCTGTTCCATGGCCACGTGATTCCAGGCCGCACCGGTGCCCAGGAATCGCATCGCGCGGCGATCGACCGCCTCGGCCGGATTGAGGGTCGGCGCGCCTTGAACCTGGCAGCGAAACCCGAGCTTGGCGTAGTCCTCGGCACGGCTGATGCCGGATTTGGCCTCGCGCAGACTCGCCAGGACTTCCTGCGTGTTGTTTCCGATGGATGAGACGATGCCCATTCCGGTGACGACGACCCGTCGCATAGTCGTATTACCCCTAAACGTTTGCCGCGATTAAAGCTGATTGGCCCACGGATTGGCCGGCCGAGCCAATTCGGCAAGGGCCTCCGCCGGTTTCAAGCGCCGCTGGGCTGCAACGCCTCGTCCTGCTTAAACAGGCCGACTTTGAGATCGCTGGCACGGTAGATCACAATGCCGTCTGCCGAGAGCCAACCGTCGGCAACGCCCAACACCAGTTTCGAACGCATGACCCGTTTGATATCGATGCCATAGATAACCTTCTTCACGGTCGGCAACACCTGGCCGGAAAACTTGAGCTCGCCCAACCCGAGAGCCCTGCCTTTGCCCGGCGCGCCCAACCAGCCGAGAAAGAAGCCAACGAGCTGCCACAAAGCATCGAGGCCAAGGCATCCCGGCATCACCGGGTCGCCCTTGAAGTGACAGAGAAAAAACCAGAGATCCGCCTTCACGTCGAGCTCGGCCCGGATCATTCCCTTGCCATGCGCACCGCCTTCCTCGCTGATTTCGGCGATGCGGTCGAACATGAGCATTGGAGGCAATGGCAACTGTGCGTTGCCAGGCCCGAATAGTTCGCCACGGCCGCAGGCAAGCAAGTCTTCGTATTCGAAGCTATGCCGGCGCGTGTTCATCGGCGCTGCGTCCC
Organism: Pseudolabrys sp.; assembly: GCA_036003145.1. Taxonomy (GTDB): domain Bacteria; phylum Pseudomonadota; class Alphaproteobacteria; order Rhizobiales; family Xanthobacteraceae; genus Pseudolabrys. Next base: position 4,849 of record DASYSQ010000074.1, read on the forward strand.
CATGCATGGGGCTTGGCTGAATACCCATGCCAAGTTGGTAACACACCAAAGCTAGCGGGCAAAGATGGCGGGATACACGTGTTCCTGGATGAAAATCCGAGACAATTCAGCCTTTCCTTTAGTTGCGAGGCGGTTGCATCTGATAGGCCAATTTCGTATATGTTGCGAATGAAACGGTTTTTTGCCGGCTCCTGCTTGGGGCGGGCTTTTTAGGCGCGAATGTTAATGACACTGACACGTACCTTGGTAGTGCCGCACATGAAAGCCAACGCCGAGCACTCGCCCGATCGGTCGGCTCTCACCGGCTGTCCATGGCACGACGTCAAGGCCATGTTGCGCCAGGTCGGTTTGCGTCCGACCCGACAGCGCATGGCTCTGGGTTGGATCCTGTTCGGCAAAGGTGATCGTCACCTCACCGCCGAAATGCTTTATGAAGAAGCGACGCGCGCGAAAGTGCCGGTGTCGCTGGCAACCATCTACAATACGCTGCATCAATTCACGGAAGTTGGGCTCCTGCGACAGGTCGCCGTCGACGGCTCGAAAGCCTATTTCGACACAAATGTGACGGCACACCATCATTTCTTCGTCGAGGGCGAGGATGAGGTGTTTGACATTCCGAATGCGGAAGTGACCGTCGGGAAAACACCGACACCTCCGGAAGGTTTCGAGATCGCACGCGTTGACGTCGTCGTCCGGCTGCGGCGAAAGAGCTAGCGGCGCTGTAAGAAGGACGCCCTTTTTGTGCCCGGCCTTGCGCCGGGCATTTGCTTAGGTGCAGTCTCGCCTTGAATCGACCTGGCCGGGACAGCCGGCCATATCAAGAAATTATTCCACCTTCTCGTTCGGATAGGCGCCCCATATCCGCTCCTGCCGGACATATCCGTCGAAACCTTTACCGCTGAACTGGCACCAACTGCCGTCGCACGACCTGAGCGTACCGAGCACACCGGATTGCAACCGGGCTGACACGGCCGATTTGAGGTTCGCACTTTCGTAAAGCGGTACCAGTTCGTCTTTCGTCTTCGGCACCACCACGGCCATACGCCTGCCTGACAAAAGAGAGTGATAGACCCAGCCTTCCGCGCCTTCCCAGTCGCGAATGCGACGCCAGTTCTCGAATTCAGCGGTAATTTCAACCGGCATACCCACGTGGGTATAGACCCACCGCACGTCCTGATCCTTGTTCGGGCCGGACCTGGCATTGACGCGGTCGGACTTGAGGCTCACGAAACGCGGGACCGGAAGGCCGCTGACAGAGCCGGTTATCGAACCGGTGAGAATGTCCCCGGCAGACCAGGCCGGAGCCGTTGCCCCGATACTAGCTGCCAATGCGAGCCCGCCGAGGGCGGACCGGAAGCTTTGTGTTGTCACGGCCATCTGGTAGGAAAAAAGAACGGATATCGCATGACTCGCAGTGTGGGCGAGCACGGTTAATGAGAGCTAAATCGGCGCTTCCTGGCGGTATCGCCGCCAGTTGCCGTGGTTGAGGGCAGATGGCGAAGAGCAAGAAGCCGCTGGTCATTGTGACGCGTAAGCTGCCCGATGCCATCGAGCTGCGGATGCGGGAACTTTTCGATACCCGGCTCAACCCCGACGACAGGCCGATGACGCAAGGTCAGCTGGCCGAGGCGGTGAAAATCGCCGACGTTCTCGTGCCCACCGTCACCGACCGGATAGACGCCTCGGTGCTCGGCAAATCGGGCGAGCAGCTCAAGCTCATCGCGAATTTTGGCAACGGCGTCGACAATATAGACGTCGCGAGCGCGGTTCAGCGCGGCATTACCGTCACCAATACGCCTGGCGTGCTGACCGAGGACACCGCCGACATGACCATGGCGCTGATCCTGGCGGTACCGCGCCGGCTGGTGGAAGGTTCGCACGTCCTGACCACCGACAAGGACTGGACCGGCTGGTCACCGACCTGGATGCTCGGTCATCGCATTTGGGGCAAGCGCCTTGGGATTATCGGCATGGGGCGCATCGGGCAGGCCGTCGCGCGGCGAGCGCGCGCATTTGGCTTGCAGATCCACTATCACAATCGCCGCCGCGTCGCGCCCAAGATCGAGGAGGAACTTGACGCCACCTATTGGGAAAGCGTCGATCAAATGCTTGCCCGCATGGACATCGTGTCGGTGAATTGCCCGCACACGCCAGCGACATACCATCTGCTCTCGGCGCGCCGTCTCAAGATGCTGCGGTCAGAGGCCTATATCGTCAACACGTCGCGCGGCGAGGTTATTGACGAGAACGCCCTCGCCCGTCTGATCGAGTCGAATGAAATTGCCGGTGCCGGGCTCGACGTGTTTGAGCATGAGCCGGCGGTCAATCCAAAGTTGGTCAAGCTCGCCCGCGCGGGCAAGGTCGTCTTGCTGCCGCACACCGGCTCAGCGACGATCGAAGGGCGCATCGATATGGGCGAGAAGGTCATCATCAACATCAAGACCTTCATGGATGGCCATCGACCGCCGGACCGGGTGCTACCGTCGATGCTGTGACAGGTCGCGGATCGTCGGTGTGTTACCGCTCAGCGGATTGTTCGGATCCCATGCATAGGTCAGTGTCTCGAACCGCATCGAGCGGGCATCGATCATAAGAAGGCGGCCGACCAGGCCTTCACCGAAGCCCACAATCTCGCGAATGACCTCCAATGCCATCAGCGAGCCGAGCACCCCCGGCAGTGCGCCGAGTATTCCGGCTTCCGCGCAGGCAGGTATGGTGCCCTCCGGCGGCGGTTCGGGAAACAGGCAGCGATAAGTCGGATTGCGCGTGCCATCAGCTCGTGTTTCATGCGCGCGGATTGAGGTCAGCGAACCATCGAAGGTGCCGACCGCGGCGGTGACGAGAGGTTTTCGGGCAAAGTAACAGGCATCCGCGATAAGATAACGGGTGACGAAATTGTCAGAGCCGTCAGCCACGATGTCGTAGCGTGCGATCAGATCGAGGGCGTTGACTGCGGTGAGCCGTACGCGATGCGTCTCGACATTCACATGCGGATTGAGTCCCTTCACCGCATCGCCGGCGCGCTCAACCTTTGGTTTGCCAATATCATCGGTCGCGAAGATCACCTGGCGTTGCAGATTCGACAGCGACACATCGTCATCGTCGATGACACCAAGCGTGCCGACTCCGGCGGCGGCAAGGTAAAGCAGAACCGGCGCCCCGAGGCCGCCGGCGCCGACGACCAGCACGCGCGCGGCCTTGAGTTTGGCCTGGCCCGGTCCCCCCACTTCGCGCAGCACGATGTGGCGGGCATAGCGTTCGAGTTCTTTGGAATCGAGCATCAAGGTTAACCTAGCGCATGACGCGAAAGAATGTGAACCCGCCGCCTGAAGGCGCCGGATGCCGGTAAATGCGCCGCGATCCGGGGTGAACGCCCTTTGACTCCATTTTGACTCCATGAAGAAGTCCCCAGCCAGCCTTGCACGCTCGCCTCCATCGGCTAAGGTGAACGAAAAAATACAATGGAGGCGGCGTTAACACGATGCGCTTGGGTGGCTCCACTGTGATGCTCGCGCTTCTGCTCGGCGTCGTTCCGGGGCTGGCGCAGGAATCGCCTGGCCTCATACCCGCACCCACGCAGCCGACCGAGAAGGCAAAGCCCGCGCATCGCCGTGCCGCGCCGAAGATCGCTGCACCAAGGGTTGCTGCTCCGGTAACAGTCGTTGCAAAGACCGACGCCGGGAAGGCCGACTCCGTTGGAACAGAATCGGCCCTCGAGACGTCCGCCGGACTGTCTGACGGCGAGCGTCTGAAAATCCAGTCGGCACTGCTGTGGTCGGGTGATTACACCGGTTCGATTGGCGGCGAAGACCCTTTTCTTTCAGCCGTCAGAAATTTCCAAAAACGCGCAAAAGCGAAAATCACGGGAATCCTGACCTCTTCCGAGCGCGCCAATCTGCTCGCAGCCGCCAAAAACCACGAGGACGAATTCGGGTGGACAATCGTGACCGATCCGTCAACAGGCGTGCGTCTTGGCCTGCCTGCCAAATGGGTGACGCAAGTGCGCGAGGCCACGCGCGGCACGCGCTATTCGTCTCCACACGGGGATGTGCAGGTTGAAACGTTCCGTATCAAGAC
>DASYSQ010000075.1:0-8297 GCA_036003145.1 Pseudolabrys sp.
GTTGAACAAGGCTTCGCGCAGACGGTCGGTGGTCGGTCGAACCGCGTGGGTCTTCGGACCGGCAAGCGGGCGCGAACGAAGCTTGCCGCCAACGACCCGCATTATTTTGGCCTCGGCCGCGACGGGCGCGGCCCGCTGGAACGGTCGCGGCGGTGTGTTTTTCTCTTCCCTCGCCCCGGGTCCTGCCTTGATGCGCCATCCTGGGGAGCGCGGTTCCGGCGCGCTTCGAAAGATGACCGGCTTTTGTGCCCGCTCGCTGCCTTTCGAGTGGCGCGCGCTTCGCCGGCTTCCTCGCTCACCAGCGGCGCATCAAAATCAACACCAGCGTCGGCAACGATCTGATCGCCAAGTTTTGCGCGAATTTCAGACGTCTCGACTTCCCTCACTGCGCCGTCGTCGAGGTCGCCGAGGTCGAATGGCCCAAACGCGACGCGGATGAGCCGGTTAACTGTGAGCCCCAGCGATTCCAGAACCTTGCGCACCTCCCGGTTCTTTCCTTCGCGAATCCCGAATGTAAGCCAGACATTGGCCCCCTGCTCACGATCGAGAGTCGCCTCGATGGGTCCGTAGCGGACGCCGTCGATGGTGATGCCGACGCCCAGCCGGTCGAGCGCTTCCTGTTGCACGCGCCCGAGTGCACGCACACGGTAGCGACGCAACCAGCCGGTTGCCGGCAATTCCAGTATCCGCGCAAGCCCGCCATCATTGGTGAGCAGAAGCAGTCCTTCGGTATTGATGTCGAGCCTGCCGACGCTGATCAGTCGCGGCAGACCCTTCGGCAGTGCGCGGAAAACCGTATCGCGCCCCTCCGGATCGGAATGAGTCGTCATCAGCCCGCGCGGCTTGTGATAGAGGAAAAGCCGGGTGCGTTCGCGCGCCCGCAGCGGCGCACCATCGACCGCAATTTGATCGGACGGCGTGACGTTGAGTGCGGGCGACGAAATAATGGTTCCGTTGACCGACACGCGCCCTGCGGCAATCCAGGTTTCAGCCTCGCGCCGGGAGGCAAGCCCTGCGCGTGCGATCACCTTGGCGATGCGGTCGCCGGCTGTTTGCGAAGGGGCCTTGTCTGACATGGGCGAAGCCGTAATAAGGTTGCGGCCTGATAGCAGAGAACAACGTCAGAGACGAGCGTGCCGTCATTCATGCAGATCGCCATCGAGGAAGCCCATGCGGCGGCAGCGCGCGGCGAGGTGCCGGTTGGCTGTGCGATCGTGCGCAGCGGTACCGTGATCGCCCGGGCTGGCAATCAGACCATTGCCGACCGCGATCCAACCGCGCATGCGGAGCTCGTTGCCATTCGGGCAGCGTCGGCGGCGCTTGGCAGCGAACGGCTCGCCGATTGCGATCTTTACGTGACGCTGGAGCCTTGCGCCATGTGTGCGACCGCGATGTCATTTGCACGTATCCGGCGGCTCTATTTCGGCGCTGCCGACCCCAAAGGCGGTGCCGTCGAACACGGCGTACGCTTCTTTGCTGCGCCCACCTGCCATCACAGGCCCGAAGTTTATGGCGGCATCAATGAAAGCGAATGCGCGGCGCTGCTGAAAGACTTCTTCCAGGCGCGACGGTCGATCTAGAAATTGATTGCGCGTTCTCAGGCGGTCTTGTCGACCAGTTTGCCCATGCCGGGCGGAGGAGAGGCTGGTCTGGCGACAGAGCTCGCAGCCTCACCATTGCTGGCCTGCTGTTGGGGCGTCGACTTCGGTGGTGTTCCGGTCTTTTGCATGCGACCCAGGCGCCAATGTCACGAGCGGCCATGACGTGCCGATTGCGGCGGCAACCTAGGGCGCAAGTCTCAATTTTGTCGGTCGGCAACCGGCCAAATCCGATCGTCTCAGGAAAGGAATCATTGACCGTCTCGAGTCGGGTCAGGCCTGACGCGCGAATTCCCAGCCTTTGTCGGCCAGCGGACGGATCATCTCGGCCTTGGCCGGCGCAAACTCACTCGTCGCCGTGCCGTCGCGTACGCGGCCGATAATCCCCTGCAAGATCGCGGCGATCCGGAAAAAATTATAGGCCAGATAGACCGGCAGCGCGGGTCGCGGGTCGAGGCCGGTGCGCGCCACGTAGGCATCGACATAGTCGCTCATCGATGGAATGCCGAGCGCACGCAGATCGTGTCCGACGAGCGTTGCAGTGCCGGCAGCACTTTCGGAATGCGGCATATGCCAGGTCATCAGATGATAGCTGAAATCCGCGAGCGGATCGCCGAGCGTCGACAATTCCCAATCGAGTACGGCCACAATCTCAGGTCGGTCACGCGCAACGATAAGATTGTCGAGGCGGTAGTCGCCGTGCACCAGCCGCGCCGGCCCGCCTGCCGGAATATGCTTCGGCAACCAGTCGATCAGCCGCTCCATGGCGTCGATCTGTTCAGTTTCGGACGCGCGGTATTGCTTTGACCAGCGTTCGACCTGACGCGCGACGTAGTTTTCGCCTTTGCCGAAATCGCCAAGGCCGACCCGTGCGGGATCGAGGCCGTGCAGCCGCGCGATCGTCGCATTCATGGAATCGTAGACTGCCGCGCGCTCCGCCGGATTGGAGTCCGGCATCTGCGGCTCCCAGAACACGCGGCCGTCGACGAACCCCATCACGTAAAAAGGGGTTCCGACGACGGATTCATCGGGGCAATAGGCGAGGGCTTCGGCGACGGGGAATCCTTCGGCGTGCAACCCCCGGATCACGCGGTATTCACGGTCGACCGCGTGCGCAGACGGGAGGAGCTTGCCAGGTGGCTTGCGGCGCAGAACGTAGCGCCGCGCCGGCGTTCCCAGCAGATAGGTCGGGTTCGACTGCCCGCCCTTGAATTGCTTGACCGTCAACGGACCGGCAAAGCCCGCGATCTGTTTGCTGAGATAGTGTTCGAGCTGCGCAACATCGAGACGCAGTGTTGGCGCCGCATCCTTGGTACCGGAAAACGCTTGCTGGCGATCGATCGATGTCATCGCAACGATGAACTCACTTTCGTGTCTCGAAGGAAATCGGGGCGTCGGCGTAGATCTTGTATTGCTGCGATTTCGGTTTCGCCTTGTCCTCCTCATTGACGTATTGGATGGAGCTTTTGCCGGCGAGATCGCGCGGCAGAATCATCACGCGGATGAAACGGCTATTCCTGTCAGACGCAGCTTGCGCGAAGACAGCCTCAGGTCCGGACTCGTACCATGCGCCGCCCGGCCCAAACGACGTCGAACGGCCATGGGTATCGATCCGGATCCCGCCGTCAATCAGGCACCGGATGCCGGGCCCCTGGTGACGATGCAGGTAGGCGCATCCGCCCGGCGGAAAGGCCACGCTGTCGCCCCGCATCAGCAGTTCTCCTTTCGGCAGCGTCTCGAGGAAGGCGGTCAGCTTTTCGTGGGTTATCATGCCCGGTGCGTTGGCTGTGGTGCTTCCCTGATCTCCGCGCGCGAGTTCCCAGCGCCAGCACGTCACGCCGCCCGTGCCCGGCTTCACAGTAATAGCGGCCTCGCCCTGCCACGCTTCGCCTTCATTCAGCATTTTGTCGCCGATCCTGGCCGAGCCGTGCACGACGAAAATAAAACGCGATAACGGCGGCAGCTGGAACGCGACGTTCTCTGCGCTGGACAGAACATCTTCGTAAAGCCGAAGCACCGGATGCATTCACAACTCCTGACAGTCAGACAGCAGTAAAAAATTCCAGAAGCGCTGCAGCCGTGACGTCCGGGTTTTCCTCGGTGAGGAAATGGCCGGAGTCCACCGGCTTGCCGGTGGCGCCAGGCGCCCACTGTTGCCAGATTTTGAGTGGGCGACCTGATTCATTGGCAATGCCGACGCCGCCCCACAAGGCCAAAAGCGGGCAGCCGATCGTCTTGCCGGCAGCACGATCGGCTTCGTCGTTTGCGAGATCGGCGTAACGGCCGGCGCGGTAATCCTCGCAGTGTGCGTGAATACGCAAGGGGTCCGCAAACGCCGCTCGATAGTGATCGAGCGCGCGGGGATCAAAGGCTGACAGGCTTCTGCTCTTGGTCCAGCTCGCCATCTTCCATTCGAGGTAGTCGACGGGCGCTTTCGAGATCAGCATTTCCGGGAGTGGCTCCGGCTGTGCCAGAAATGGCCAGTGCCATACCTTCATCGCCATGTTGCGGTCCATGCCGTGCCACATATCGTACGTTGGTACGATGTCGAGTGTCGCCATGCGCTCGACACGGCCCGGGTGATCGAGTGCCAGCCGATACGCCACGCGGCCGCCACGGTCGTGCCCCGCGACCCGGAAGCGCACGTGACCCAGTTTCTCCATCGCCTCGACCATCACCTTCGCCATTGATCGTTTGTCGTAAGGCGCATGGGCCTGGTCGGCTTGTGGTACGTCGGACCACCCGTAGCCGGGCAGGTCCGGCACAATGAGCGAAAAATGCTTCGCAAGGGTTGGCGCAACGCGGTGCCACATCACGTTGGTCTGCGTGTAGCCGTGCAACAGCAACAATGGCGGCCCGCTGCCGCCTGCGCGTGCAAAGATTCTCCCGACGGATGTATCGATCCAGTGAGAAGCAAACCCGGGAAAGAGATCGGCGAGGTCAGGCATAACCTACTCGGTACGGCGATAGACGGTCAGAATGACAGCCTACTTCTCCCGCTCTATCGCGCGCCAGCCGATATCGCGCCGGCAAAATCCGTCCGGCCAGCGGATACGGTCGACTGCCGCATAGGCACGATCCTGGGCCTCGCGCACGGTCTTTCCACGTGCGCTGATATTGAGAACGCGCCCGCCATTCGCGAGAATTTTGCCGCCTTCGGCCCTTGTGCCGGCATGGAAGATTTCCACGCCTTCGACCTGTGCCGCCGCCTCAAGGCCTTCGATGACGGACCCCTTGCTGTAATTTCCGGGATACCCTTTCGCCGCCATCACGACCGTCAGTGCCGCGTCCGGGTACCAACGCAAATCGAAATTCCTGAGCTGTCCGTCGCGTGCAGCCAATAAAGCCGGGACGAGATCCGACATCATGCGCAGCATCAGCACCTGACATTCCGGATCTCCGAACCGGACATTGTATTCGATCAGCTGCGGACCGTCCTTTGTGATCATCAATCCGGCGAACAGAACCCCCTTGTAAGGCGCCCCCGCACGCGCCAGAGCGCGCACCGTGGGATGAATGATCTCGTTCATCACGCGCCCGTTCATTTCTTCGGTCATAATTGGTGCTGGCGAGTAAGCGCCCATGCCGCCGGTATTGGGTCCCTTGTCGCCGTCGCCGACGCGTTTGTGGTCCTGTGCCGAGGCGAGTGCGATCGCCGTCTCGCCATCGCAAAGCGCGAAGAACGAAGCTTCCTCGCCGACGAGGCAATCCTCGATGACGATTTCCCATGCTGGCGTGCCGAGACCGCCGCCAAACATCATATCGATCGCGGCTTCGGCCTCTTGCGTGGTTTCGGCCACCACCACGCCTTTCCCGGCTGCGAGCCCGTCCGCCTTCACGACGATGGGCGCGCCTTTTTTTCGCACATACTCTTTGGCGGCGGTCGCGCCCTTGAACCGTTCATACGCCGCCGTCGGGATATGGTTGGCCTTGCACAGGTCCTTGGTAAAACCCTTGGAGCCTTCGAGCCGCGCCGCCCACTTGGTCGGGCCGAATACCTTGATGCCGGCCGCCTCCAGATCATCGACGATGCCTGCGCAAAGCGGCACCTCTGGTCCAACGACAACGAGATCGATTTTCTTGTCCCTGGCAAACGCCACGACGCCTTCGTGGTCGCCAGGATCGAGGGCCACGCATTCGGCCTCCTGCGCAATGCCGGCATTGCCGGGAGCGCAATAAAGCCTGCCGGTGAGCGGACTGGCCGCCATCTTCCAGGCCAGCGCGTGCTCGCGTCCGCCGGAACCAAGGATGAGAATGTTCATAGGGCGCGGGCGGCCTTTAGTGGGCGATCGTTATTTGGTGTAGCATGCCACTTCACCCCTGCAAGAGATTCGGCCCGTATGGCAGAGCCCGCCCTCAATAACGTTGTGGAATGGACCGTCTCCGAGCTCTCGGCGGCGCTCAAGCGCACAGTGGAGGACGAGTACGGCTATGTCCGCGTCCGCGGCGAAATTTCGGGCTTCAAGGGTCCGCATTCGTCGGGCCACTGCTATTTCACTCTCAAGGACGAAGGCGCCCGCCTCGAGGCTGTGATCTGGAGGACCGCCTTCGGCCGGATGCGCGTCAAGCCCGAGGAAGGGCTCGAGGTCATCGTCACCGGCAGGTTGACGACATATCCGGGGCGATCGAGCTACCAGATCGTCATCGACAGCCTGGAGCCCGCCGGCATTGGCGCGTTGATGAAACTCCTGGAGGAGCGCAAGAAAAAGCTTGCCGCCGAAGGTCTGTTCGATGAGGCGCGCAAGCAGCTCTTGCCGTACCTGCCGGAGGTGGTCGGCGTAGTGACGTCACCGACCGGCGCGGTGATCCGCGATATTCTGCATCGTCTGGAGGATCGTTTTCCTCGCCGCGTGCTGGTGTGGCCGGTACGGGTGCAGGGTGACACATCAGCGGCGGAAGTCGCGAGGGCCATCCACGGCTTCAATGCGCTGCCTGAGCGCGGCCCGATACCGCGACCCGGGTTGATCATCGTTGCCCGCGGCGGCGGCTCCCTGGAGGATCTTTGGTCGTTCAACGAGGAAATCGTCGTGCGGGCGGCAGCTGCAAGCATGATCCCGCTCATTTCCGCAGTCGGCCACGAAACTGACGTGACGTTGATCGATTTTGCCGCCGACCGACGGGCGCCTACGCCAACCGCTGCTGCGGAGATGGCCGTGCCGGTGCGCGCCGAACTCATGAGCACGCTCGCCGATCTTGGCGCGCGCAAGTTCGCGTGTTGGCGGCGAAACGTCGACCGGCATCGCAAGGAACTGTTTCTCCTCAGTCGCGCGCTGCCGGCCATCGATGACGTGCTGGCGATTCCGCGCCAGCGGCTTGACGCCTGCGCTGGGCGGTTGCCCCGCGCGCTTCGCGCCAATGCACAAATACACCACACGCATCTGACTCGGGTGGCGTCGCGCCTGTCACCGCGGTTGTTGTCGCATCGTATCGAGCGCTGCAAGGAGCAGACGGTTGCTTTCGGAGACCGTACGCGGCGCGCCTTCCGGATTTTTCAGGATCGCCGCACGCAACGCTTGCTAAGTGCGGGACAATTGCTGACGGCATATTCCTATCGCGGTGTGCTCGAGCGGGGGTTTGCCCTTGTCCGCGATGGCGACGGACGCCCTCTGCGCTCGGCCGCTGCCGTCGACGCCGGAATGCGGCTCGACATCGAGTTTTCCGATGGCCGTGTGGCCGCGACGGCCGACGGCGATCGTGCTGCGCAGCCTCTCGCCAAGCCCAAACCGCGCGCACGTGGCAGTGGCGAGGGCCCGGGAGGGCAGGGGAGCCTGTTCGGCTCATAATCCGAGGGTTTTACTTGCCGGGCCGAACGACTATGTTTGTCTGGACGCCCAAGCCGGGAATGGAGGCCGCTTTTGCTTAATCGATATGATCGTTCCACGCCGATGAGCGGCGAAGCGGAAGTGAAATATCTCGACGGCGATTTTCGCGTTGTTCGTCCGGGCGCGTTCGTACGATGCGCAGTGACCGGCGTGCCGATTCCTCTGGAGGAACTCAAATACTGGAGCGTCGAGCTGCAGGAAGCCTATGCGGCGCCGGAGGCTGTGCTGCAACGATACCAAAGCCCACACGCGCCAAAAAAATAGGCATCAGCGCCTGAGCTTCGACACCACAAGCCGGCGTAATTCATCGGCTTCTTCAACCACCATGGTGACCTGCAAGGTGTGCGCTCGCGCAGCGAGCGCTTCGAGCAGTCGCTCGCCTGTCATGCGAGCGCGATCCTTTTCAGTCGTCAGGAGCGCGAGACCGCTGTGTTCGGCCTGCATGATGAGTTCTGCCGCCTCCTCTGCAGTATACCGGTGATGGTCGTCGAAGGTGTAACGCTCCGTCACCGTGATGCCAGCCTCAACGGCGGTGACGAAGAACTTTTCCGGATCGCCGATGCCTGCAAAGGCCAATACTTTCTTTCCCTTCAAGGCTGCGGGCCCGGCTGGATCGGGCGCAAGATGGCCGCGAAATATACGAAGGGCACGGGCACGAGCTTGCTCGATGACATCCCCGGCACGTGCGCCTTCACCAACCACCAGCAGCGCATCGCTCTGCGCGATCTGCGCGGCTAGCGGTGCGCGCAAGGGGCCGGCGGGAAATATGCACCTGTTGCCGATGCCACGCCGCGCATCGACCACGGCCAGCGTGAAGTCCTTCCTCAACGAGGAATTCTGTAATCCGTCATCCATGATGATGAGGCCTGCACCGTGT
>DASYSQ010000076.1:0-10215 GCA_036003145.1 Pseudolabrys sp.
GTCTTCCATCTGCTCGCATCGGGGCGTGCCGAGCGGCGCACCGAGATCGGCAATCCGCGCGTGCGCATTTTCGGCCTGCTGGAAGCCCGGCTGCAAGGCGTCGACCGGCTCGTGCTCGGTGGCCTCAACGAAGGCACCTGGCCGCCCGATACCCGCAGCGATCCGTGGTTGAGCCGTCCGATGCGGCTCGAACTCGGTCTCAATTTGCCGGAGTTGCGCGTCGGCCTTTCGGCGCACGATTTCACACAGGGACTGGGCGCCCCCGAGGTCTTTCTCACGCGCGCGGCCAAGCAGGCGGGCGCACCGACGGTGAGATCCCGCTTCATTCAGCGGCTGGCGGCGGTCGCCGGCGAAACCCGCTGGAAAGAAGCGCTGGCGCGTGGCGCAATCTACGCGGATTACGCACGCGCCCTCGATCATCCCGCCAGGATCGTGCCCGCCCCGCGGCCGCAGCCGGCCCCACCGCCGGAAGCGCGGCCCTCGCAATTGAGCGTCACCGACATCGAAAACTGGCTGCGTGACCCCTACACGATCTACGCCAAACATGTGCTGCGGCTGTTCCCGCTCGAAGCGATCGACACACCGCCCGGCGCCGCCGACCGTGGCACCTTCATTCATGAAGCGATCGGCGAATTCACAAAGACGTTCGCCGATGCCCTGCCGGCGGATGTCGCGGGCGAGCTTGTTGTCCTCGGCAAGAAACATTTCGCGCCGCTGGAAGACTACGAGGAAGCCCGCGCTTTCTGGTGGACGCGCTTCCTGCGCATCGCTGGCTGGTTCGCTGGCTGGGAACGCGAGCGGCGCGCCGGCGCAACCAGGATCTTTGCCGAACTGTCAGGAAAACATGCGATCCCGCTTGGCAAAGCCGAATTCCTTCTCACGGCGCGCGCCGACCGCATCGAGCGGCGCGCCGACGGCAGCTACGCCATTCTCGACTACAAGACCGGGCAACCGCCGACCGAGCCACAGGTCCGCAGCGGACTCGCGCCGCAACTCACGCTGGAAACGGCCATACTGCGCAATGGTGGCTTCCCGGGGATTCCCGGCGGCTCGGTATCCGAAATCGGCTATGTGCGGCTGAAGGGCGGCGATCCGCCGGGCGAACGCAAGACCATCAGGATCAGCGACGGCACACCCGATAGCTGTGGCGACATTGCATTACAGAGGCTCACCGGGATCGCGCAAAAGTTTCTTATCGACGGCGAACCTTACCGTTCGCTCGTCCACCCGATGTGGAAAAGGCATTACGGCGACTACGACCACCTCGCGCGCGTCAAGGAGTGGGCTGCTTCCGGCGGCGAAAGCGAGGACGAGTGGTGAGTATTGCCCGCCAGATTCCGGACGCCGCCAAGGCCCGTCAGACCGCGGCAGCCGATCCCGAGCGCTCGGTTTTTGTGTCCGCCAATGCCGGCTCCGGCAAGACGCATGTGCTGGTGCAGCGGGTGATCAACCTGCTGCTGCGCGGCGAAGACCCTGCGAAGATCCTCTGCATCACCTTCACCAAGGCCGCCGCCGCCACCATGGCGACCCGTGTGTTCGACACACTGGCAAAATGGACTGCGCTCGACGACGCCGCGCTCGACGAGAACATCAGGCTTGTCACCGGCAAGACGGCCGATGCAACGCAGCGCGCCGTTGCGCGGCGCCTGTTCGCCAACGCGCTGGAGACCCCGGGTGGCCTGAAGGTGCAGACCATCCATGCTTTCTGTACGCGGCTGTTGCACCAGTTTCCGTTCGAGGCCGACGTGGCGGCGCGTTTCGAGGTGCTCGACGAGACCGCAACCGCACAGCTGCTCAATGAATTGACGCTGGATGTGCTGCTGGAGGGCGCCACTGAACCCGACGGTGCCCTCGGCAGGGCGCTGGCGGCGGCCATTACCGCCGCGGCCGACCTCACGTTCAGGGAGGTGATCGCGGAGACGATCGGCAAGCGCGACCTGATCACGGAGTGGACCGGTCGCGCCGGAGGTGTCCAGCAAGCAATCGACGAATTGACTCGCACTTTTGGGCTTGCGGCAGGCGACAGCCTGACCGCGGTCGAGACGGAATATTTTTCCGGCTCGTCTATTCCCGAGAGCGAATGGCCGGCGCTGATCAAGGTCTTTTCTGCCGGTTCAAATAACGACAAGGAGCGCGCCGACTCATTGTCTGCCGCGCTACGCTCCACCGGACCCGAACGGCTCGAAAACTACCTCGACGTATTTTGCACCGGCGAGCGCAAGGGCCGCGTCAACGTCCTGACACGGAGGCTTGCTGAGGCCAATCCGCAATGGGCGGACCGTCTCAACGCCGAAAAGGACCGCGTATGCCGTTTGCTCGCGCGCGAATTCGCCTTGCGCGCGCGCGACCGCAGCGCGGCCCTGATCACGGTCGCCGCCGCGGTCATCGAGCGTTATCAGGCCGAAAAGGACCGCCGCGGCCTGCTCGACTACGAGGATCTGATCGACAAGACGCTGATGCTGCTTCGCGACGCCTCCGCCAAAAGCACTGCAGCCGCCTGGGTGCTCTACAAGCTCGACCTTGGCATCAATCACGTGCTGGTCGACGAGGCGCAGGATACGAGCGCCAAGCAATGGGAAATCATCAAGATTCTGGTCGCGGAATTCCTGCCGGGCGGCGCGCGCGAGAATGTGCGCCGAACCTTGTTCGCGGTCGGCGACGAAAAGCAATCAATCTTCTCGTTTCAGGGCGCGGTGCCTCACAAGTTCGCTGAAATGCGCGACCACTTCCGCGCGCTGCACGAGACGAGCGACGTCGCGTTCACGACCGAGAAGCTCGATTTTTCATTCCGGTCTGCGGTCGGCGTACTCAACGCGGTCGATGCTGTGTTCAAGCAGCCGGCCGCATTCCAGGGGCTGACCGCCGATCCGACATGGACCGTGCATCAGGCGTTGCCGGACGCGGTCCCCGGCGAGGTGGAAATCTGGGAGCTGACCGGTCCCGACGAGAAAGATACCGGCAAGGAAGGCTGGGACGCGCCGTTCGACACCACCAGCGAGACCAGCCCATCGGTCAAGCTGGCGGCCAAGATCGCGCGTACCGTGAAGAGCTGGATCGAGAGAGGTACGCGGCCGCGCGAGGTCCTGATCCTGGTGCGCCAGCGCGGTCCGATGTTCGAGGCGGTCATCCGCGCGCTCAAGCAGGCGCAGATCGAAGTCGCGGGCGCCGACCGGCTCGTGCTGACCGAACACATTGCCATCATGGACCTGCTGGTGCTCGGCGACGCGCTGCTGCTGCCGGATGACGACCTCGCGCTGGCGACCGTTCTAAAAGGCCCACTGTTCGGTTTCGATGACGAGAAGCTTTACAAGCTCGCTTATCAGCGCAAAGGACCGTTGCGGTCGGTTCTGCGCGCCAGGGTCGATGAAGATGCCGCGTTTGGCGCGGCCTCATCGGCACTCGACGCAATGGCGCAAAAGGCACGCATATTGTCTCCGTTTGCGTTCTACGCCCATGTGCTCGGCGCAGGCCAGGGCCGCGCCAGGATTTTGGCCCGGCTCGGCACCGAGGCTTCCGACCCGCTCGATGAATTTCTCAATCTGGCCCTGTCCTACGAGCAGCGCGAAACGCCTTCCCTGCAGGGCTTCATCAACTGGATTCGCGTGGCGCAAAGCGAAGTCAAGCGCGACATGGAAATGGCGCGCGATGAAGTGCGCGTGATGACGGTGCACGGCGCCAAGGGACTCGAAGCGAAAAATGTCATTCTCATCGACCACACGACGACGCGGCCGGAAGGGGCGCATCCGCCGCGCCTGCTGACCGCGCCGATCACAAACGCGCCGCCGGATGCGACCGCTTTGATCTGGGGTGTCGCCAAGGACAAAGATGCGGGC
Source organism: Pseudolabrys sp. (assembly GCA_036003145.1). GTDB lineage: Bacteria > Pseudomonadota > Alphaproteobacteria > Rhizobiales > Xanthobacteraceae > Pseudolabrys. The sequence goes on from DASYSQ010000076.1 coordinate 3,834, forward strand.
CCGATGGCGGAAGCACGCAAGCGAGCGATCGATGCGACGCGCGACGAATATCGCCGTCTTTTGTATGTCGGGCTGACGCGTGCCGAGGACCGATTGATCATTTGTGGCGCCAAAGGTGTCAACAAGGCGCCGGGCGGCTGCTGGCACGACCTCGTGCTGAGCGCGCTTGCGCCACTCTCCGAGGAAGCCAGCGATGACGACGGCAGGATCTGGCGTTTCCGCAAGGGCGATTGGACCGTGCCTGATGACGGCCCTCGCGCGGCAGAGAGACAGATAGCGCTTCCGTCATGGCTCACAACGAACACGCCACCTTCGCCGACGACGGCGAAGGTTCTGCGGCCATCCGATACGGCTGACGACGAGCCGCGCCATGTCACCGGCGGCGGCGACCGCGCGTTGGCACTGTTACGCGGGTCGCTGGTTCACCGGCTGCTGCAATCGCTTCCGGATATCCCCGCCGCGCGGCGCCGGAAGGTGGCCGACGATTATCTTGTCCGAACCGGCGGCAAACTCCCGGCTGAGGAGCGCGCCAGACTGGGCGAGCAGGTGATACGCGTACTCGACGATGCGGATTTTCATGAACTCTTCGCCTCCGGCAGCCGCGCCGAAGTTCCCATCGTTGGAATGCTCGACCTGGGCGGCGAGATGGTGACTATCGCCGGCCAGGTCGATCGCTTGTCGGTCACGCAAGGCGCCGTGCTGATTGGCGACTTCAAGACCAACCGCCCGCCACCACGCCGAATCGAAGAGGTACCGCCGTCTTACGTGCGCCAGCTTGCGAGCTACCGTGCCGTGCTCATGAAACTGTACCCCGATAGGCCAGTGCGAGCCGCGCTCATCTGGACCGAAGCCCCTGATCTGATGGAGCTTTCTGCGGAGGTGCTGGAGCGGGCTTTGGCCGATCACGTCGCTGCGAGAGTGCCTTGACGGTGCCGGACTGCATTCATAGCTTCCAGCCCTCGCTTTTTTTGGGGAGCGATTCTCCCCGCTCAGAAACATGAGGTAGCTGCCATGACGGTCGGCAAAGTGTCGGACGCTAGTTTTGAATCGGATGTTTTGAAATCTGCCGAACCGGTGGTCGTGGATTTTTGGGCGGAATGGTGTGGCCCCTGCCGCATGATCGCGCCGGCTCTCGAAGAGATCGCCGGCCAGCTCGGCAACAAGGTCAAGATCGTCAAGCTCAACGTCGACGAGAATCCGAATACCGCCGCCAAATACGGCATTATGTCGATTCCGACGTTGATGCTGTTCAAGAATGGCGAGATCGCCTCGCGCCAGGTCGGTGCCGCACCAAAGCAGAAGCTGCACCAATGGATCAGCGGCGCCGTTTGAGTTGCCCATAAACGTTTTACAAACGGCCGGCCCAAAGCCGGCCGTTTCGCGTTGGCGGGACGTTGTGGTTGTGATCGGCAGAGCCCCCGCTGTCATTGCCGGGCTTGACGCAGTGTATGTTTGCGCGGTCGCGAATTTACTGCGGCAGCGTGCCATTCTCGCGCAGCACCTCACCGGCAAGATAAAGCGAGCCTGTAATCAGAATACGTGGCGGCGGATCGAGATCAAGCTTGCGCGCAGCGACAAGCGCTTCGGTCAGGCTTTCGCGCGTTGTTGCAGAGAGACCGATCGCGCGTGCGGTGTCGGCTACCGTTGTCGCGCTTAGCCCCGTTTCGACCCCAGGCACCGGCACCGCAATCATCCGGCGGGCGAGCCCGGCGAAATTGCTCAAGAAGCCTTCACAATCCTTGCTTGCCAGCATTCCCACGATCAACACGAGCGGCCGCGACACGCGTTCTTCCAGGTCGGCGAGCGCCGCCGCAATCGCGCGGCCGCCGTCCGGATTGTGGCCGCCATCGAGCCACAACTCACTGCCTGCAGGTGCCAGATCGACCAGCCGGCCCTGTCCGAGCCGATGCAACCGTGCCGGCCACTCGGCCTTGACCATGCCGGCGTCATACGCGGCCGGCGGAACTACGAATTTTTTTATGGCACGCAGTGCGGCGATTGCCAGTCCGGCGTTCTCGAACTGATGCCGGCCGTAGAGCTTTGGCGGCGGCAAATCGAGCAAGCCCGTTTCGTCCTGATAGACCAGACGTCCTCGCTCTTCGGTCGCAGTCCAGCTCTCGCCGGCGACCTTCAGCGGCACGCCGAGCCTGGCAGCCTGGCGCTCGATCACCGCCAATGCGTCACGCGGTTGCGAGGCAATAATCGCCGGCACACCACGTTTGAGTATGCCGGCTTTTTCAGCCGCAATCTTATCGAGTGAATCGCCAAGAAAATCGGTGTGATCGATCGAAATACGCGTGATAATCGTGGCTACCGGGTAGTCGACCACGTTCGTTGCGTCGAGCCGGCCACCAAGACCAACCTCCAACAGCAATACATCCGCAGGATGACGCGCGAACAGCATAAGACCAACCGCGGTCGTAATCTCAAATACCGTAATGCGGCCGCCGGCGTTCGCCCGTTCGCATTCCTCCATTGTCGCGACGAGTTCTTCGTCCGAAACCAGCTTGCTTCCACCTGGTCCACCGATCCGGAAGCGCTCGTTGAAACGGACCAGATGAGGCGACGTGTAGGCATGCACGCGCTGTCCCGCGGCCTCAAGAATCGCGCGCAGGAAAGCGACCGTCGAGCCTTTGCCGTTTGTGCCGGCAACATGAATGACCGGTGGCAATTTTTTTTCAGGATGATCAAGCGCCGCAAGGAGACGCTGCAGGCGATCAAGCGACAGGTCGATGCGCTTGGGGTGCAGCGCTGTCAGACGCGCGACGATGGAGTCAACTGAACTCATGAATGCCTTTCGCCGTCCTCCTGACTTGCAAAGCCACGGCCAATTCACCCTGCGAAGTTTTCGCTACGCGAAAGCGCCTCAGGATGAGGGGACGGGTATAGCGCGTAGCGCCGTCAGGCGTCACGCATGCGCAGGAACCGGCAATTGCTGCTGGCCAGTGGGGGCCGGCATCCGGGTCAGCAGCCGGCACAATTCTGCAAGGGTCGCGCGCAATTTGTGCCGGTGCACCACCATGTCGACCATGCCGTGCTCCGAGAGATATTCCGCGCGCTGGAAGCCCTCCGGCAATTTCTCACGGATGGTCTGCTCAATTACGCGCGGACCGGCGAAGCCTATCAGCGCGCCAGGCTCGGCGATCTGCACATCACCGAGCATCGCGTAAGAGGCGGTGACGCCGCCGGTGGTCGGATTGGTGAGCACAACGATGTAAGGCTTGCGCGCTTCGCGCAGCATCTGCACACCGACCGTCGTACGCGGGAGTTGCATCAGGGACAGTATCCCTTCCTGCATGCGCGCACCGCCGGACGCCGCGAACATGATGAATGGTGTCTGCCGGCGCACCGCAGTCTCGAGGCCGGTGATCACCGCCTCACCGGCCGCCATGCCAAGCGAACCGCCCATGAAGTCGAAATCCTGAACGGCGATCGTGACCATCTGGCCTTCCAGCCGTCCGATGCCGAGCTTCACCGCGTCCTGCAATCCGGATCTGGTGCGGGCGTCCTTGAGGCGGTCGGCGTAGCGGCGCTCATCGCGAAACTTGAGCGGATCGAGCGGCACCTCCGGCAGGACGATATCTTCAAACTCACCGCTGTCGAACATGGCCTTCAGCCGCTGCGGGGCGCTGATGCGCATGTGATAGTTCGAGCTTGGAATGACGAACTGGTTGGCCTCAACGTCCTTGTAAAAAACGAGCTGCCCGGTCTCCGGACATTTGATCCAGAGATTTTCCGGCGTCTCGCGGCGCAAGAAGCTGCGGATTTTCGGCCGGACGACGTTGGAGATCCAGTTCATGGTTCGTCTATATAGGCCCGATTCGGCGAAATTATAACCGCTGGCGGGCCCGAATGTTCACACCGCCGCCACGCGGCGGACAGAACGCATTCCTTGCGCCAGCGAAGAGACCAGGTCGGTGACTGCTTTGACCGACCCGGGGGAGACCTTTCCGCTTTTGTCGAGGCTATTCCGCAGCGCGTCCACCAGTGCCGAGCCGACCACCACGCCGTCAGCACCTTCGGCAATGGCCCGCGCCTGTTCCGCCGTGCGCACGCCGAATCCGACCGCTACCGGAAGTCCGGTGTGACGCTTGATGCGCGTAACCGCAGCAGCGACTCTGGTGGTATCCGGCGCAGCCGCACCGGTGATACCCGTTATCGAAACGTAATAGACAAAGCCTGAGGTGTTGGTGAGGACCGTGGGCAGACGCTTGTCGTCGGTGGTGGGCGTCGCGAGCCGGATGAAGTTAAGTCCCGCTTTCAATGCGGGCAGGCAAAGCTCGTCGTCCTCCTCCGGCGGCAGGTCAACGACGATGAGACCGTCAACGCCGGCCGCCTTGGCATCTGACAGAAAGCGGTCGCTGCCGTAGATAAAGATCGGATTGTAGTAGCCCATCAGGACGATGGGCGTTTCACTGTTTTCCTTGCGGAATTCGCGCACCATCGCCAATGTTTTGGTCATGCGCTGGCCGGACTTGAGCGCGCGCAAGCCGGCGGCCTGGATGGCGGGGCCGTCTGCCATAGGGTCGGTGAACGGCATGCCGAGTTCGATGATATCGGCTCCCGCCTTCGGCAAGGCTTTGGCAATGGCGAGCGAGGTATCGTAATCGGGATCGCCCGCCATGGTGAAGGTCACCAGCGCTGCGCGGCCCTCTTCCTTCAGAGCGGCGAAGCGCTTCTCGATTCGCGTGCTCATTGTTTGTTGCTGCCGAGAAAGGCTTCAACCGACGCCAGGTCCTTGTCGCCCCGGCCTGAAAGATTGACCACCATCAAGTGATCTTTCGGTTTCTTTGCCGCAATCTCCGGCACTTTGGCCAAGGCATGTGCCGATTCCAGTGCCGGGATGATGCCTTCCAGTTTGCTGCACAGCTGGAACGCCGCGACCGCTTCGTCGTCGGTTGCTGAAAGGAATTTTACGCGGCCCATGTCATTGAGCCAGGCGTGCTCCGGACCGATGCCGGGATAATCAAGCCCGGCGGAGATCGAGTGTGCTTCCTCGATCTGTCCGTCATCGTCCATCAGTAAATATGTCCGGTTGCCGTGCAGGACGCCCGGCCGTCCGCCGGCAATCGAGGCGGCGTGCTTGCCGCTGCTCAATCCGTGGCCGGCTGCTTCGACACCATAGATCTCGATCGCATGCTCATCGAGGAACGGATAGAACAAGCCCATGGCATTGGACCCGCCGCCGATGCAGGCAATCAGCGAATCGGGAAGCCGGCCTTCAGCGGCCTGTATCTGCTCACGCGTTTCGCGTCCAATGATCGACTGGAAATCGCGCACCATTGCCGGATACGGATGCGGACCCGCCACAGTCCCTATGCAGTAGAACGTATCGCTGACATTGGTCACCCAGTCGCGAAGCGCCTCATTCATGGCATCCTTGAGCGTGCGCGCGCCGGATACAACCGGACGCACTTCCGCGCCAAGTATTTTCATCCGCAGCACATTCGGCTTTTGCCGCTCGACATCGACTGCGCCCATGTAAACGATACAAGGCAAGCCGAACTTGGCGCACAAAGTAGCGGTTGCAACGCCATGCATGCCAGCGCCGGTTTCGGCAATGATCCGCGTCTTGCCCATGCGCAGGGCCAGCATGATCTGGCCAAGCACGTTGTTCACCTTGTGCGCACCGGTGTGATTGAGTTCTTCGCGCTTGAAATAGATTTTGGCGCCGCCGCAATGTTGCGTGAGCCGATCGGCGAAATAGAGCGGCGACGGGCGTCCTACGTATGTTGCCAGATGGCCATCCATTTCCTTCTGGAATTTCGGGTCGGCCTTGGCCTGCGCATAAGCTTTCTCCAGGTCGAGGATCAAGGGCATCAGCGTCTCGGCAACAAACCGGCCACCGTAGATGCCGAAACGCCCGCGTTCGTCGGGGCCGTTGCGAAATGTATTGGGCTGCTGCACCGTCATGCGACCAACCCTTACTTGACCGAACGCACGATCGATGTCTCTCCGAGCTGGAGAGGCGGTGAAAAGAGCTCGGCCTCGGCCATCCGCGCAGCCCGGATGAATGCGCGGATCTTGTCCGGGTCCTTTTCGCCTGGCGTGCGTTCGACACCCGAGGATACATCCACGCCCGGCGCACGTGTCGTGCGCAGCGCTTCCACGACGTTGTCGGCGTCAAGCCCGCCGGAGAGCATGAACGGAACGCCAGCCTTGATGTCCTTGAGAAGCGCCCAGTCGAATGGCTTGCCCAGACCGCCGGGCCGGGTCGCATCTTTGGGCGCACGCGCGTCGAAGATCAGCCGATCGACGAACTGCGCATATTGGCGGATTGGGGACAAATCCTTCCGCTCCGCGATCGGCAATGCCTTCATGACCGGCAGGCCGAAACGCGTGCGCACTGCCACCACGCGGTCCGGAGTTTCGCTGCCGTGCA
>DASYSQ010000077.1:0-6807 GCA_036003145.1 Pseudolabrys sp.
CCGCGCTGGTTGACGGTGATATCTACCGCTGGGGCTCGCTGATGGCTGGCGCCTTGATCGGCTCGCTGCCACTCGTCATCCTCTATGCCTTCTTCGTTGAGCACTACGTCTCGGCAATGACGGGCGCAGTGAAGGAATAGACCTTCGGCAAATCAGGCCGCAACGCTCGTGATCAGTTGCAGGCCACCCAGCATATTCCATAGCGATTACATGCGAGATGCGTGCCGCGTCCGCTGCACACCCCGCCGCTATTGAACCCGGTATAGTAGTTGTTGCGGTAACTGCCACCGTAGCCGGCGTAATATCCGTAGACAGGGTAGCACCCGTCCAACGGACCACGATGGACCCCCAGACCGCATCCGCTTGCGACGGGAATGAGCAGGCCGGCCTGTAGCCGGTCCAGCGGCATGGCCCGCGCGGTTGAGATCCCAAAAACAAATATGAGACCGGCAAAAAGCGTGGCGGAGAGGGAGGGAGCCATAAGCGTGCCGGAAGCCCTTGTGCGGCGGGCATCCGCTCCATGATGATCCGTGGATCGTGACGCCCCGTGGAATGATAAGCAATGGCCTCTTAAGCGGGCTGCGAAGCCATTGGCTGGCCCTACCAGCAGGGCTTTTACCGCCCTGAAGGATGGCGACCCCCTCTTCACTGGTCGCAGGGTCCTGCGAAGCTCGTAGGAGGACGCCATGACCGCGGGACGACCGCGGGACGGCGACGTCACGCGTATTTCAGTTCACGCATTCTGGATTTTATTATTGCCCGCTGATGACACCGGTTGAAGCGATGACGTTCATTGGGGCGGTCGCTTTCTGCTCATGTTTAGTTGGATGAAAAGTGACACAACAGCACTGCCGAGCATTTCCAAAAGTTCGCGGCCCTTCTCTGTGTATTGCTGGTCGGTCAGTTCCCCGGAGGCATGGGCGGCCTTGAGTGCTTTGTGGATGGCGGACAATGGGTCAATCGTGTCGCCAAGGTCCACGCCGCCCATCAGCGCGTTAACTCTAGCGGCTGCGAAAGCCCTGTTCAGTTCGGTCGCTATGTTGTTTGCGCCAGCAGCACCAGCCTTCACGGATGTTCGGATTTTTCTACTCATGCAGCCACCAATAGACGCAGGATCGCATTCGTGAGCGGCGGACACCGCCTCGCTGCGATGCTTCACTGTTTAAGTTTTTCCGCCGCAATGTGCAGGGCGTACCAGCCAGCCATGAATGCGGCAAAGCCGATGGCAAACTCCAGAAGAATGTCCATCAGGCTGCTGTTACTTTTTCTTGAAGTAAGCCGTCAGTGATCGTGCGGCCATGAAGGCGGCGAAGAAGGCGAGCGCCAAAAACGCGAATTGAATTTCCATTTTGTCCTTTTTGGCATCGTCTGCCCTCAAATGATGCGCCAGCGCACCGTGACGCGGCAGATATGCTGCCGCGCTAGATGATCACCTTAGAGGCGTCGCAGGTCGGCAACACGGTAGAACTTGCATTGGCCGGTGCCGCCGCAAACAGTGCGAGTGCGAGAATCGGCAGCGTGAAAGCCCGTTTCATCTTGCTTGCTCCTGTTTGAAGTCACCGAGGGCGCAGGCGTCTTGCGCCATCATTTCAAGCAGGTCGCTGGCAACTTTGGCCTCGTCCACGCCGATGATTTTCGCGTGTTCGCGCAGCAGTGACATGGTCCTTGGTGAGAATGCGTTGGTCATGCTGTTTTTACAGCACGACAGGACCGGCCCGGTCTTGTGATTTCAAGTCAAAGTCTTGTTTCAATAGCATCCCGCGACCAGACATCCGTCGGCGCGAGTAGCATTGTTCGCGAAACGACCGGCAGCGGTATTGCCGTGCGCTGAAACTCCGCGTCGGGCGTGTCTCTCATCAATCGAATTCAAAAACGTGTCAACGTTCGGCTAATACGTAGCGCGATGGCAACAAAGGTCGTTCCGCCCAATTCCAGAAAAAACACGCATTGTGTGCGATGTCGAACAGTCTTTTTGCGACATATCAGAACAGCTTTACTTTCGCGCTTATAATCCGGCTTCGCACCTAACCTGATTGCTTGTCGCCAAGCCCGATTATTAAGGGTTTACGGGCTTTTTCGTCGGGGTTGCCAGGGCTTGCTGGCCTCAACTGGCGGAGAGGGAGGGATTCGAACCCCCGATACCCTTGCGAGTATGCCGCATTTCGAGTGCGGTGCTTTCAACCACTCAGCCACCTCTCCGGAGCTTTGATCTATATGATTATTTTGATCAGCCTCAAGTGCTCGATTTAGTCGATGCTACCGAAATTGCTACCGAAACGTCGTAACTCTAGCCTCTCAGGCGCGTTTTAGCAGTCTGGAACGCCGTATCAAGTCTCGCCGCCGCGTCGGCCTGCATCATCGCAATTCCCATGATCCTTTAGAGCGCTGTCGTTTATGGCCAGTGCTGCGCATCATTAAGCTCCCTTACTCCGCCTTAGACTGTGGAAAAGTGCCGAGCACTCGTGACGGCAAAAAGTTGCGTCAGCCCGAGCGTCGCCGCCGGGACCTGCTTCAAACGGATTGCCGCATTGGCGGCAAACACGAAATGTTGTTTCCCCTGCCGATTTTTGATTTAGCTCCCACCATATAGCTCCGAGAAGACTTTCAGTCGTGAGCCGAAGACGGACCCGCGAAATGTCCGCTAATGACCCAAAGCGGACATTTGCCCCCCTTCCAGTATGCTGGCTTAAGTCGGTACGATGGCGGTCATGAGCCCTGGGGGGCATCAATGAGGCGGCGCGAGTTCATAAAGCTAGTTTGTGGTTCGGCGGCCACATGGCCGTTGGCGGCGCGTGCGCAGCAATCTGCAATCCCGGTCGTGGGATTTTTACACAGTGGTCTGCAGGCGCAATCTGATCAGGTCAGCGGATTTACAAAAGGATTGAACGAAGCCGGCTTCGTGGAAGGCCAGAATATTGAAATCGAAAAACGCTTTGCCGAAGGTCACTATGATCGGCTGCCGGCATTGGCTGTTGACCTCGTAAAGCGACAAGTAGCTGTTCTCGCCGTAGGGGGCGGCGTTCACGCAGCACTCGCGGCGAAGGCCTCTACTGCCAAAATTCCGGTGGTTTTCGCAATCGGCAGCGACCCTGTACAGTTCGGATTGGTGCATAGCCTCAACCGGCCGGGTGCTAACATAACAGGAATAAGCTTTTTTGCGGCACAATTAGAGGCAAAGCGGCTTGGTCTTCTCTCCGAGATTGTCCCCACCGCCCGTACTTTCGGGGCTCTAGTTAATCCAACCAACGATAACTCCGAGAATCAGTTGAAAGATATCGCGCAAGGAGGACGCGCGGTGAACCGCGCAATTGCCATCCAAAGAGCCAGCAACGAACGCGACATAGAGGCGGCATTCGCATCTTTTGCGGAACAAAGAGTCAATGCACTTCTTGTAGCTTCCGATCCCTACTACAATGGCGAACGAACGAAAATCGTGGCGCTCGCGGCACGCTACAATTTGCCTGCAATCTACGAGTGGCGCGAGTTTGCCGAAGCAGGTGGACTCGCAAGTTACGGGACCAATTTATCAGACGCCTACCGCTTGGCCGGCATCTACGTCGGCCGTATTCTCAAAGGCGAGAAGCCGGCAGACCTACCCATTTTGCAAACTACCAAGTTCGAGTTCCTCCTCAATTTAAAGACTGCAAAGACCCTTGGCCTAACCGTGCCGCCGGGCCCGCTATCGGCCGTTGATGCCGTGATCGAGTGAATGATGGAATGTCCGCCTTTGGCACAAAGCGGACATCGGCTTGTGCGCTGCACATGTCCGCTTTTGACCCAAAGCGGACATGGGCGCGGTTTGCCTTCGAGGCCAATTCGTGAGGCCCCACTTATCGTCGGGCGGGTCCAACTAGACGATAATTCGGATAAATGCCCGATCCCAGCGGCGACGTGGGTTTAAGCCCGCGCTGCTTTGCTTCAGTCTTGAGGAAGTCGATCAGCGCCCGTAGCGGCGCGGTCACTTGCCGGCGGCTGGAATGATAAAGAAAAAATCCCGACATTCGCGGTGAGCAATCTTCCAACAACGGAACGAGCCGTCCGCTTGCAACATGCAAGGCGATATAGTCGTACAACAAATAAGCTAGACCGACGCCGTCCAGTACCGCGTGGATCGACAAATCGATATCATCCACGATGAGCGTGCCGTCGATTTTGGCATGGATCGACCTGCCTTTCTTTTGAAATTCCCAGCCAAAGATCGCTCCATTGGGGAGGCGGTTGCGGATGCAATTGTGATCGTGCAAGTCCTGCGGTGTCCGTGGCGTGGAATGTCGCGCCAGATATTCTGGCGAAGCAACAACCACAAAACGCGCCTCGCCCATCACGCGCATTGCGACCATATCGCGCTCGACCTGCTCGCCAAAGCGAATGCCAGCGTCAAATCCTTCGCTGAAAATATTCCCTGGCATCTTGACCACCGAAATATCCAATCGGATGCCGGGATATTTCGCGAGAAACCGCCCCAGCAGAGGGCCAATCAGAAAACTTGCCACTGGCGGCTGAACAACAACGCGCAACAAGCCGGCCGGACCTTGGGCGGATTGGTCAAGCTCGTTAGCGGCGGCGGTCAACTCGCCCAGCGCCGGTCGCACGCGGGCCAACAGTCGTTCGCCGGCTTCGGTAAGCGAAACGCTGCGTGTCGTTCTGTTTAAAAGCCGAACGCGGAGCCGCTCCTCCAACGCGCGAATGTTTTGACTGAGCGTCGAGCGGGCGACACCCAGATGTGTGGCCGCTTTGGCAAAGCTGTGCCGATCGGCGATCGCCACAAATGCAGCCATTTCGGCAAATTCGGTTCCGCGCATTGTTTGGCTGGGCCGAATAGGTTGTTTCAATTATGAGGGATTATCGCATAGTCGTTCACTGCGTCATAGAGGTGACGACCGCGCCGCCGCGCTCAATTTGGAAGCAGTGTCCCATGAATGGAATACGCTCGCTGGTTCTCGCCGCGATGATATTATCCATCACCGGTGCCATCAGTCCGGATCGCGCCGCCGCCCAACAGCCCGGCAAATCAGCCAAAGAGCAATTCGTCGGGACCTGGACGCTTGTTTCAATTCACTACGTCCATCCCGACGGCAGCAAGATCGAACCGTTCGGTCCCAATGCCAAAGGCATGTTGGTATTCGACGCAACCGGACGCTTTGCGACACAGATTATGGCTGCCGAGCGGGCGAAGTTCGCGTCCAACAATCGTATGGTTGGGACGCCTGACGAATACAAAGCCTCGTCACAGGGTGTCGTCGCCTATTTTGGCACGTACACAATCAGCGAGCCCGACCGCATCGTAACGCTGCACATCGAACGAAGCTCATTTCCGAATTGGGACCTCACCGATCAAAAGCGGACATTTTCGTTCAGTGAGGACAAACTTCGGTACACGGCAGCAAGTTCGACGGCAAATCCCGCCGAAGCCGCGCAACTAGTATGGAAGCGAGCCCGCTAGGGGAGGCTTTCGATCTTGCCGCCGTGGCGCGTCATCGAAGATGGAGGCATAACGATGGTACGTCTTCGTATATTTTTGTTCGCGACAAGTCTCTTATATCCGCTGGATCATTCGAGTGCTGTGACCTTGCCTGCCGAATTTCTCAACGATGCTGTGGCCGGCACGAGCACAGGATCTCAAACCGGTCCGATCACGACAAACCCAACGCCAGGGGTCAACGCCTCTAGCGCGGGTTCCCAAGCCTCGACGAGCAATGACTACGGCATACCGAGAATCTCCGCGATGGCGTCATCCACCGCCGGCTGGGCAGTCGCGGCAGATTCGAGACTGACTTATTACATTGAATTTAATGGCGCCCTTGGTACCGTGACAGCGACCGTGCAGAGTTTTGGGGCGATCCAGTCTTCTGGCATCAACGGTACGGCTGAGGTGCGCCTCAACGTGGACGCCGTGAATGACCCGTCCAATCCAAATTTCAATCACACCTTGTTTCTGTCTCCGATCTCAGAAAGCCTGAATGCCATCAGTAACCCCAATCCGACCAATGACTCGTTCACCATCAACGGGCCAATCACATTCTGGGCAAACGAGGTGTACATGGTGCAGATGATCATCACTGTGGGGGCGCAGGACGACGGTTCTGCGAGCGCTTACGTTGACCCGTTCTTCGTGGCTCCAGTTGGGTACTCGGTGTCGATCCTCAACACTGGCATCGGTAATTCGCCGTTGACTGCGGCCACGCCCATTCCGGCCGCGCTCCCACTCTTCGCCACCGGCCTCGGTGCGCTCGGCCTGCTCGGCTGGCGCAGGAAGAAGAAAGCAGCAGCACTCGCTGCATGATCCAGACACCAATTGAATTTCGGAGAGACCGCCGCGCAGCGGTCTTTCTGTTTGTGCAGGCCGTGTCCGCTTATGGCACAAAGCGGACATGTGCAGGGAAAAGCGGACATCAAGACAATGTCCGCTTATGCCCAAAGATAATGGCGTGTTGTCATTCCGCGCGTCGAGTTGATCACCTTTCTCGGTAATACGGTGGCATGGCTAGGCGTCCGCGCCCGGCAGAGCGAAGGCGTGCGAAAGATCGGCGTGCTGATGGCTCGGACAGCCGATGATGCCGAAGAAGCAATTCGCGGGGCTTCGAATCGTACCACTACCGAGTCCGACGTGAACAAAGACTGATCACTACCACCGGATTTTCTACTGAACTTGGCAGCACGAGGCGGGATGAGCGCAGATGAAGGTCACGTAACAGCTCGGAAAACACGACACAGTGAGAGCTAAAGGGACAGGTGAAAACCTACTGAAATGGCGCCGACAGAATTTCGAGTGCGGTGCTTTCAACCACTCAGCCACCTCTCCGGAGC
>DASYSQ010000078.1:0-21908 GCA_036003145.1 Pseudolabrys sp.
AGCTTTATGACGGACCGCTGCGGCCAGCTCTTTGAGCTTCGTCACGCCAAGCAATTGCAGCGTGGCGAGATAAACCCCGATGCCGACCATCACCAGGGCGGCAAGGACGACGAGCCGGCCAAACGATGACACGGGCTCGGCCAAACCGAGCGCATGAGTCACAGAGGCGACTACGCCGGCCATGACGATCGTCGCCAATGCGATGCGTGGGAGGCGGCGTCGGGCGTCGGCATCGAGGCCCAGCCAGCCGCGCCGGCCCAAAATGAAATTGAGCACAAGTGCCCCGACCCAGCCGGATATCGCTATGGCGGCCGCCACGCCGACGTGGCCAAAGCGCGGGAACAGCAACATGCCCCCGACCACGGCCGTCGTCAGACCGATGAGCGCAGCAAACATCGGGGTGTGCGTGTCCTCATGCGCGAAGGAGACCGCACCGAAGACCTTCTCCAGCACGTGCCCTGGCAGCCCAATACAGATCGCCGACAAAGCGCCCGCAACCGCCAGCGTGTCCTGCGGGCCGAATTCGCCGTGCTCGAACAGGCCGCTGGCGATCTGCTTCGCCAGGAGCGCGAAACCGGCAGCGGCGGGCAACGCCAGAGCAGCGGCGATCTCATAGGCGCGGGATTGCGCGGCAGCGAGTGCAGCCTTGTCGCCGGCGTGGACACTCGCTGTTATGCGCGGCACGATCACCACCGCAATCGCCACAGCGGAAACGCCGAGCGGCAATTCGTACAGCCGGTTGGCATAGTACAGCCACGACACTGCCGCAGGTGAAGCAGATGCGATGGCGGTGGCTGCGATCAGCTTCAATTGCGGGATCCCGGTGGCGACCAGGCCCGGCAAGGCACGTCTGAAAAAAGCGTCGGTCTGATCGGGAGCGCGGACAGGCGCGCGCTGCCACCGTTTGCCGCCCGACAACCAGACTGCTGCCACCAGGATGAGTTGAATTAGACCCGCGATACTGGCGGCGAATGCGAGCCAGGCCGTGGCGTAGAATTGCTCAATTTCATGATTTGGCAAGATCACGAGAGCCAGCACGATCACCATCACGAGGTTGAAAATGATCGTGCTGATGGCGACCGCACCCACGCGTCCTTCGGCGCTGAGCGCGGCAGCAATCGCTGCCACCAATCCCACCAGAACGATGTAGGGCGCGACCATGAACAGCAGGAACGCGGCCAACGACCGGCGTTCACGATCAAAACCCGGCGCGATGACCGCGATGACTGCTGGCGCAAAGAAGACGATGAGCAGGGCGATGATGCCGCCGATACAGAACATCATCAGCAGAACGCGCCAGGTGAAGCGGTCGGCGTTGGCCGACCCGCCGTCGCCGCTGCGCAGCTTGAGCCAGATCGGCACAAAGGCGGCATTGAGCGCGCCTTCCGACAGCAGACGGCGAAAGAAATTCACCACCTGCATCACAGCGAAGAAGGCTTCTGAATAAAGGCCGGCGCCCAGCAGCGCCGCGATCCAGGCGTCGCGCAGGTAGGCCAGCAGCCGCGATATCAACGTGCCGCCGCCAGTGGTTGTGATATCGCGCGCCAAAGACACAGGTGATTCCTTTCGTGGCACTCTAGGCCTGTGGGCACATGCCCGTCACGCCTCGCGATGCGGTCATGCTTGCCGGGACGCGTTCGCCCGATATAGTGCGCGCGCTGTTCGCAAGGATTACGCAATGACCGCACCCCGCTACGATGTACTTGGTATCGGCAACGCTATCGTTGACGTCATCGCCCGCGCCGAGGACGATTTCCTGGTCGCGCAGGGCATGCGCAAGGGTACGATGGCTTTGATCGATGAGGCGCGCGCGCAGACAATCTACGCCGCAATGGGCCCGGCAGTGGAAAGTTCGGGTGGGTCGGCGGCAAACACCATCGTCGGCGTCGCGAGCTTCGGCGCGAAGGCGGCCTTTGTCGGCAAGGTCAAGAAGGATGATCTCGGCCGCACCTTCACTCACGATATCCGCGCCGCCAATGTTGCCTTCGACACCAATCCGGCAAGTGGCGGTCCGTCGACAGCGCGCTGCTACATCATGGTGACGCCTGACGGCGAGCGAACCATGAACACTTACCTGGGGGCCGCGCAGGACCTGAAGCCGGGCGACATAGACGAGGCGCAGGTCGCGAATGCTGCGGTCACCTACCTCGAAGGCTATTTGTGGGACCCGCCACAGGCGAAAGAAGCATTCATCAAGGCGGCGGAGATCGCCCACAAGGCCGGGCGCCGAGTCGCGCTGACGTTGTCCGATGCATTCTGTGTCGATCGCTATCGCGGGGAATTTCTCGATCTGATCCGCAAGGGCACTGTCGATATCGTATTTGCCAACGAGCGCGAGCTGCACAGTTTGTACGAGAGCGCGGACTTCGACAGCGCAGTGAAGGCGCTGCGCGCCGAGGCGAAGCTTGCGGTGGTGACGCGCAGCGAAAAGGGCTGCGTGGTTGTTTCTCGCGAGGCCGTCGAGGCGGTGGCGGCGGAGCCGGTCGAACAGGTGGCGGATGTGACCGGCGCCGGCGATCTGTTTGCTGCGGGCTTTCTCGTCGGCCTGTCACGGGGAAAGGACCATCGCACCTCCGCCCGTTTGGGTGCACTTGCGGCGGCTGAAGTCATTCAGCACATCGGGGCGCGCCCAGCGATGTCCCTGAAAGCACGCGCGGCCGAAAGCGGCCTGGCGGTGTAGGGCCGCCTTTCAGGAATTGCTTGAAAGAGATGATGGGATGGTGTCGTCGCGGCATCTCACGCTGACCGCCGGCATCCCGTGCGACAGATCCGCGTATGCATACAAAGACATTGCGATCGATAGTCGATAGATACCGCCCGCCCTGTCCGCCGACGATTGGTAACCAATTGGTAACCGAACGTGGTTACCGATTGGTGAATATCAATCGGGGACGCATAGCCATGGCCAAGCGTAGGGCGATTGAAGCCGCCGGTGACGAAGGGGTGCCGAATCCCGGCAGTGCGCCGCTCAATGTTGGATTGCCGTTCTTCGCGTCGCCATCGATCTCGCCGGCAGGAACGGAGGCCCCGGCGGAAACGCCTCCCGAGCCCTCCGAAGCCGTCGCCGTCAATGAAATATCCGTGGTTGCCGGATGTGTGGCCGAGGAGGCGCCTGCTGCGACTCCGGACATTCAAGCGCCAAAGCGTCCGTCCTTTATCTTGCGCCCGCGCCACAAGCGTCATGCTCTGCTCGCTGCTTCCGTGGCGCTCGCGGCCGCTCTGGGGGCGATCGTGGGGGCTGCGGCAACCGGTGCCTTTTCGAAGCCGGCGATCGTCGAGGTCGCTGCCGAAGAAAACAAG
Organism: Pseudolabrys sp.; assembly: GCA_036003145.1. Taxonomy (GTDB): domain Bacteria; phylum Pseudomonadota; class Alphaproteobacteria; order Rhizobiales; family Xanthobacteraceae; genus Pseudolabrys. The sequence continues at coordinate 3,301 of DASYSQ010000078.1, forward strand.
GCGACACAGCAATCCGTCGCTCGCCTCGCCAAGGAAATCACCGGCCTGAAGGCGAGTCTTGAAACCGCCAGCAAATCGGCGAACAGCCAGATCGCCAAGATCGGTGAACGTCTCAACCGCGAGAGCGCGGATGTCACCAACTCAATCACCCCGCCGCAAACGGTCTCGCCGGCGTCACAGACATCAGCTTCGCCACGGCTTCCCGCAGCGGGCGAAGCGCGCTCCTCCCGCCCCCCAATTGTCACGAATTGGTCGATCCGGGAAACCCGCGACGGCTACGTCTACGTGCAGGGTAATGGTGATGTCTATCAGGTTGTCCCGGGCGTGCCGTTGCCTGGCCTCGGGCTGGTCGAAAAGATCGAGCGGCACGACGGACGCTGGCTGGTGGTGACGCCGAAAGGGATTATCGTCTCAATGCGCGACCGCCGCTATTTCGAGCAATTCTGACCGATCACCCAAAGCAGATTTTGACTGGCGGAGTGGCGTCCAAGAGCGGCTTTTGGGCGCCGTTTTTTTGCGCGTGATGTGGTAGCAAGCGCTGCGAAAGCGTGTCAGATTCCCGCCGCTCGGGTGGCGCGGATCATGCCATGCATACTGCTTCTCTGAAAATTCTTGCGGCGCTGTTTTGGGCCGGCGCAGTGGCGACGCAAGCCATTGCACAAGGCGCGGCACCAGCCAAGCCTGAGACCAAGCCTGAGACCAAGCCTGAAATGATGCAAAGCTGCCCAGGTCTCGTTGCGGCGCGGCCGCCTTTCGCTGAGCCTGCCGCGCTGCGTCTTGCCGCGCTTGAGCACGACCAGGTGCGTATCAGCTACGTCGGCCATTCAACCTTCCTGATTGAAAGCCCGCAACTGGTGCGCATCGCCACCGACTACAATGATTATGTCCGGCCAATCGTGCTGCCCGACATTGCCACGATGAATCACGCGCACTCGACGCACTACAGTCTGTCACCCGATCCGAGCATCAAATATGTGCTGCACGGCTGGGCAGACGACGAAAAGCCTGCGCGCATCGATCTTCAGTACAAGGACGTGCGCGTGCGCAACGTTCCGACGAATATCCGGACGTTTGAAGGGGGCACCGAACGGCACGGCAATTCAATCTTCATCTTCGAAGTCGCCAACCTGTGCATCGCCCATCTCGGCCATTTGCACCACACGCTCACCCAGCAGCAACTCAATGAGATCGGCCGCGTCGATATCGTGCTGGTGCCGGTTGACGGGTCATATACGCTCGATCTCGAAGGCATGGTCGAGGTGTTGCACGCGCTCAAGGCACCGCTGATGATTCCGATGCACTATTTCAGTGCTTATACGCTCGACCGCTTTTTGCAGCGGGTTCGTCAGGAATGGGACGTGGAAGTCGCGGATATTCCATCGCTGGTGGCCTCGAAAGGCAATCTCCCGGCAAAGCCGAAAGTGCTCGTTCTGCCAGGCCATTAGCTCGTCGGACCGGCATTAACCCCACTAATAAGTGTAAATATGTGAATATTCGTCGCAGCCTAATTGCGGCCTATATTATCCCTTTATCAACAGGCCCAGTTGACCTAGCGGAACTAAAGGTTAGTTGTCGCGTTCTTGGTCCGCCTTTTTGAATGATACTGAGGGATATTTCATGGTTCAGACTTGGAGTACTTGGAAACGCTTTCCTGATGCCCAAAGCGGCGAACATGTTGAAGCGCCTATTGGCCCCGGAGTTTACGAAGTTCGTCACACCATGACTGGCCGGGTCGTTGCCTTTGGTCATTCCGGCAACGTGGCAAATGCGCTCGCCGACCTGAAATTGAATGACGGCGTCGGCGCGTTTACGCGGCTCTTTCGCAAGCAGCCTCTGGTGTCGCGCGTGTCCGATCTGGAATATCGCACCTGTGCGGCGACCAGCCGCTCCGAAGCAAGGACCGCAGCACAACGGTTGGTGGGGTTGCGGCAGACCGCGTGGCGCCGTCGCATGGATACCGGCTGGGCTACGCGCCAGACGCACTAAGCGTCGCGCAATTTCCCTGTCTTGTTCCTGTTCTTGCGGCCGGCCATTGTGCCGGCCGCGTCGTTTTACGACGTCAACCGCTGCTTCCTCTCGCTTGCGGACTTCGTATAAAGTCTGTCCCGGCGTAGCAGGGGGAAGAGCGCGATGTTAAGTGCGCAGCAAAATGACCTCATCACCCGGACCGGCTCAGGCACGCCGGCGGGTGATCTGATGCGGCGCTATTGGCAGCCGGCGGCATTGGTCGATGAGCTATCAGGCAACCGGCCAGTCAAGCCGGTCCGCCTGTTCGGCGAGGATCTGGTGATCTTCAAGGACGAGCGTGGCCGTTACGGCCTGATCGGCCGCCGCTGTCCGCACCGCGGAACCGACCTCGCTTATGGCCGGCTTGAAGACGGTGGCCTGCGCTGCGCTTTTCACGGCTGGTTGTTCGACGTACACGGCAAATGTCTCGAGACCCCGGCCGAGCCCGTCGACAGCAATCTTTGCGCCAACATCAAGCAGAAATCCTACCCGGTGGTCGTGAAAAGCGGAATCCTCTTCGCCTATCTTGGACCTGGCGAGCCGCCGGCATTTCCACATTTCGACTGCTTCATTGCCCCTGGCAGCCATACATTCGCATTCAAGGGCATGATCGATTGCAACTGGCTGCAATCGCTCGAGGTTGGCATCGATCCGGTCCATACGTCATTCCTGCACCGTTTCTTCGAAGACGAGGATCCGAGCCAGGCCTACGGAAAATTATTCCGCGACACCTCGCGGGATTCCGACATGCCAATGTCGCGCATCATGCGCGAGTTCACGCGCCCGCGCATCGAAGTCGAGCCGACCGATTTTGGCTTCCGCCTTGTGACACTCCGGCAGATTAGCGAGGCAAATACGCATGTGCGCATCACCAACCTGATGTTTCCGAATGCGTTCATCCTGCCGATGAGTCGGGAGATGACGATCACGCAATGGCACGTGCCGGTCGATGACGGGAAACATTATTGGTATGCGATCTTCACCAGCTTCGGTGCGCCGGTCGACAAGGATGAGATGCGGCGTCAGCGGCTCGCGCTCTATCAGCTGCCGGACTACATCCCGAACAAGAACAAGAGCAATGACTACGGCTTCGATCCGCACGAGCAGGAGCACGAAACCTTTACGGGCATGGGCGCCGACATCAATGTGCACGACCAGTGGGCCTGTGAATCAATGGGCGCGATCCAGGACCGCACCAGCGAACATCTCGGCACGTCCGATAAGGCGATCAGCGCTTATCGCAAGATGTTACGGCAGGCGATCGAGCAGGCGGGCAAAGGCGAGACGCCGATCATGGTCCTCGATCCGGCGCAGGCCGCGGGTATCACAGGTCCGGCTGCAATCGATGGCATCGGTCCGGCCGATGACTGGCAGGGCTATTGGCAAAAGACCGAAATCAGCAAACGCCAGGCTGCGAGCTGGACCAATGGGCACTAGATCATAATGCCCCCACGGTCGCGTAAACCGGCCAGCTTTGTCGAGCGTCACGACCTGTGGAGCGACACGCAGACCAAAGCCGCTGCGCAGATCGAGCGCATCATCAAGAAGGAAAAACTGGAGGTCGTGCGGTTTTCGTTCGCCGACCAGCACGGCGTGCTGCGCGGCAAGACGCTGCTCGCATCGGAAGCCGCAAGTGCGATGTGCGCCGGCGTCACCATGACGACGACGCTGCTCGCGAAAGACACTGCGCACCGCACCGTCTATCCGGTGTTCACGCCGGGCGGCGGATTCGCGATGGAGGAGATGCAGGGCGGCGGTGATTTCATCATGGTCGCCGATCCATCAACCTTCCGGATTCTGCCCTGGGCGAACAAAACCGGCTGGATTTTGTGCGACATCTATTTCGGCAATGGCAAGGCAGTCCCGTTTTCCACGCGCGCGCGATGCCGCGATGCGCTCAATACGCTCGCAAAAGCGGGCTTTGATTTTCTCGCGGGACTTGAAGTCGAATTCCATCTGTTCAAGCTGGAAAATCCGCGGCTGGCGCCGGCCGATGCGACCTGGCCGCCGGAAGCACCCGAAGTCAGCCTGCTGACGCAAGGCTACCAATATCTCACCGAGTCGCGATTCGATTTGCTGGACCCCGCGGTTGAAATCCTCCGCCACGGCATCGAGCGACTCGGCCTGCCATTGCGCTCGGTCGAGATCGAACTGGGCCCCAGTCAGTGCGAATTCACCTTCCGCCCGCAGTTCGGCCTCGACACCGCCGACACCATGGTGCTGTTCCGCGCGGCCGTTAAACAGATCGCCCGCCGCCATGGGCTCCTGGCGAGTTTCATGTGCCGGCCGGCGTTTGCGAATGTGATGTCGAGCGGCTGGCACCTGCATCAGTCGCTGGTCGAATCAAAAACCGCCCGTAACGCCTTCGCGTTCGATCACCCTGACGTGCTTTCGACGGTCGGTAAATATTATCTGGGCGGGCTCCTGGCGCATGCGCGCGCGGCAGCGGCCCTCACGACGCCGACCATCAACGGTTACAAGCGCTATCGGCCCAATTCGCTCGCACCCGATCGCGCCATCTGGGCGCGCGACAATCGTGGCGTGATGATCCGCGTGCTGGGTCAACCTGGCGACCCCGCGACCCGCCTGGAAAATCGCGTCGGCGAGCCTGCGGCCAATCCCTATCTCTACCTGGCTGCGCAAATCTATTCCGGTCTCGACGGCATTGCGCGCAGGCTCGATCCCGGGCCCTCCGCCGATACGCCTTACGAAACCGTCGCGGCGCTGTTGCCGAAAAACCTGAATGAAGCGCTGACCGCGTTGCGGTCCGATGAGGTTTTCCGTGCCGGCTTCGGCCCGGCCTTCATCGACTACTACACGCATATCAAGGCGGCCGAGCTTGAACGCTTTCAGAAAGAGGCCCGTGACCAGCCGGAGGTCACGCCTTGGGAGCAGAAAGAATATCTGGATCTATTCTGACGGTTCGAGCCGCGGCGCGCGGTCTCGCGCTCTGCTGATGAGACAGAAACCAATCGTTCCGGCCATGCCGGCGATCGAACAGATCAGCTTGAATTTTTCGGCTGCGCCAGGGCCGAACGATGTCACGTGATCGGCAATAATGGGGTCGCTGGCGATGACTTCACCTGCGATCCATCCCAGCAACCCCGCCCCGGCCCAGATGATAAGCGGGAAGTAGTTGAGCAGAGCCATGAGGATGTTCGCGCCGGCCACGATCAAGGGGATGCTGACACCGAGCCCGAACACGAGCAGCGCCAGGCTTCCATCCGCGACTGCCGCTACGGCAATGACGTTGTCGAGGCTCATCACCACGTCGGCAATCGCGATGAGCTTCACGGCGCGCCAAAGACTGTCGGATGTGGTGTGACTGCTGTCTGATGTTTCGCCGGGCGCGAGCAATTTGACCGCGATCCAGAGGAGCGCCAGTCCCCCTGCAATCTTTACGTAGGGGAGCAACATCAGCGTCGACACGATCGTCGCGAAGATCAGGCGCAACAAAAGCGCCACGCCTGTGCCGAGCACCATTCCGGTGAAACGTTGTTTCTTCGGCAAGTTCCGGCAGGCAAGCGCAATGACGATTGCGTTGTCGCCCGACAGCAGCACGTTGATCCAGATAATTTGAAGGACGGATATCCAGAACTGGGGCTGTGTATTGAGGCCTATGCCGTTCAACAATTCGGTCATCTACGATCCGTGTGCAATTTGCGCGGCGGGAAGCCATGCTTCGCCCGCCATGCGGGGTCGAGCGTTTCTCTCCACGCGCTGTAAAGAAGGCTGACGAGTCCGAGTGCGCCGATAACGAGCAACGACCACTGCAATATTTCCGAGCGCGCGGCGTCCGGCTGCAGATGGTCGAGCAGCGTGAGGTAGGGGAGAGCCCAAAGCGCAACGAGGCCCGCCCAGTTGAACAGAACAGATCTGAGAGAAACTCCCGTGCCCGGCTGCCCTGTCGGCCGACAGGCGTCACGCAACTTGTGCAGCTGGTCGCTCACCCTGGAGCGCTGCGATCGCGCATTCGCCGGGCGGACCGGGGGATTGGCTGTCAATGGAAGTCTGTTCGGCACGATCCTGTCCGCCAAACGCGTAAATCGGTTGTCGTGTCGGCAGATTAGGAGTGGCGGACCCGCCTACAACTCAGGATGAATGCCGGGGTTGCAACACTTGGGTATTTTCACCTAGGGACTAATATCCGGGGTGTCGCCGCCGGGAAGGCTTAAAATCGATGACAAGCACGATTCACGCAGAGAGATTGCGAGCGATGGCCTTCCCGCGCGTTTTCGACGCTCACAAATTGCTCGTCGGGCTTGTCTACCTTGCGGCGTATGCGGTGCTCGATTGGATCAGCTTCATCGAGCCTTACGCGCAACTCGGGATCACGCCCTGGAATCCCGGCACCGGCCTGAGCTTTGTCCTGCTCCTGCTGTTTGGCCTCCGGATGATTCCATTTTTGCTCGTCAGCCCGTTGCTCGCTGATTTTCTGAATCAGCAGTTCGCCATGCCGTGGCACGTCGAGATCCTTGCTTCGGCATTGGTTGGCGGCGGCTATTCGATCGCAGTGGCGTTTTTGTTGCGTCCGAAGTTGCGCTTTGATCCCACGCTCGCCTCGATGCACGATCTCGTTCTTCTGCTGGTCGTCGCAGTCGTGAGCGCGGCCTTCGTTGCGGCCGGCTACGTAAGCCTGACGATTGCCGCAGGGCTGTTGCCGGCCGCTGATTTCACGGCGGCGGCGCTGCGCTACTGGGTTGGGGATGTCATTGGCATCACCGTGATCGCCCCATTCGCGCTGTTTGCATTGACCCGTCGGCGCATCCTGCCGATGACGACTGAAACCCTGCTGCAATTTGTTGCGATCGGCCTGGCGTTGGCCCTGGTTTTCGGTCTGGCCGAGGAACAGCAATTTCAGCTGTTTTATGTTCTGTTCCTGCCGATCGTCTGGCTTGCCGTGCGCACCGGCTCGGAAGGCGTCAGCGTCGGCATTCTGGCCACGCAGCTCGGCCTGATTCTCGGCATTCAGCTTTTTCCGGCAGGAACATTCGACGTCACCGCTTTTCAGGCGTTGATGCTCGTCCTCGCGATGACCGGACTGGTTGCCGGTGAATTGGTTACGGAACGGCGGCGCACCGAAGCCCAATTGCGCCTGCAGCAGGATTCGCACTCACGTCTTGCCCGACTTGGCAGCATGGGTGAACTCGCCGCTGCTGTTGCCCATGAGCTCAATCAGCCCTTGATGGCGGCCGGCACCTACACGCGGCTGGTGAACGATGCGATGAGCACGGCGCCGGTCGATGTCGTGACAGTCGCTGAGACGGCGAAAAAGGCTGTGGCGCAGGTCGAGCGAGCCGCTGAAGTTGTTCGCCACCTGCGCGCCCTGGTCCGGCTCGATCGCAGCAATCGCGCGCCGTGCAGATTCGAACGTATCGTGGAAGAGACGATCGAATTATGTCAGCCGGATCTCGACCGCATGCATGTGGCGGTTCGAACCGCCATAGCCGCTGACCTTCCGCGCATCATGGTCGACCTGCTGCAGATTGAGCAGGTTCTGATCAACCTTTTGCGCAATGCAATCGAGGCCATCGGTGAAAGCGAAACCCTGCGCGGAACCGTCCTGATCGATGCAAAGGTCTTCGACGCCGATTTTGTCGAAGTGCGAGTCGTGGATTCCGGACCCGGATTTCCGGCCCAGCTCGTTGAAAATGCATTTCTGCCGCTGTCGTCCCACAAGGCCGAAGGTCTCGGCATCGGATTGCCTCTGTGCCGATCGATTGTCGAGGCCCATGGCGGCAAGTTGTGGCTCGATGACGGCTCGCAGGGAGCCGCCGTTCACTTCACGCTGCCCATTGCAAAGACAGCCCAGGCATGAGCGTTCTCACTCACATTGCGGTCATTGACGACGACGAGGCAGTGCTCGACTCGCTGCGCCTCTATTTCGCCCGTCAGGATGTTGAAGCGTCCTGCTTTGCATCCGCGCAGGACTTTCTGGCGGCAACCAGGAGCGGACAGCGATTTGACTGTATTGTTTCGGATGTTCGCATGCCCGGAATGTCCGGCCTCGAGCTGGTTCAGCATCTCAAGGGTGTGGGTCTGGCTGCCCCGGTCATCCTGATCACCGGCCACGGGGACGTCGATATGGCTGTCGCCGCCATCAAGGTCGGAGCGTTCGATTTCATCGAGAAGCCATTCGATGAGGCCCGCCTGCTTGCCAGCATTCGAAATGCACTGAACAAGATGCAGCAACCCGAAATCGATGCGGTCGAACTGGAAGAGCTGCAATCTCGCTTCAATACCCTCTCAGCGCGGCAGCGCCAGGTCATGGAGCTCGCCGTGGTCGGTCTGTCGAATAAGGAAATCGGATCACAGCTCAAAATCAGCCCGAAGACCGTGGAGAACCATCGAGCCTGGGTGATGGAGCGTATCGGGGCCCGCAACATCGCGGAACTGGTGCGCATTGCGATGAAAATTCAGGGAAAGCCATAAAGCTGGTTTGTAATGCCTTACGCCGTCACGCCAGACAAAATAAAACTCTATTACGAAGAAGTTGGACACGGCACGCCGATCCTGTTCGTGCACGAGTTCGCCGGCGACCATCGCAGCTGGGAGCACCAGCTCCGCGAATTCGGCAAACGCTACCGCTGTATCGCCTATGCGGCCCGCGGCTACAAACCCTCCGATGTACCGGCCGATGCGGGCGCCTACAGTTACAGGCATGTCATGCGCGACGCTGTCGCAGTACTCGACCATCTGGAAATCGAACGGGCCCACCTTATTGGTTTGTCGATGGGCGGTTACACCGTCTTGCAGGTCGCGCTCAATTATCCTGGCCGCGTGCGATCGCTTGTCCTTGCCGGTACCGGCTCCGGCAGTGAACGCTGGTATACGGAAGAATTTCATAAGCGCTCACGCGACCTCGCCACGCAATTCGAGCGCGACGGTTCAGCCGCAGTGGCGCAGACCTATGGCCGCGGCCCAAGCCGCATCCCACACGCACTCAAGGATCCGCGCGGGTTCGCTGAATTTTCCAGGCAACTCGCCGAACATGATGCGCAGGGCTCTGCGCATATGTCGCGCGGGTTCCAGGGCGGGCGGGCGTCACTCTACGACTTTGAGAAGGAAATCCGGTTGCTGATGATGCCGGCCCTGATCGTGGTCGGTGACGAGGACGAACGGTGCATTGAGTCGGCCCTGTTTCTGAAAAGTGCGATTTCCGCTTCCGGGCTGATGGTGTTCCCGAAGACCGGACACGCGGTGAATCTCGAAGAGCCGGATCTGTTCAATCGAGCGGTGAGCAATTTCCTGTCCCGTGTCGACGGCGGCACTTGGTTACCGCGGGACGGGCGGACTCGCGCCGCGGGGCGCCCGGAATAGCCATGGAACTTGACAACAGTCCTGCTCATTGTCGGGACAGAATGTCATGGAGCGCCGCCGATGCTGAAATGGGCCTTGATTTTCCTGATTATCGCTGTGGTCGCGGGCATTTTCGGATTCACCGATGTTGAGGCTACATCGGCGACCATCGCGCAATGGCTGTTCGGTATCTTTCTAGTGTTGTTCCTGGGCGCGCTCATTGTCGGCCTGACTATTGGCGCCAAGCTCACATCGTGACGGCCAACAGCGATAACGCCGTGTAGCGACAGCGCGAATTGGCGATAACTATGCCGGCACTTTCCCCCAACCTGAGAAGGCATTCGGGATATGATCGCTGCCGATCTTCGACCAAGGCCGTTAACCTCAACAGGATGCCGTTCATGCGTACCATTGTATTGGCAATAGTGACGTTGGGCCTCATCGCTTCGCTTGGCGGCGCCGCGAATGCCGCGGACCTTCCTCGCGATCGCTCGTACGGTAAACGCGCTCATGTCTCGCGCGCCGCGACCGACTGGCCCCGCCTGCGCGTCGTCGAGCAGGTGCCGTATTGCGGTGATTGCGACAATCTCATCGGCCGGCCGTCTGCCCCCTACGTCCGGCTCCACTACATCGGCTATCTTCCCTGGACACGCGGCTGCGCCCTCGGCGGCTGCTACGGGGCCTACAACGATTACGGATGCTACTGGCGGGAAGTGCCGGTCGCCGATGGAAACGGCGGCTGGGTTCGCAGCGTCGAGAGATTCTGCAACGGGGTCCTCTTGAGCGAGCGCTGAGGCCTCGTCAGACGTCGACGCTGGCTGCCAGTGCGTTGTCCTGGATGAATTGCCGCCGGGGCTCCACAAGATCGCCCATCAACTGGTCGAAGAGCACATTGGCCTCATCGACCTCCTTGATGCGCACCTGCAACAACGAACGCGCATTGGTGTCGAGCGTCGTTTCCCACAACTGCTCGGGGTTCATTTCGCCCAGGCCTTTGTAACGCTGCATCGCGACGCCCTTGCGACCGGCGCCGGTGATCGCCTCGAAAAGGCCGACCGGACCGTGGATCGGCCACGTTTCGTCCTTGCGCCGCAGCGAGCCGGGTTTCTCATAGATCTTTTGCAGCGACACCGCATATTCGTCGAGTTTGCGGGCGTCGGCCGAACCGAGCAACGCGGGATCAATGATGGCCACGCTTTTCACGCCGCGCACCGTGCGGGCGAAGGTAAACCCGGCCTCTTCGGTGAACTCACCTTCCCAGCCACGCTCGGTCTCTTCCGCCAGGACATTCAGCCGCCTGGCGATGAAAGGCGCTGCGGCTTTGGCTTTTTGCGGATTGCCGAAAATATTGGAATTGAGCACGCCGAGAATGGCTGCCTGCTCGATGACCTGGCGATTATAGCGGCCATGCAGGCCGGACAGGATATTGCGGATCGCGCGCGCTTCCTCGACCAGCTTTTGCAGATCGGGGCCGGCGCGCTCTTCGCCGTTGGCGAGCCGCAGCACCGCTTCCTCAACGCCCGTCGAAATCAGATAATCCTCGAGCGCGCGCTCGTCCTTGAGATACTGCTCGGATTTGCCGCGGGTCACTTTGTAAAGCGGCGGTTGCGCGATGTAGATGTGACCACGCTTGATGAGCTCTTCCATCTGGCGGAAGAAAAACGTCAGCAGCAGCGTGCGGATATGTGATCCGTCCACGTCTGCGTCGGTCATGATGATGATCTTGTGGTAGCGCAGTTTGTCCGGATTGAATTCGTCGCGCCCGATACTGGTGCCGAGCGCCGTGATCAATGTGCCGATCTCCTGGCTGCCCAGCATCTTGTCGAAGCGCGCACGCTCCACGTTCAGGATTTTGCCGCGCAGCGGAAGCACCGCCTGGAATTCGCGGTTACGGCCCTGCTTGGCGGACCCCCCGGCGCTGTCGCCCTCGACGATGAACAATTCGGATTTGGCGGGATCGCGTTCCTGGCAGTCAGCCAGCTTGCCGGGCAACGACGAAACATCAAGCGCGCCCTTGCGGCGGGTCAGGTCGCGGGCTTTGCGTGCGGCCTCACGCGCAGCGGCGGCTTCCACCACCTTGCCGACGATGACGCGCGCTTCCTGCGGATGGATTTCGAACCAGTCCTGCAAAGCCTGGTTGATGACGTTTTCGACGACCGGGCGGACTTCCGAGGACACCAGCTTGTCCTTGGTCTGTGAGGAGAACTTAGGATCCGGCACCTTCACCGACAGCACCGACGTCAGCCCTTCACGGCAATCGTCGCCGGTGAGCGCTACCTTCTCCTTGCGCGAGGTGCCGACCGTTTCGGCATATTGCGTGATCTGGCGAGTGAGCGCGCCACGGAAACCGGCGAGATGGGTGCCGCCGTCGCGCTGCGGAATGTTGTTGGTGAAGCAGAGCACGCTTTCGTGGTAGCCGTCGTTCCACCAGAGCGCGCATTCGACGGTGATGCCTTCACGTTCGGCCTTGATCATCACCGGGACAGGGATGAGTGGCGTCTTGTTACGGTCGAGAAATTTCACGAACGCCTCGACACCGCCCTCGTATTTCATCGCCTCACGCTTCTCGACGGCGTGACGCATGTCGGAAAGCACGATGCTGACGCCGGAGTTGAGGAATGCCAGCTCGCGGAGCCGGTGCTCGAGGGTGGCAAAGTCGAACTCCACCATCGTGAAAGTCTTGGGCGACGGAAAAAACGTCACTTCGGTGCCGCGCTTGTCTTTCGCATTGCCGGCGGCCTTCAGTGGAGCTACCGCGACTCCGTCGCGGAATTCCATGAAGTGCTCTTTGCCGTCGCGCCAGATGGTGAGTTTGAGCCAGCTCGAGAGCGCATTGACGACCGACACGCCGACGCCATGCAGGCCGCCCGAGACCTTGTAGGAATTTTGATCGAATTTCCCGCCGGCGTGCAGTTGGGTCATGATGACCTCGGCCGCCGACACGCCTTCGCCTTTGTGAATGTCGGTCGGTATGCCACGGCCGTTGTCGCGCACTGTGACCGAGCCGTCCGGATTGAGCGTGGTCACCACTTCGGTGGCGTAACCTGCGAGTGCTTCGTCAATGGCATTGTCCACCACCTCATAGACCATGTGGTGGAGGCCAGAGCCGTCATCCGTATCGCCGATATACATCCCCGGCCGCTTGCGCACGGCATCGAGGCCTTTGAGAACCTTGATCGACTCGGCACCATAGTCGGATGGGTTTTTGCGGGCCGGTTCAGCCATTGGCGGCACCCTCGAATCGATCGGAAAATTGAGTCGGAATGAGCAGTTTGTGTGGCATGAAAATGGGGTCCCGTACAGGGCAAACTAACTGCACTTAATATGTTGATTCGGCAGTATTTTTTAAAGGGGACCGGCCGTAAAAATCCCCACTTTTTCCACCTCATTTTTAGGCCGAATCGCCCCCTGCTCACGCCCTGCAAAATCGCAGCTCCGGGCGCCGATCCCCAGCGGGGTTTGGAGCGTTGAATCCGTTGCTTGCACCGGCCGATGCCATGGCATTTAAGCCAGTGGTAATGCACGCCTGACCGAATCACTCTCCATGCGTCTGTTCAGCCGTCAGCTTGAAGTGCCGCACCGGCTCCGCGCCATCGTCCGCGCGCGAGAGTCGAGTGTGATCGTGCTCGCCGTGATCATCGGGGCGATTGCGGGCCTGGCTGTCGCTGCCATGGGTGAGGTGGTCGGGCTCATGCATCAGTTTTTTTTCGGCCTCGACCCCGGCGAACGACTGTCAGGCCGGGCTTCGCTCGATCCACTTCGTGCCTTTTTGCCGCTTTGTCTCGGGGGCCTGCTGTTTGGCCTCGTCACGGCCTACATTGGTCGCCGCCGCGGCACCGAGGTCGATCCGATCGAGGCCAATGCGCTGCATGGCGGGCGCATGTCGATGCGCGGCAGCCTGATCGTGGCAGCGCAGACTGTATGGTCGAGCGGCATCGGCGCTTCGGTCGGTCTGGAGGCAGGTTACACGCAACTCGCCAGCGGCATCGCATCGGCAATAGGGCGCTCATTTCGCCTGCGGCGCAGCGACACGCGCACGCTGGTCGGCTGTGGGGCCGCCGCGGCGATCGCAGCTGCTTTTGGCGCTCCGTTGGGTGGCGCCTTCTACGGCTTCGAATTGATTATCGGCAGCTACTCGATTGCTTCGCTGGCGCCGGTCGGAATGGCGTCACTGGTCAGCTATTTGACTGCCCGCACTTTCACACCGGACAGGCTGGGCATCGATCCGGGCGCCGTGGCCAGCCTCGCGGTCCGCGACGTCGTGATTGCCGCCTTCGTCGGGGTGCTCGCCGCCGTATTCGGTATCGTCCTGATGCGCGGGGTCGCCGCCTGCGAATTGTTGTTCACGCGGTTGAAGATCAGGCCTGCGTTGCGGCCGATGATCGGCGGCGCGGTGGTGGGCCTGATGGCGATGCTTTCCCCGCAAGTGATGTCGTCCGGGCATGGGGCCTTGCACCTGACGGGGATCTTCAAATTGCCGCTTACGGCGATCGCGCTGATTTTCGTGCTGAAGGCCCTTGCCTCGGTCGTCTCGCTCGGCTCGGGCTTTCGTGGCGGTCTGTTCTTCGCCTCGCTCCTGCTTGGGGCGCTCGGTGGCCAGCTGTTCGCATACGGGCTCGGCGCGGTGTGGCCGGGACTGCATATCGATCCGGATTCATACGCGATCATCGGCATGTGCGCATTGTCGGTGTCCGTTATCGGCGGTCCGCTCACCATGACCTTCATTGCGCTGGAAACCACGGGCGACCTTTGGTTGACCACCGCTGTGCTGATCGCGGCGATCATTGCAATGCAGGTTACGCGCGAGTTCTTCGGTTACTCCTTCGCCACCTGGCGCTTTCATCTTCGCGGCGAAACCATTCGCAGCGCGGCCGATGTCGGCTGGATCCGCGATCTCACGGTCGCGCAGATGATGCGGTCGGACGTGCGGACGACTCCGGTCGAATCCCCGGTTGCCGCATTCCGCGAGGCATTTCCGTTGGGATCGACCAGCCAGGTTATCGCGGTGGACGAGGATGGTCGCTATGCGGGGATGGTGCTCGTTGCGGAAGCGCACGCGGCCGAGCTCGCCGCCACTCAATCGGTACGCACCGTTTTGCACCACGCCGACCACATGCTGTTGCCGCAGATGACCGCGCGGGAAGCCATTGCGGCTTTCGACCGGTATGAAGCGGAAGCGCTGGTCGTGGTCGATTCCGTGGAACGCCGGCAGGTCACCGGACTGCTCAGCGAGGCCCACGCATTGCGCCGCTATTCCGATGCGTCCGAACGGCAGCGGCGGGAATTGCTGGGGGAAACCTGATCCCGAAGCAGGTTTTTGTTACCGCCTGCGTATTGAGGCCTGCGCAGATCCATCGGAGGTCAACTCCTGCGCCTTGACGGTCGCGCGCCGCAAGTGCTGGAACTGTGGCTCGTAGCCGGGGATCGGCGCACTGAAAGCAGCAAGGCCGGCCGCGAGAATCTCGATTCGATCGAGGTCTGCGCGTGTTTTGTCGAACGCGCGATCGAGCTCGCGTCTCACCTGATCGATTGCAGCGTCCGTGGCCATTGGTAACCTCATTGCACGCATAAGGGTAAAGCAGCCGCCGGGTGATGGTTCCTGTTTTCGAATAATTGATGCATTTCGATTAACAAAACGTGAGGGCTACTTCTGGAACCGCTGCGCTGATGCGGGTTCCACGGTGCCGCTCCGGACGACGAACAAATTCGCCCGGCCCACGATGTCGCCGAAAGCCACCGGGTCGGCGCCGGTCATCCACACCTGCGCGCCCAGCGAGGACAGCGCGTCGTAAAGTGCCGCGCGCCGTTCCGGATCGAGATGAGCGACAACCTCATCGAGTAACAGGAGCGGGGCAAAGCCGGTCATCTGTTTGATCAAGCTTGCGTGGCCGAGCATGAGTCGGATCAGCAGCGCCTTCTGTTCGCCGGTGGAGGCGTCTGCGGCGGCAATATTCTTTGTCGCATGAGCGACAGCGAAATCGGACAGATGTGGTCCGTCGAGCGTTCGGCCGGCGGCGGCATCGCGGGCGCGATTGTCCTTCAGGCGCGCGCGGTAGCGATCCTCGATTTCGACCGCGCTGTGGTCGGGCAATAGCTGCTCCATCCACCCTTGCAATGAGATCCGGGCGTGCGGAAATTCCGGCGCTTCATTGCGCGAAGCATCAAGCGCCGCCGACAATCGCCCGACGGTTTCGGCGCGCGCGGCCGCCACGGCAACCGCCACTTCCGCCGTTTCATGCTCGATTGCGTCGAGCCAATGCGCGTCGTGCGGCGTATTTTCCAGGAGACGATTGCGCGACCGCAGGGAGCGCTCGAGCGCGGCGACGCGGCTCGAATGCTGCGCATCGACCGCCAGCACCAGACGGTCGAGGAAACGCCGGCGCTCGGAGGCCGGGCCATTGAACAGCGGATCCATGGCCGGAGTCAGCCACACAACGCGCAAATGGTCCGCGAAAGCCGCGGCCGAGCCGACGCTTTCGCGATCGACGCGGCATTTGCGCAGCGGTGCGGATTCCTCGCCTGCCGGGGGATCGATCCCGGTGCCAAGGGTGGCAAGCCCCAGCATGCCTTCAACCCCGGCTGACACCGCCCAGGCGCCATCGCCCTCCGCGAAGGCAAGTTCTTCCATGGTCGCGCGGCGCAGCCCGCGACCCGGCGCCAGCAAGGAGATCGCCTCGATGAGATTGGTTTTGCCGGCACCATTGGCCCCGGTCAGAACGACGGGGCCAATGCGATCGAGCACGATTTGCGCTGCGTGGTAGCTACGGAAATTGGTCAGCGTCAGGCGCTCAATGAAGGCGACGGTCATGGGCCGTGCCGTGCAGCGTGCCGCAGCTGACCCTCTCCCCTTGCGGGAGAGGGTGGCGCGCAAAGCGCGCCAGGTGAGGGGTCAGTTTTGATCATCGGTAAGATGCGCGAAAATATCATCGAGAACAGAGGCGGATCGTTGAAGGACATCGTTGTCCCAATAGCGAAGAACACGAAATCCTTCACGGTCTATAATTGCATCTCTCTGCTCGTCGCGCTTAGAGTCAAAATGGTGGCTACCGTCTACTTCAATGACAATCTTTTTTTCGAAGCAAACGAAATCCAAGATGTAGTTCTGAAATAGAACTTGCCGACGAAATTTAGCGCCTGCAAGACGGCGATGTCGCAAAAGTTGCCACATTACCTTTTCGGCGGCAGTCGGCATCCGCCGCAACGATCTCGCGAATCCGCGGCTGCGCCTGGCGACCGGACGATGGTGAAATCCCTGCGACACCGACCCCTCACCCGGCGCGGGCCTGTCGGCCCTCGCCACCCTCTCCCACAAGGGGAGAGGGTACCCGAGTAAACGGCCAGGCCGCTACACCCGCATTGGCATCAGCACGTAGAGGGCGCCTTTCGCGTCCTTGTCCTGAATGAGCGTGGGCGAGCCGGGATCGGCGAGCTTGAGCACGGCGACTTCGCCTTCGATCTGCGCGGCGATGTCCAGCAGGTAGCGGGAATTGAAACCGATATCGAGCGGATCGGCCTCGTATTCGACCTCGATCTCCTCGGTCGCGCTGCCTGAATCGGGATTGGTCACTGACAGGACCAGCCGGCCCCCAGTGATCGAAAGCTTGACCGCCCGGCCCCGTTCGCTTGAAACGGTTGAGACGCGATCGACGGCCGCCTCGAAATCCTTTTTGTCGACAATCAGGCTCTTGTCGTTGTTGGCCGGAATGACGCGCGCATAGTCGGGGAAGGTGCCGTCGATCAGCTTGGACGTGAGCACCACGTTGCCGATGGTGAACCGGATTTTCCCGGCCGAAAGTTCGATCGCGACCTCTCCTTCGCCGGTCTCGATCAGGCGCTGAACTTCGCCCACAGTCTTGCGGGGCACGATAATGCCGGGCATGCCGGCAGCGCCTTGCGGCAGCGGCAATTCCACCTGCGCAAGCCGGTGCCCGTCGGTTGCTACCGCGCGCAGCATCCCGGCCTTTGCCGTGCCTGCCGTGTGCAAGTAGATGCCGTTTAGGTAGTAGCGCGTCTCTTCGGTTGAGATCGCGAACTGCGTCTTGTCGATGAGGCGCTTCAGGTCAGCGGCGGCGACCTTGAAGGAGTGGCTCATGTCGCCGGCAGCGAGATCAGGGAAGTCGCTTTCCGGCAAGGTCTGCAGTGTAAACCGCGAGCGCCCTGCGCGCAGGGACAGCACGGCGCGGTCCCCCGATCCTTCGAGTACGATCTGCGCGCCGTCAGGCAATTTGCGCACGATTTCGTAAAACATATGCGCCGGCACCGTGGTCGAACCGCCAGGCGAGACTTCGGCCGCGATGGAATCGGTGACCTCGAGATCGAGATCGGTTGCCTTGAGGCTGAGCTTGCCGCGGTCGGCCTTCACCAACACGTTTGCCAGAATTGGAATGGTGTTACGCCGCTCGACCACGCGATGGACGTGGCCCAGCGACTTCAAAAGTTCTGCACGCTCGACGGTAACTTTCATGGGGAGACCCGCTTCGGCGCCTTCAAAAGGAAAAACCAGGCGCAACGGCAAGCCGGCGTTCGCGGAATGCGAAGCCGGGGAGCAAAGGTGACGAAAGAGCGCGCCTTTCGCAAGGGTGCGTTTTGGGCCGGCTGGCATATCCCCAGGCGTCCACAAGCCCGCATAAGCGAAAGGCCCGGTCCCGGGGACAGGGCCTTTTGCCAATCGGATCACCGGTGGCGCTGTTCCTGCACGCTATTCCTGCAATTGCCGCTTGAGGATCTCAATTTCCTCGGCCAACGCCATATCGTTGCCGACGAGGCCTTCGATCTTGCGCACGGCGTGCAGAACCGTGGTGTGGTCGCGGCCACCGAAGCGCCGGCCAATCTCGGGCAACGAGCGCAGGGTCAAGGTCTTCGCGAGATACATAGCCACCTGGCGGGGCCGCACGACATTCGCGGTGCGTCGCGACGACAGCAGATCAGAGCGGCTGACATTGTACTGGCGCGCCACGACCCGCTGGATGTCCTCGATCTTGACCCGCTTCGGCTCCTGCGGGCGGATCAGGTCGCGCACTTCGCGCTCGGCCATTTCGAGCGTGACGGCATGGCCCGTCAGCTTGTTATGGGCCAGCAGACGGTTGAGCGCCCCTTCCAGATCGCGGCCATTGTGAGTGACAGTCTTGGCAATGTAGCCGAGCACCGGCAGCGGCACGTCGAAGGCCGGGTGGTGCGTCCGCGCTGCCATGACTCTTGCCTTGAGGATCTCGAAACGCAATTCTTCGCCGAGCGGCCCCATTTCGACAACCAGCCCGCCGGCCAGCCGCGAGCGCACGCGATCGTCAAGGCTTTCCAGGTCC
>DASYSQ010000079.1:0-10050 GCA_036003145.1 Pseudolabrys sp.
GACCTGCTCGCCGCGATCGAGCAGCAACTGCAGGGAGCCAATGCCGATTGCAAGCGCGACGAATCCGAACCAGTCGAAGCGCAAATGGTCGTGTTTCTGCGTCTCATCCATGAACATCCACATGCCGAGCACGGTGATGACACCGATCGGCAGGTTGATCAGAAACACCCAGTGCCACGAATAGTTGTCGGTGAGCCAGGCGCCCAATGTGGGGCCCATGATGGGCCCCAGCATGACGCCGACGCCCCAGATCGCCATCGCCTGGCCGCGCTCTTCCGCCGAATAGGCATCGAGCAGGACGGATTGCGACAGCGGCACAAGCGCTGCGCCCGCCATGCCCTGCAGCAGCCGGAACAACACCATTTGCTCGATGTTCTGCGCCAGCGCGCAGAGGAACGATGCGACGGTAAATCCGCCAACGCAGATGATGAACAGCTTCTTGCGGCCGAAACGGTCGGAAAGCCAGCCGATCGGCGCCGTCATGATGGCGGCAGCGACAATGTAGGAGGTCAGCACCCAGTTGATCTGGTCGAGAGATGCCGACAGCGAGCCCTGCATATAGGGCAGGGCGACGTTCGCGATTGTCGTATCAAGCGCCTGCATGACCGTGGCGGTCATGGTGCAGACCGTTATCAGGACCCGCCGCAGCTTCGGATCCATCGAAGCGAAATGCGCGGTCATTTTTTCGTTTCTTTCGTCTGCCCGGACATAAACGGTAGCCGGCTATGGCCGGTGTCGATCTCGACGTTCACGCTCATGCCGGAGCGCAGCAGGTGGGTGTCTTCGCTCTTGTCAAAGGCGATCCGCACTGGCACGCGCTGTACCACCTTCACCCAGTTTCCGGTCGCATTCTGCGGCGGCAGAATCGAGAACTGGGCACCGGTGCCCGGACTGACAGCCAGCACGGTGCCGGTGAAGGTGTGATCGGGAAAACTGTCGACATCGAGCGTCGCCTTCTGCCCGACGCGCAGATAGGTGATGTCGGTCTCTTTCGGATTGGCGTCGACCCACGGTGCCTGGTCGTCAATGACGCTCAACACCGGCGTGCCGGCGGCCACAAAGCGGCCAAGCTGGATGTTGTCCACCTGCGTGGCTGTGCCCGACATCGGTGCTCGCACGATCGTATGGTCGAAATCGCGTTGCGCGCTGTCGAGGGCGGCCTTGGCCTGAGCGTATTCGGGAAACTTTCCGAGCGGCAGGTCTGGATTGCCGAGCAGCTGGTTGAGCGTGGTATCGCGCTGTTGCACAGCAAACTCCGCCTGCAGTTGCGCAGAAACCACTGCCGCCAAGGCTGTGTCGAGATCGGCCTGCGATCCCGCTTGCGAGCTCACCAGTCTGGTCTTGCGATCGACGTCGCGCTGCTTGAGGTCGACATTCTTCTTCGCGAGGTCGGCAAGCGTTTCGAGCGACTTGAGATTGGTCTTCAGCTTGTCGAAATTGCTGCGTGCGGTATCGAGCTTCGCCTTCGCCTGCTGCAGGGCGAGTGCGAAGGGTTCGCGGTCGAGTGTGAATAATTCATCGCCGGCTTTGACGTGCTGACCTTCAACGATGGCGACTTGCATGATCTTGCCCGAGATGTCCGGCGTGATCAAAACCTTCTGCGCGCCGACATAAGCGTTGTCGGTCGAGATGTAGCGCCCGCCGGAAAGGTAGATGCCGAGCCCGATCACAACAGCGAGCGCCGGCAGGCCGACGAGCAGAATCATGCGCAGCCGCTTGCGGCCGATGCGCGCGAACAGTCTGGCAGATGATGGGGTTCCGGTTTTAGCCTCAGGCGAAGTCTTTGCTTCCGGTGCTGTCTTGGCTTCCGGTACCGGCACAATCTTCAGGGCTTTTTCACTCATGACTTATCCAGCGATTGCCTGGTCCTGGTTCGTGTTGCGGGCGATGGCGGAGCGCAGGTTGTCTTTCACCGCGCCGAGTTCTTTGAGCATGCGTTCGATCGACGTGGCGGAAATTCCGCCGAGGACGGTTTCCATCATGTCGGCGCCGAGGTCCGCCAACTGGTCGAGCAAGGGCTTTGCGGCGGGCTTCAGGTACAACCGATTGGCGCGCCGGTCGTTCGGATCGGCGCGGCGCTCGATCAGACCGTTTTCTGCCAGCCGATCGAGCAATCGCGTGAGGCTGATCGGTTGCAGGTCGAGGATGTCGGCGAGTTCCGTCTGCTTGAGGCCCTCATTGCGGTCGATCCGCACGAGCACCGCCCATTGCGCCCGGGAGATGCCAAATTGGCGCGCCCGCTGATCGGCATAGGTTTTCAACAGGCGTGCTACGTCCATGATAGTAAAACCAAATTCTCGCTTTACGGGTTGTTGGGGCATGAGCCTGCTCTGTGTTGGATAGGCTCATGATAAGCAAGCTTATAATAAGCGCAATAAGCCATTTCGGCAGGGCTGCCACGCGCGTTCCGCGTGGATGACGGGCGCTTTGGCGTCGGGCAAAGTCGCGGCCCCGCCTTGCGCGTAACAGGAACTCAGGACATGGACATCGGCTTCATCGGGTTAGGCAATATGGGACAGCCGATGGCGCGCCGCCTGATCGAGGCCGGCCACAGGCTCGTCATCTACGACACGCGCAATGACGCAGTCGCGCCGCTGGTGGCGCTCGGTGCGCAGCTTGCATCGTCGCCGGCCGACGTCGCCGACCGCGTCGAAACGGTGATGGCAAGCCTGCCGTCGTTGCAGATCTCCGAAAAGGTTGCGACAGGCGAAGGTGGCGTCATTCACGGCAAGCGCATCAAGCGCTTCATCGACCTGTCCACCACCGGGTCGAGCGTCGCCGCAAAAATCGCAGCGGCATTGGCGAAGAAGAATATTGTGCAGATCGATTCCCCGGTGAGCGGCGGAGTCGGCGGCGCCAACAAGGGCACGCTGGCGGTGATGGTCTCAGGACCAAAGGCCGAAATCGAACATGTGAAGGACGCGCTCGCAGTGTTCGGTAAAGTCTTCATCATTGGCGAGAAGCCAGGCATGGCGCAGACCATGAAGCTCGCGAACAACTTTCTCTCGGCCACAGCAATGGCCGCGACCTCCGAAGCGGTCGCAATGGGGGTGAAGGCGGGCCTCGATCCTGCGGTGATGATCGACGTGATCAATGCCGGCTCCGGCCGTACCACTGCATCGGACGGAAAATTTCCGCAGGCCATTCTGCCGCGCACGTTCAACTACGGCTTTGCCACTGCGCTGATGCTCAAGGACGTACGGCTATGTACCGAGGAAGCCAGGAGCCTGGATGTTCCGAACTCCGTGATGAGTGCTGTCCTCGACCAATGGGAAATGACCAATTCGGAATTCGGCGGCGATAGCGATTTCACCGTCATTGTTAAAATGATCGAGAAACGCGCGGGCATCACTGTAGGCAAGAAAACATGAGCGATGATATCCACGAAGTCTACGCGGTCTGTTACGCGACCCACGCACGCAGGCGCTCGGAGAACTATATCTTCGGCGACCCGCACGACGAGATGACGTCGATTGCCTATTACGTCTGGGTGATCAAAGGGCCGCACGGCACTTTCGTATGCGACACCGGCTTTGACGAAGTCGCCGCCAGGGAACGCGCACGCACAATCATTCATCCGGTCGGTGAAGGCCTGCAGGCACTCGGTGTGCAGCCGGACAAGGTCGATCATGTGATCGCCACGCACATGCACTGGGACCACGCCGGCAATTACGATCTGTTCCCGAATGCGCGCTATCACATCCAGGACACCGAAATGGCTTACGCCACCGGCCGCTGCATGTGCCATCAGATGCTGCGAATCCCGTTCAGCGAAAGCGACGTGCTGGCGATGGTACGAAAGGTTTTCGCCTATCGCGTCGAGTTCCACGACGGTGTCGAGGAGCTGGCGCCGGGCATCACCGTGCATAAGATCGGCGGCCACTCGAAAGGCCTGCAATGCGTCCGCGTCAAGACCAAACGGGGCACGGTGGTGATCGCATCGGATTGCTGTCACCTCTACTCGCACATTGATGAGGGCCGCGTGTTCCCGATCACCTACAGCGTCGGCGATACGCTCGAGGGTTACAGGACGCTGCAGAAACTGGCGAGCTCCCGCCACCATATCGTGCCGGGTCACGATCCGGAGGTTCTGAAAATTTATCCCGCCGTGAAGTCCGGGCTCGAAAACTGGATCGTGCGGCTGGATGTTGAGCCGAAGGTTTAGCCCTCTCCCCGCACGCGGGACTACACCAGCCCCAACTCTCCAAACGCGTCCTTGTGGTACTCCGCGCTCTCCGGCGAGAAGCAGCAAAAAGTAACACGCGTCATGCCGCGCGGGTGTGCGGCAATTTCTGCGGCAACGGTGCCTACGGCTATGCGCGCGGCAAGGTCGGCGGGAAAGTGGTAGACCCCGGTTGAAATCGCCGGGTAGGCGAGCGAGGCGAGCGCATTGGCGGCAGCAAGATCGAGCGCGGTGCGATAACAGCTTGCCAAAAGCGCCTCCTCATTCTTGTCGCCGCCGGCCCATACCGGGCCTACCGCGTGGATCACGTGCCTGGCCTTGAGCTGATAACCGCGCGTGATCCTGGCGCCGCCGGTGTCGCAACCGCCCAGCGTACGGCATTCGGCCAGCAATTCCGGCCCAGCCGCGCGGTGAATGGCGCCATCAACGCCGCCGCCGCCCAGCAGCGAGCGGTTGGCGGCATTCACAATTGCATCGACATCGAGCGTGGTGATGTCGGCGACGATGATGTCGAGGATTGTCTGGCCGACCTCGGCGGTGAGCCCCGTCATGGGCTGATCATATCACGCGCTTGCGGTTTCGGGTGCCGCCTCGAAATCGACCGTCGAGCGCACACCGATGTCGTCGTAATGTGCGTCGAGGAACCTGCGTGCGGCACGTCGGCCGTTGGTGCGCAGCATTTCGAAGAAATCGTAGTCGGTGTTGAGCCGGCTGGCGGCGTCCAACGTCTGCGCCGAACCAGTGAGTGCGACGCGGTGTACGTTGATCCGCCGATATTGGCCGGCGCCTGTGCCGCGGGGCAGCTTGCCCTCGTCGATCAGCTTGCCGACAAAGGTGATGCCGCGCAGTTCCGACATCAGTGAGGAATTGAACGTGATCTCGTTTATCCGCGCCAGGATCTCCTCTTGCGTCTTCGGAATTTGCTTGCGTTGCAGTGGATTGATCTGAACCAGCAGCATATTTTCGGTCTGCGTCGCGCCGATCAACGGATAGAGCGCTGGATTACCGACGTAGCCGCCGTCCCAATAGGGTTCACCTTTGATCTCGACGGCGCGGAACAGATGCGGCAGGCACGCCGAGGCGACGATCATGTCCGACGTCATTTCCTCACGTCGGAACACGTGCAGCGCTCCGCTCTTCACGTTGGTAGCGGATACGAACAGTTGCAGATCCTTGCAGGCGCGCACCGCGTCAAAATCGACGAAGCGCTCGATGAGATCTTTCAGCGGATTGATGTTGAGCGGATTGAAATCGTAGGGCGACAGATATCGCGTCAGCGCCTGCATCCACAGGCCGACCGGCGTATCCTCGATCGGCCAGAATGAAAACAGCCTATCAACGGCGCGCCGCTGGACCTCGGGCAGGTTACCGCCAAGACTCGCCGCGCGCCAGAATTCGCCGAGGCGCTTGCGTGCCTCCTCCGGTCCGCCGCGCGCAAGCCCATCCGCCAGCATGACGGCATTGACCGCGCCGGCGGACGCGCCGGATATGCCTTCGATCGTCAGCCGGCCGTCTTCCAGCAGATGGTCGAGCACGCCCCAGGTGAATGCGCCAAGCGCGCCGCCGCCCTGCAGTGCGAGATTGATGCGTTTGCCTGCTTTCGGTTTTTCCGACTTGTCGCCGCCAAACGCACGCGAGAGAAATTCGATCATAGCTTGCGTGTCATTGCGCGACCCAGCCGCCGTCGATCGAATAGGCCGAGCCGGTCATCGTCTCCGCCGCATCGCTGCACAAAAACACCGCCAGCGCGCCGATGCTCTCCGGCTTGGTGAATTCGTGCATCGGCTGCTTCTCGGACAAAAGCTTGACAGCCTCCTCCTTTACGCTGTCACCGGTAGCCTTGGCGCGCGCGTCGATCTGTTGCTGCACAAGCGGAGTGAGCACCCAGCCCGGGCAGATGGCATTGCACGTCACACCATCGTTCGCGGTTTCCATCGCGACCACCTTGGTGAGGCCGACGAGACCATGCTTGGCGGAGACGTAGGCAACCTTCTGCGTGCTGGCGACCAGTCCGTGCGCGGAAGCAATATTGATGATGCGGCCCCATTTACGTTTCTTCATGCCGGGCAATGCGGTGCGGATCGTGTGGAACGAGGAGGACAAGTTGATCGCGATGATCGCGTCCCATTTCTCGATCGGGAAATCCTCGATGTTCGCGACGTGCTGGATGCCGGCGTTATTGACCAGCACGTCGAGCGTGCCGAACTCCTTTTCGGCTGTACGGATCATGTCGGCGATCTCGGCAGGTTTGGTCATGTCGGCAGCCGAATAGCGTGCCTTGACCCCGAAATCCTTCTCGGTACCAGCACGGATTTTTTCGATCTCGGCTTTGTCGCCGAAACCGTTGAGCATGATATTGGCGCCCTCACGCGCGAGCGCATGCGCGATGGCGAGCCCAATGCCGGAGGTCGAACCGGTGACTAATGCAGTCTTGCCTTTAAGCATTGCGGGTCCTCGTTTGCAGGCGGCGCCCCCGGCGAGAAATTGCCGGCGAAAACTGCCCCTATTCTTGTTGCAGTGCAATATATATGTTCGTGACTTAGGGATTCGAGTGGTTTGACGTTAGACTTGCGTTAGTAGGCGGAGCATTCCTTGCCCAGAAAATCATCCGCGCACGCGGTATTTCCGAAGCCCGATCATGACCATCGGCGCTGCGCGAGCGATGCGATCGCGCACGCCGAAGCGTTATGTGCCGCCCGCAAGGAGCGGTTGACGCCGATGCGCCGCCGCGTGCTGGAAGCATTGCTGGCGAGCCATCAGCCGCTGGGCGCCTACGAATTGATCGACCGGCTGGCACTCCGCGGGCAGCGTCCGGCTCCCATCACGGTCTACCGCGCGCTCGATTTTTTACGTGAGCAGGAACTGGTCCATCGCATCGAGAGCCGCAACGCCTTCATCGCCTGCGTGCATGATCACGAGAGCAGCGATCCGGTCGTATTCCTGATCTGCGAAAAATGCGGCGCCGTCGGCGAGGCGGCTTCGGCCGCGGTGGCCGATACGATCAAGAACGCTTCGCGCGCTGTGGGCTTTGTACCGAAGACGCCGGTGATCGAAATCTCCGGCATCTGCGCGCATTGCAAGGCGGCGTAGGCGGCCACTCATATTGTCCAATCCCACCTACACATCGACCACGCGTCCGCTTGACGCGCTCGCGGCAGGCATCGTGGTGGTGCTGTGCCTTTCCTGGGGCTTCAATCAGGTTGCGACCAAGCTCGCGATCCATGACATCCCGCCGCTGACGCAGGCTGCCGTTCGCTCGGTTGTTGCCGCGCTGTTGATCGCCGCATGGTGCAGGTTGCGTGGAATTGGGCTGCTCAAGCGCGATGGCACGCTGTGGTTCGGGCTTGCGGCCGGATTTCTCTTCGCAGTCGAATTCATCCTGATCTATCAAGGCCTGCTCTACACGACCGCGACGCGTGCGGTGCTGTTCATCTATCTCGCGCCATTCTTCGTAGTGCTCGGCGCACGTATCGTTCTGCCAGCTGATCGATTCGGTGCGGCGCAGTGGCTGGGGTTGGGCTTGTCGTTCGCGGGCATGCTGATCGCGTTTGGCGTTCCGACGCCTGCGATGGATCCGCGCCAGCTGATTGGCGATGTGATGATGGTCGGCGCGGCCCTGTTCTGGGCCGCGACGACATTGATCATCAAGGCGAGCCCGCTGACGCGCGCGTCGGCAGAGAAGGTCATGCTCTACCAGCTCGTGGTATCGGCACCGATCATGGCAGCGGCAGCGCTCGTTATGGGGGAGCGATTATCGCATATGCCGTCGGCGCTGGCGCTTGGTTCGCTTGCCTACCAAACCGTCTGGGTTGTCAGCGTGACCTTCGTGGTCTGGTTTGCGCTCATCGCGCGCTATTCGGCGAGCCGCCTGTCGGCCTTCACGTTTCTGACGCCATTGTTCGGTGTTGCCGCTGGCCATCTGGTGTTAAATGAACCGCTGACAACGGCTTTTGCGGCCGCAGTGGTATTGGTTGCTGCCGGTCTGGTGTTGGTGAACAGGGCGCGCTGATGGGGCCTGCTGTCGAAGAAACGCTGCGGCGCGCGATGTCCGCGATCCAGAGTCAGCGACCCGACGAGGCCTTGCGGCTGACGCAGGACATTCTCAATAAAAATCCAAGTCAGCCCAACGC
This sequence comes from Pseudolabrys sp., assembly GCA_036003145.1. GTDB lineage: Bacteria > Pseudomonadota > Alphaproteobacteria > Rhizobiales > Xanthobacteraceae > Pseudolabrys. The sequence continues at coordinate 8,314 of DASYSQ010000079.1, forward strand.
ATTGCATCTTTACGGGTATGCCTTGCTGATGCAGGAGCGCGCCGACGAGGCAGTCGCGCCCCTGGAAAAAGCATTCCGATCACTTCGCGATCCCGCGATCGAGACGCAACTCGCAATTGCCCTGCGAAAAGCCGGCCGTACCGACAACGCTCTCAGCCGGCTTGCTCGTGCAATCAAACGCAAGCCACCATTTCCGCCTGCCTTTCACGAATACGGTTATCTGCTCCATTCGCTGAATCGGACCGACGAAGCAATCGATGTGATCAAGGCCGGTATGGAAGCGGCCCCATGGATGCCTGATTTGCCGCTGTTGCTCGGTTGGATTTTTCACGCCCGCAACGACGGCGGCAGCGCCAGGACAGCATTCGCTCGCGCCCTCGGCGTCGCGCCTAATCATGGAGACGCACTGTACGGCATAGGGCTGGTGCTCATGGATGCAGGCGAATTTGCGCCAGCGTCCGAATTTTTTCAGCGCGCATTGCTGAGTGATCCCTCCGACCAGCAATCAAGACTCTATCTTGGTGCCTGCCTGCTCGAGTTGGGCCAAACCGGTGCGGCGTCGGCCTGCCTGCGTCAGGTGACGCGCGGCGGCGCGAGTTTTTATGGCAAGGCGCTGAAGGTCCTGAGTTCGTCCAGCCGTGGACGTTTCTGGCTGCGGCCGAGTGGCCTCGCCAGATTTTTCCGGGGCGAGCAAAGCTAGCGCTTGGGCGCGCGAAATTCCCTTCGGTAAATACCGGTCTCCCCCGCAATGGCGCCGGCGGTTGCGAGCAGACGCTGGGCGGCGTCCTCGGAGAGGACGTCGAACTGCTCATTCCAGCTTTCCCGTTTTATCGCGATGCACTGCGCGACCGGCGTTCCTTTTGGAAGGACACCGCTGAATTCGGGATCGTTCCAGCGCGCCGGAAAATGGATCAAGCTGTCGGCGTAAAGATCGGAATCCACCAGGCCGGTCAGCGTCGTGAATGGCAGATCCGCGCGGTTGACCGGATGCGTGACGAATAGCGAATAGCCCGGCGGCAGTTCGATCGTCCAGAAATTGTTGAATTTAATGATGAAACGATCAGCGTCGAAAAATGGCGTTCCCTTGACCTGGACGCTATCGTGGTAGTCGATCGGAGAACGCGTAAGGTTTCGAAGCTTCCCGGCCACCGGAATGTTGCTGACCCAGCTGAACTCGCCGTTCTCCACCTTGAGGTCAGCGGTCAGGGGCATCAGAAAGCCGAACGTCATCGCATCGATAAACGGCGGACATTTCTTGACGGTCATCATTTCCATGTTCGAGACCGAACTGAAGCCATGCTGTGGCAAGGCCTTGAACCAGTCAGGCAGCCCCCGAACGGCGGGGATCGGCCGCGGCAGGACCTGCTCCATCTCGGGTGGGCATGAAAATCTTACGGTCCGCTGATTTGTCTGATCCATCGGCGTATTCTGGCGTCTGTTTTTGGGTTAACGAGGCTCATTGTCATGAGGCTCATTGTAATGAGATGGCAATTTAACTGATGCCGACGCGCACGAATAGGTGTGTCGCTGTGGCGCATCAGGCGTACTATATTGGGTTGGCAATTCTGAGCCCGGAGCGATCGTGAATGGCATTGTCTGAGCGTCATAGATCTGTAGCGGTGGATGTCGGCGGCGTGATGGTCGGCGGCGGTGCGCCGATCGTGGTGCAGTCGATGACCAATACCGATACGGCGGATGTGGAGGCCACCGTCCGGCAGGTGGCGGCGCTGGCGGCCG
>DASYSQ010000080.1:0-4181 GCA_036003145.1 Pseudolabrys sp.
CGGCGCACATAGCGCTTGTCGCCCTTGTGTGGCTCGATCAGTTCGCGTTTGGCAGTCATGGGGTCACCTCGTCTCATCCAGTCCGAGAGATGAACGATTCCGGTGGCGGAAGCGTTCCGGCACCGGGCCTGGCCGGAGCCATTCGCCGTTTCGGACGTTTGTTCCTCACCATGCCCGCGATTGACACCCCCGAAGTCATCAAGCTCCTGCGCGAATTCGGGCAGCGCGTGGCCCTGCGCGGCGGTAACCCCTACCGCGCCAAGGCCTACGCCCGGGCGGCCGAGAGCCTCGGCACCCTGACCGTGCCGCTGGCGCAGGTCATCCGCGAGGACCGCCTCCGGGAAATCCCCGGCGTCGGGGAGGCCATCGCCGACATCATCACCCGCCTGCACCGGAGCGGCAGCCATCCGGGGTTGGACGCCATGCGCGAGGCAATTCCGGCCGGCGTCCTGGAAATGCTCTCGGTACCGGGCCTCCGCCCCGAGAAGGTAATGAAGCTGTACAAGGAGCTCGGCATCACCTCGCTGGCGGCACTCGAGGAAGCGGCCCGCGCCGATCGCCTCAAGGGCGTCAAGGGGCTGGGACCGGCTTTGCAGGCCAAGATCCTGCAGGGCATCGCCATCAGCCGCGAGGCTGAAGGCCGGTTCCATCTGCACCGGGCCGCGCGCCTGCTGGCCAGCGCGGAAGAGCGGTTACGCCAGTCCCATCCGGATCTCAAGCGGATCACACCGGCCGGCGACTTCCGGCGCGGCTGCGAACTGGTCGCCGATCTCTCCATGGTCGTCGAGGCGCCCAATGCGGCAGCCGAGACCATCCGCTCAGGCAGCCGGCTCCAGGTTCATCTGACCGACCTTGCGCGCTACGGCATCACTTTGCTGCATGCGACCGGGTCGGGGGCGCATCTTGAACAACTGGCAGCGCTGGCAGTGCGGAAAGGCTTCGTGCTGGACGAGACGGGATTGCATCGTGCCCGCAAGGTCATCGCCAGGACCGAGGAAGAGATATACGCGGCACTCGGCCTCGCCTTCATCGAACCCGAGCTGCGCGAGGGCAAGGACGAGATCGCTCTCGCGGTTGCGCAAGATTTGCCGAAGCTGGTTACGGACAAGGATTTGCGCGGCATCTTGCATGCGCACACCGATCGCTCCGATGGCGTCGATACACTGGAAGTGATGGCGGAAGCGACCCGCGCCCGCGGCTATCACTATTTCGGAGTCGCCGATCACTCGAAATCAGCGCACTACGCCGGCGGGCTCTCCGTCGATGAAATCGACGCGCAGCACGCCGAGATCGACCGCCTCAACAACCGCTACGGCAAGAGCTTTCGCATCCTCAAGGGCATCGAATCCGACATCCTCGCCGATGGCGCGCTCGACTATCCGGACGAGGTGCTGGCCCGCTTCGATTTTGTCGTCGCCAGCGTGCACGGCCGCTTCAAGCTCGACCGCCAGACCCAGACCCAGCGCGTCATCCGTGCCGTTGAAAATCCTTTCACCACCATCCTTGGCCACATGACCGGGCGGCAGTTGTTACGCCGTCCGGGTTACGAAGTTGACATCGAGGCGATCCTCGCCGCATGCGCGCAGCACGGCGTCGCGGTCGAAATCAACGCCAATCCGTGGCGGCTCGATCTGGACTGGCGCTGGCATCGCCGGGCGCTGGCCTTCGGCTGTATGATGAGCATCAATCCCGACGCGCATTCCACGGACGAACTCGATTTGACGCATTGGGGTGTGGAAATGGCGCGCAAAGGCGGCGTGCCCGCCGACCGCGTGCTCAACGCCCTCACGCTTCCCCGCCTGATGCAGCATCTCAAGCGCCGCAAGATCGTCCAGGACCGCGCAGCCTAGGATATACAGGAGCAATTTATGCCACGCGCCTATTGGAAGGGCTATTTGCGTCTCTCGCTGGTGACCTGCCCGATAGAGCTGTTCCCCGCGACCTCGGAGGCGGAGAAAACGCACTTCCACCAGATCAATACCAGCACCGGCCACCGGCTGCGCCAGCAGATGGTCGATGAGCAGACGGGGCGCGTCGTCGATGCCAAGCACAAGGGCCGCGGCTACGAACTGAGCAAAGGGCATTACGTCCAAATCGACGAACACGAGTTGAAGGCGGTCGAGATCGAAAGCACGCACACGGTCGATATCACCGGCTTCGTGCCCAAGGCCGACATCGACAAACGCTATCTCGACAAGCCCTACTACATTGCCCCGCAAGGCAAGGTGGGCGCGGATGCCTTCGCGGTCATCCGCGACGCGATGAAGGACCAGGACCGTGTCGCGCTGGCTAAGATCGTGATTGCGCACCGCGAGCACATCATTGCCCTCGAGCCGCTCGGCAAAGGGCTGCTTGGCACGACGCTGCGCTATGATTACGAAGTGCGCGACGAGAAGGATTATTTCTCAGGCGTGCCATCGCCGCGCGTCAGCAAGGACATGGTGAGCCTCGCAGCGCACATTCTGGAGACCAAGGAGACCAAATTCGATCCGCGCAAATTCAAGGACGAATACGAAACAGCGTTGAAGAAGCTGGTGCGCCGTAAGGCGAAGGGTCATACCATCGAGGAACCCGCGCCGGCGGAACGCGCCGACAACGTCATCAATTTGATGGACGCGTTGCGGCAGAGCCTTGGCAAGCGCAAAACCTCAACCGGACACAAGCGCAGCCGGGGAAAATCTACGCGGACCCGAAAGGCCGCTTAGCCATCAGGAGGCTTTGCTGACCCCCCGCTTGAAGGACTTGGCGGCGTCCTCAATGAGACGCTTGCCGACCTTTGGGCCTTTCCAGCCGAGAAATTTCAGCGTCTTCGCCTCCAGCTCGTCCGTCGCGACGAAGAATTTCTCGATTTCCTGGCGCACCTGCTTGGGCAGTTCCCGTGCATCCTTGTCGGATTTTTCGCGGTGCGAGTCGCGCGGCACCGCGATAAGACGGTCGTTACGAATCGGCTTCTTTCCTTCCTCGGATTGCATCACCTCCAAAACGCCGATGATTTTGCACTTTAAGACCAAGCCAGGCGCGGTTGCCGTGTCATGCAGCACCAGCACATCGATCGGATCACCATCCTCACCTTTGGTTGATGGGATGAAGCCCCAATCATACGGATAGGTCAGGCCGAGAATGAGCGCTTTGGACAGCGTGAATGCTTGAAGCTCTGGGTCGTATTCAAGCTTGGCCGCCGATCCGCGGGGTGTCTCGACGACGACATGCGCGTCGCCCTCATCATTGCGCACCGGCAGCTTGAGCAGATCGGCCATAGCCCCGGGCGGCTACGAGGCCGCCTTGCGATTGACGCCCTTGCGCAGCGCCACGCTCGAGAGTTTCCTGTCCGCCGCCTTCTCTTCATTGAGGTTGGTATTGAGCAAGCGGACAATGTCGTCGTGACCGACGCTCTCCGCCCAGGCGATGAGCGTTCCATACCGGGCGATCTCGTAATGCTCGACCGCTTGGGCCGACCCGATGATGGCCGCATCCAGGACCTCCTTGTCGGCCACTTCGCCGGCGACTTCGTCCGCCTCGCTGATCAAGCCGTCGATTGCGGGGCACTGCACCCCTTGCGGGTCCTGTCCGAGCTTCTTGAACACCTGGTCCAGCCGGGCCACTTGGTTCTTCGTTTCTTCAAGATGGTCCTTGAGGCCCTTGGTCAGGTCACGATTGGTGGCCTTCTCGATGAGCTTTGGCAGCGATTTGATGATCTGATTTTCAGCGTAGTAGATGTCCTTCAGCCCGTGCAGCAGAAGGTCGTCCATTGTGGCGATATCTTTGGTGAACAGGCCCATGGGGTACTCCTGTGGAAGGGGGATCTTTTGGCTTTGAACGCGCACAGAACGGCCCGGTTCCGCCTCTTAGGAACTTAGAGATGGTGGCGGTATGCGTCAACGCACCGTTTCTCTGTGGATGAACACCGAGGTCGCTCCGGACGCTCTCTACAAACATGCCTTCTGGATGCAATCGGCGAACGTGTAATGGCGGACACTGTCGGTCGATCAGAATGAACGATGAAGGACGTCCGCAGCGGTACCCGAGCCCGTCCTTAGATCGGGGGTAAGGCGGGCTAGCGCATCTAGAGGAACTACCGCGCATGTCTCAGGTTGATAGGCTGACACTCACGGCACAGAGGTAAGCCATGCGCGCCCCGTACAAATGCCTGCTGGCGACATTTATTACTTCTGTTTTGGCGC
>DASYSQ010000081.1:0-10346 GCA_036003145.1 Pseudolabrys sp.
AACTCTTGAATAGCGAGAAGAAAGCGACGCTCAATGGATAGTTCTCGAAGTTGCCGCGGTTGATCGAGACCGTCATGGTGCCGCGATGGTCGGTCGGGGGGCCGGGTCGACGGGATGCAGACGCCTTCGAGGCCTTTCGGCACCCAATCCTGCTTGGCGTACATGCCCTTGTCATTCTCCCAGGTGGCCACTTCCAGTGCCGGTCGTCGCTCGCCGCCGAGGGCAACGGACTTCAAAATCAAAGGGACACAGTAGCTTTAGGATCGGAAAGTGTTCGTATGCAGATCGCGCTGACTGTGTCGATGGCGCGACATTGCGTGCATCGTAGGCGAGCAAATCTCGAGCCGCGTCGTGCCGTTGGCGCTTCTTCTGCGTGGCGACTTCACCTGCACATGATGGCGTCGCGCCCACGTCGCGTCGTTGATGATGCTCGGATGTGCAGCGCAGCGCGCTTACACTGTTGTTTTCTGCAGGTCGGGAAATCGGGCGATAAGGTGGTCACTCTCCCAGAGCTCACCATCCTGGCCGTCCACAAGTTGCTGCGCTTTTTGGACTGCCTGTTTCTCGTCCGCACATTCGATGCGTTGCACGGTGGAAAAGTGTCCGTCCTCGCGAAAAGTGTAGATGCGATACTGATGCATGAGCTTCGCTCCGCTGGGTCCAATGCACAGGCGGGAGCGCTATGGTCTCTCAGCCATCGACGCCTGGCGCAGGGCCGCGGTCAATGATACTCAAAGCGTGCGCCTAATCTTACAAAATAGCGAATGTTAGTTGGGGAAGGACGCCAATTGAGGCAGCCAACACGAAGGAGAAGCCCGGCCGCCGGCTGGCAATGCGGGGCTTCCTTGAAGCTTGAGCGGCACGCCGCCCCGGAGGAGGCGCGACGCATCGCTTGTGTTGGAGCATGATCTTATCCGAAAACCGGTATCCACTTTTCGGGATCATGCTCCAGGCGTTGCGCGGATTTGCGGCGCGCCGGGCTCCCATATTCGATTCTGTCTGGTTTGCTTCGTCGGATGCGGCTCCCGTTTAATTTCTCAACCTGCTCTTGTACTGGGGACTCGGCACGCCACGTAACATAGACGCGGATCGTCCGCGCATGAGCTGCTCAAAACGATGGTTGAGCAGAGCTTGCCGCTCCTCGGGGTTGGCAGCACGGATGCCATCGGCAGACACAAGCGTCTGAACATAGACTGGGTGCTGATGGCGCCTGCGTTCCGTCTGTTGCGCTTACGTCGCACTTTCTGACGTTTCTCAGACCCAGGGAACAATGATCGCTGCAACCCGGCTTTGGCCGGAGAGTGCTCGCATCTGGGGCGAGTTTGGACCGTCAATAAGGCGACGGCTCTATTCAATGCAAATCGGGAAAACCATCCAATGCAGAATCATGTGCAGTCCCCAACGGAGGTGCCGTCAAGCTTTGTTTTGGCTAACCCTGAGTGTCCCGTCTGCAAGAGGGGGATGCGGCTGGTGCACGTAACGCCCATCATCTTTGCCCATGACCTCAACAACGTTTCCTATGTCTGTGACGAATGTGGCATGAGGACAAAGAGGACGCTCAAGCGCCTTTAAGAGCCGGCAGCGCGTTGCCCGCCGCTTCTATGCCGGGGCCGGCATAGAGAAACTTACTTGCGTGTATCCGTTGGCATGGGGGGTGTCCGACATTTTGAGAGGATCGTCAGATGCTGCTCTATGTGCAGACTTGGCTCCCCTTGCTGACAGTCACCTTGACGGCTGCGATCTTCTGCGGCGTCGCATCATTGATGATCGCGCGCGCGAAGTCCTGACGACGCCGAGTGCAACGCACCGGCTGTCGTTCTCCAGCGGGGAGATGCGCGTGTCCATCGCGCGATGTTCTTAGACGGCCAAAGCTTCGATCCCGAGACCAAGCGGGTCATGGCGTCGCATTTGAAATGACACGCGCCGCCCTCGGATTCGCGGATAGACACGATCTGGTCGTCGAAGTAATCGCCAGTAAGCTCATTGAGCTTGCGAAAGCTGGCGAGCGCAGCCCGGAGCTGCTTTGCGAGCGGGCATTGAACGATGTTCGCCAACCGCCGCCGCAGATTTAGACGGTGGGCGATCTACGCTGCGACGGCAAAGCATCTTGGCCTCACCATCGAGGCGGTTGATGCCCGGCCAATCTTCCGGCTGAACCTCAGGCGCTCGCGACCTTTTTCCTGTCGCATGACTCCCGGTATGGGCGTTGCAGGTCGATCTACCGGCCCTTTAGGCGGCCTTTCTTTTTGTCCAGCATCGGTTGGCGCCCCGAATGTTTAGGGAGCCCGAGTGAACTGGTTCACTCAGGCGGCCAGAGCGACGACGCATATAAGAGTCTGAAGGGAGTTCCTTATGACCGAATTTCTCCACGTCAACATGCACACATTTTACGTGGCAATGATTGTCACGTTTGGGTTGGTTCTGGGCCTGATGGTCGTTAGCAGCTTGCATGCCGGATTTCTTTTGACTCACGTGTGAGTTCTACCGTCCGCATCACCGCGGCTCGTCTAGCTTTGTCCGAGAGGGGTAAACATGAATGAATGGCGTTCGATAGACCAGGAGCCAGCGGCACCAGTACAGGTCGAATTGTTCTACGGGAACCTGTCTTGCCGGGATGCGAACGGCAATCCGTGATTATACATTCTCGCCCCGCATCGGGACCAGCGTCGCATGATTGGATTTTGGGACGGCGAACGCTGGTACGGGATGGAAACGGGGAAAGATTGTCTTGAAGATCGGCGGACGCATGAGCAGTTGCCAACACACTGGCGGGCATTACCGCCGTTGCCGCGGCTGTGGCGCTAATAGGGCAGCCCCAGCCTGCGGCGGGCGGGTGTGCGTCGGCATCGTGATTGCGTTGGCGAGGGCTGGCGCGGCGGACGGATCTCCATCAACCTCCTCATGGCCGCGCCGGCTGCCGCGGCCAAAGCTGTAGACCGCAAACATCGCTCTCTTCTCGCTATTCGGGAGTGTCGACGGCGCTTGCGGGTAAATTACGGCCGGGTTCTGCCCATGATTGGACCCAGGCGGCGTTGCTGATCGGGGGGCGTGACGGTTCCGGGCGAGACGGAACGCTGGCGCGATGGGCACGGAACTCAACGCGCTTCCACGCGTTATTCCGGCGATGAATGGAACCGGAGCCAAGTCCGGCAGTTCGTCTCCAAGGCCGCTCGGTGTAAAGCCCGGGCGGCCTTTGAGCTAAGCGCACCGCTCAGCCTGACACGAGCCCGGCAACGAATCAGAATCTCGAACGTTGTTTTGATTGTCATTTGCCCGCCCTTTGCGGGCGGCAGGTGGCAGGGCCGGCCGGGGTGAATCCACCACCTCGGCTGGCCACAGAACTGACGGCGCGCTGTACGTAGATCCTCATGCTGCGTCTATTGCTTCACCCCTCGCTTTGATCTGTGGCTGATCGTGCAGGAGCACGCCTAACAAGGAACTGTGGACTTCTATGGTACCATTGTAACTAATGAAGCCCAAGTCGCGAAATTTGTTCATGAACTTACTGACGCGTGACCGTGTAGTGCCAATCATATCCGCCAGCATTTCCTGACTGAACCTTCCCACGATCGGTTCCGGTCTGCCTTCTTTGCCGAAATTTGCAAGGAGAAGGAGGAGTCGGGCGAGGCGCTTTTCGCTTGAATTGAACAGTTGATCGATCAAGTCCTCTTCAATCCGACTATTCCGCGTCAATAGATACGACATGAACAATTCAGAAAACCCCGGCTCTTTATGAATCGCGGCGATCATGGTCTTCCTTTCTAAGCGAGTAATCACGCATGCATCGACCGCCCGAGCTGTCGCGATGCGCAGTGGATGGCCATTCAGACATCCTTCGCCGAAAAAGTGGCCGGGTCCTAGAATAGCGACGACTGCTTCCTTGCCGTGCTTGGAAACGACGACGAGCTTGACATTGCCCTGCTGGATGTAAAAAACCGCGTCCGCGACCTCTCCCTGTGAGAAGACAACTTCATTCTTCCGATAGTTGGATATCGCTTTTCCGTCGCCCACCTTGGCGAGAAACTTTTTGGGATCAAACGAGGCTTTGACTCTCTTCCTCACCAAGGACTCCCTGCGGTCGATAGGGGGCGCCCTTACTTGGACGAACCCTTTTTCGTTACATTGTCGGCTGCCTCTTTGGCCAACCGAAGTTCCCTTAACTGTGCGGTCTTTGCGCGTACAGCATGACCCTCGGCGACGTAATCCGCAGTGGCCTGTCCGCCTTCCGTGGTCGGCCGGGGGGCCGGCGGTGGCTTCTGCGCCTGCTTGAACTGGGCTTCGGCCTTAGTGCGCTCTTTCGAATGTTGGGCCAAGGGGGCCTCCTTTCAGGCGAGGTCTATTACGGCCTGCGCCGAGCTGAAGTGCGGCGACTGGGGGCCATTTTAAGCAGGCCCCGCCGACGCACATTATTGCCACCGACGCGCGTACCGCGCTTCCAGAAACAGCGCGTCTTCCACCTGAGTGGTTGCGCCATCGATGCTGCCGCCGTGCTCCGCAGCGAGGATCACCAGCTCAGCGGCTTGATGCCAGGAACCGCGGTTCTGGATATGCTCGGGCTGCTTCAGGATACACCTTCGCACGTCAGCGAGCCTGACAAGCCGAGTGCCATCCTTGAGCACAATCGAGCGGGTGAATTGGCCGACCATACCCAGACGGTCTTTATCGGGGAGTGGGTACGAACCACCGCCTTGCCAGTCATGGTGTGGTCACGGCGGATCACCGCTAATCAAATAGCATCTTGCTTTGCGTCACCTCGGTTCCGCATGTGACACAGGCGAGCTTGGTGTGCTCCTCGCCTTTCACGACCTCGATTGTCCCGATACGCATGAGCTTTTCACAGATGGGACAGATCCAGATGGGCGCTGGCAACGGTCGGTCAGGCTGGAGAGGAGGCACCGCGTTTTCTTTCGACCTTCTGCTTACGTGGCCCTGTGCTCAGGCGGACTGCCGCTGACGACAAAAATGCGTTCGCTCTGCACCGCAGCTTCGGTCCATGTGCGGGCAAGCCCCAGGAAGGATTCTTTTTCTTTTTGGATTTTGGATCGATCGGCCGAGCGCATCGCTTCCTCGGCATATTGCCGGAACTGATTGGACTTCGACATCGCCACCCTCCGTGACAACGCCCCCCCTTTATTTGCGAAGTCTGCGCCTATTAACGGTGGCAGTCTGTATAGAATTGCTCATTCGAAGTTCATGGCCCCGCTGCCAGCGGATCTACCGCTCCGGCCCGATCGGCGGACTGGCTCAAATTGAAGACCCCGGGCATGGGCCGGCGGCCTCGGGCCCCTCGGCGAAGTCATCCGCCGTAGGCCTGTCCGCCGGCTGCAGCCGGCGGTGCCCTTGACGGCTGGCAACGAAGGCATCACGCCCAGCGACGGGGCAACACGAAGCCCTAATCAGTTCACTTCTGCTTTCATGATCGGGCGCACCACGCTGAGGTCCCGATCCGCGTCCGGGAGCAGCAAAGGCCGCTTCATAAGGGAGCGATAGACCTGAACGTAGTCCTTCGCCGTGCGGGTGACGGAGAAACGTTCCTCGAAGCGCCGGCGCACGGCGCGCCGGTCGAGCGAGAGGACGTGAGGTAGCTTCCTTATTGCCTCCTCCTCCGTGTCGACGATCTGGCCGGTCACCCCGTTGTCGACGATTTCCGGCACCGAGCCGCAGCGAAAGGCCAGCACCGGGGTGCCGCACGCCATGGCCTCGATCATCACGATGCCGAAGGGCTCCGGCCAGTCGATCGGAAACAGAAGGGCACTGGCGTCGCCGAGAAACGCCGCTTTCTCGCGCTCGTTGATTTCCCCGATGAACTCGACGCCGGGCCGCTGCAACATCGGCTCGATTTGCTCACGGAAATAGGCTTCGTCGGCGCGGTCGACCTTGGCCGCAATCTTGAGAGGAATGCCCAGGGTCTGGGCGATCCGGATGGCGCGGTCGGGCCGCTTTTCCGGCGAGATGCGCCCAAGGAACGCAACATAACCCCCGCGAGGAACGAAATTCGGCGCGTATAAATCGCAAGGAATTCCATGGTGTACGGTTGCCACGAAGTTGGCTTTCGGCACCGGCTCTCGCTGTGCACCCGAGATCGAGACCAGCGGCATATTGGAGAAGCCTAAATACAGGGGCTTGAGGTCCGGGATGTCCTGCCGGCCGTGCAGCGTCGTGACCGTCCGGTTGGCCATCGATTTGAACAGTGGGAAATGAAACTGGTCGATATGGAAGTGCAGAATGTCAAAATCCTCGGCGCGGTCGCGCACGCGGTCAAGCATCAGCATGTAGTAGGGAATCGGATCGTGGATATTGGCATCGAGCCGGAGCGCCGTAGGAACGCAGCCGACGAGCTGCGCGCCGGTGATGGAGTCACCGCTGGCGAACAGGGTCACCTCGTGCCCCATCCGCACCAACTCTTCGGTCAGGTACGAAACGATACGCTCGGTTCCACCATAGAGCCGCGGCGGCACGCTCTCCATGAGCGGCGCGACTTGTCCAATTTTCATATTCACAGCTCTCGCAATTCAGCGCACCCGCGGTGTGCACTCATCCTTATGATCATGCAGGAAGCGAGCTATTTGTCTCTTGAGGGGCGCTTCTTGCTGCAAATCGCCGATAGAACTGGCGCAGTCGAAAAGCTCCTTCTGGAGCTTCGTGGGAACCGTATTCCAACGCATCATCACGGCCCCGCCCAGGCACTTCAAGATTTGCTCTTCGACCTCAGAAAGCACGGCGCCGTCGTCGCCGGGCTTTCTGCGCTGAACCGTCCTATCGAGATGAACTGCCATCCATTCCTCGTTTTCGGCCAGCGTCGTGTAGGTCTGCGCTAGATTGCGAAACTCACTCGTTTCGTTGGGCGAACGCGGTGAGTTGGCGAGGAATGCATTGAATTCGGCTGCTTTTGCTCGGTATTGCTCAGCGGTGAACATTTCGACACGCCCTTTCTGGGGCAGGCGGGACCAGAGTTGGTCTGCCGCCTTCCGGCGTCCTGGTTTGCATCTATCTGCCGGTGACAATGATATGGGAACGATCGCGCCATTAGCGAGATCAGCAGGTGAACTTTCGTCGATAAGGATTTTCTTTCGCGCCAAGGACCGCGCGGCCAAGTGAGCATTTCTATACAGACTCTGCTAGGGCAACGGACCTGGCGCCGCCGGATGCAGGAGGCCCCAACGTTGATCTGGGAGTGCATTGACCGCACGCCACTTGACCAGGTGTCGTCGCGCGTGCGGCGTATCATGCGTATCCGATCAATCGTGACCTTGTGCGTTTTCGGCCTGGCTGCGATGGTCGCGCTTAGGCATCCTCTCGTTGGACTTGGAATGTGTTGTTGCTGCCTCATCGTCTATCTGAAGCCGGATGCACCGGGAGCGTCGACGTAACCGCCTGTTGTATCCATCCAACGGCCGGATTGGTACCGCGACCAAAGCCGTTTGAACACGATCCCCTCGAGGCCGAGCTTGCAGGCATTGCACGTTCCGGCGTCGTTCTGCGCTCGCTTGCAAAGTTGAGTGCGAGATGACCGCCGCTGCTTGCCTTGCACGCCGCGGGCATGTCCAAAAAAAGCCCCCGGGGGTTGCCCGGGGGCTTGCAGAACACCTCCATCCCAAGGGGGATAGGAGATGACGGAGTCGTACAAAGTTGCCGCGCAAGTCGCAACGATCTTTGTGCAACTTCTTGATCTTTAGCTTAACCCAACGGAGTACTGACTGGATTGTCGCTCCAATCCGGCACTCGCCATTATGACACATAACCATTGGTTTTCTAGTCGCTTCGAATTCACACCACTAGCCAGCCAGCGTCTGCTGTCGGTGATGCAGTCAATCTACGCGCGAACATGGAAGGAGGCGGCGCGGCGATGCCGGACAACCCCGAGATCGACCGCTATTGGGCGGGCTCCATCGACGCCAGACTCAAGAGCCTCTCCGATCGGTTCGAGCGCGAGCGCAACGAGCGGGTCGCCCAGTTCAACGAGGACTGCAAGGAGCGCAAGCAGTACAATGAGAGCGTACGCAACATGATGGAGGCGCAGACCTAGGCCGTATGCACGCTGACGGCGAAGGTGGAGCAGACGCTGCCGGAGGTTCGATCGCACGCGGAGCAGATCGACCAGCTCGTTCCGACCATCAACAAGAGCAAGGAGGCTTCCGGACCCCGCCGTTGCCGAAGGCGAGTTTTTGTCGAGCCCGACGTGACCCTGCCCGATCTCGACCTTCCTGATCGGTAGCACGCGATCACTGAATATGTGCAAGCGCCGATCGATTACATCAAGGAGGAGGACATCGCACGCGCCCGCGGATTATCCAAGACAACTGCGATTTGAGCGGAAGAGGCGACAACGTAAAGCCCAATAACAACGGGCTTTTCATGGTGCTGCCGGTAAGGATTGAACTTACGACCTCTCCCTTACCAAGGGAGTGCTCTACCACTGAGCTACGGCAGCGCCGGGCCGGCTGCGATATCGCGAGGAATGCGGCCGCGAAGCGGCGATCCTTGCCACAAGGGCCAAAGCGGCGCAAGCACCGACCGCGCCGCCAGGCCGCGCGAGAGCGCTTCCATCGCGTGGCGCCGGCCCTTAATCTTGCCGCCATGGACGAGCGTCCGAAGCGCACCGAGAAGGCCAGCCAGCAGCGCCGCCTGGGGGCGGCATTGCGGGCCAATCTCAAGCGCCGCAAGGCGCAAGCCAAAGGGCGCGCAACCGCGCCCGGGGCGGAGCCCGAGTCGGCCGATAAGCCCGGTAATCAGCCCCACGATTCCGCCGGAATTGCCGGACATAAGCAGCGCGGCTAGACCCGGCACCGCAATCCTGCGTGCGGGCTGGCCTTTCTGCATGGCGCCGCGCGGTTTCGCAAAGGATCGGCGGCGCTTGCCGGAACGGGGGACGGGGCATGGATCGCATTCGCATCACTGGCGGGCAAAAGCTGCACGGGACGATTCCGATCTCCGGCGCCAAGAACGCCACTTTGCCGCTGATGATCGCGAGCCTGCTGACCGATCAGACGCTCATTCTCGACAATGTCCCGCGCCTCGCCGACGTCGGCCTGCTTCAGCGCATTCTCGGCAATCACGGCGTCGACGTCATGGTGGGCGGCAAGCGCCCGGGCGAGACCCAATACGACGGGCAGACGCTGCACATCTCCGCCGCCAACATCATCGACACCACCGCCCCCTATGAGCTGGTCTCGCGCATGCGGGCGAGCTTCTGGGTGGTGGCGCCGCTGGTCGCGCGCATGGGCGAGGCGAAGGTGTCGATGCCCGGCGGCTGCGCCATCGGCACGCGGCCGGTCGACCTCCTGATCATGGCGCTGGAGTGCCTGGGCGCCGACATCGAGGTGGATCGCGGCTATGTCATCGCGCGCGCCAAGAATGGGCTGCGCGGCGGTGAGATCAAATTCCCCAAGGTGACGGTCGGCGGCACCCATACCGCGCTGATGGCGGCCGCGCTCGCCCGCGGCACGACCGTGATCGAGAACGCCGCGCGCGAGCCGGAAATCACCGACGTCGCCGATTGCCTCAACAAGATGGGCGCCAAGATCGCCGGCGCCGGCAGCTCGCGCATCGTGATCGAGGGCGTGCCCAAGCTCCATGGCGCGCGTCACCGGGTGCTGCCCGACCGGATCGAGACCGGCACCTATGCCATGGCGGTGGCCATGACTGGCGGCGACGTGCTTCTGGAAAACGCGCGCGCGGAACTGCTGCAGTCGGCGCTGGATGTGCTGGTGCAGGCGGGCGTCGAGGTCACGGCGACCAATACCGGCGTGCGGGTCGCGCGCAACGGTTCGGGCATCGGCGCGGTCGAGGTCACGACCTCGCCATTCCCCGGTTTCCCGACCGACCTGCAGGCGCAGCTCATGGCGCTGATGACGCGGGCGAAGGGCACGTCCCACATCACCGAGACCATCTTCGAGAACCGCTTCATGCACGTGCAGGAACTGGTGCGGCTCGGGGCGCATATCCAGCTCGACGGCGAACGCGCGACCATCGAGGGGGTGAAGACGCTCACCGGCGCCCCGGTCATGGCGACCGATCTGCGCGCCTCGGTCTCGCTCGTCATCGCCGCGCTCGCGGCCGAAGGCGACACCATGGTCAACCGCGTCTACCACCTCGACCGCGGCTTCGAGCGGCTGGAGGACAAGCTCTCGGCCTGCGGCGCCGCCATCGAGCGCATCAGCGGATAGCCGTCCTCGCTGCCGCTCGGCGATGGCGGGAACTCGGAGCCCAACACCCGCGGGCATCCATGGCTTGGGGCCCGCTGTCCGCGATTTGGGCCCGCTTTCCGCGATGATGACAGCCACAAAAACGGTCGGCGATGCGCTGGCGCATGCGATGGCCATGCTCGGCCGCGCCGCGGCGATTGC
>DASYSQ010000082.1:0-7025 GCA_036003145.1 Pseudolabrys sp.
CCTCGGGGAGACGCACGCCTTGTACCCCGCGATTTCGCGTGCGGCCGTTTGCCAGGCCTGTTCTTCTGCCGGCGTTTTGCCATTCCCTTGACCCCGAAGGAAACAATGCCACGGAAGCGGCGCTCAATCGAGCCCGGCCAATCGACGAATCTGGCCCGGGGAGGCGCCATCTGCGCGGAGTTCACGCAAGCCCGTCGACCGCGTCGATTTTGAGAGCTTATTGCCGTCGGCATCGAGGATGAGGCGGTGGTGATGGTAGTGAGGTTGCGGCATGCCCAGGAGCGCCTGAAGCAACCGATGCACGCCGGTCGCGTGAAACAGGTCGCGTCCACGGACCACTTCGCCAATTCCCTGCGCGGCATCATCTATCACCACTGCGAGGTGATAGCTGGTTGGCGTCTCCTTCCGCGCCAGGATCACGTCGCCCCAGGCGGCGGGATCCGCAGCAATGGTCCCCGTTTCGCCGGCGGGACCGGCACCGGTTTCGACCCAGCTTAGCCGGCCCGCACGCGCGAGCGCGGCCCGCATGTCGAGCCGCAACGCGTAAGGCTCACTATCATCCATACGCTGCTTGCGCTCGGAATCCGGCATGACGTTCGCATGACCGGGATATAGCGGCGCCCCGTCGGGATCACGCGGCCAGGTTCCCTGCGTTTCACGTGCGGCAACCAGGCGTGCGACCTCGGCGCGGGTTTCGAAGCTCGGAAAAATCAGGCCCATCGCCTCGAGTTTGGCAAGGGCAGCGCTGTAGTCCTCATAGTGCTCGGATTGCCGACGTACAGGCGCTTCCCATTGGAGTCCGAGCCACGCCAGATCTTCATAGATCGCGGCCTCATATTCAGGCCGGCAGCGCGTCGTATCGATATCCTCGATCCGCAACAGCAAGCGCCCGCCCTTTGCACGTGCCATCTCGGCATTACGCAGTGCCGACAGCGCATGGCCGAGATGCAAATAACCATTCGGCGATGGTGCGAAGCGGAAAACGGGTGGCGGCATAGTCCCTCGGGGATCATCGTCCGCGAAAGCGGACGATCCAGTACTCCGCAGCGCTTGCGAGTCCAATGAATATCACGGATTACTGGATGCTCCGCTTCCGCGGGGCATGACAAGAACTGAACATGACTCATTTCCTCCACACCGATGCCGATTTGCAGGCGGGACTTGCGCAGCTGATCGTTGCGGATCCGCGCCTCAAGCCGATCGCAGAAAGGGCTGGCGCTTTTAGCCTGCGCCGCCGGGAGGCAGGCTTTCCCGGCTTGTGCGCGATCGTGTGCGGCCAGCAGCTTTCGACCGCGAGCGCCGCGGCAATCCGCGCGAGGCTATTTGCCACTTTCGATCCATTTCACCACGACACGGTGAGATTGGCTCGTGCCGACAAACTCAAGCGGCTCGGTCTGTCGGCTCCAAAGATCAAATCGATTCGCGAGCTCGGCAAAGCAGTCGCCAGGGGCCGTATCGATTTGACCGCGGTCGGGACCATGGAGGCCGATCAGGCCCATGCAGCGCTCACCGCCTTGCATGGAATCGGACCATGGACCGCCGACATTTATCTTCTGTTCTGCCTCGGCCACGCCGATGCGTTTCCTTCCGGCGATCTCGCAGTCCAGGAGTCGGCGCGCATCGCCTTCGGTCTCCGCAAACGGCCGGACCCCAAGGCCCTCACAAAGATGGCGGAGGCCTGGCGTCCGTGGCGAGGCGTGGCTGCGCATTTGCTCTGGGCCTATTATCATGTGGTGAAGAAGCGGGACGTGGTGCCGGTTCAGCCAAATGGCCGACCGAAAAAGCCGGCCGGCAGAAAGACGACAAAAGGGAAAAAGAAGAATGGCTGAACTCGATGGCCCGCGGCTCGAACCGCGCTCCGGATCCGCGGGTCAACTGGTGGTTTTCCTGCATGGCTACGGTGCTGATGGCAATGATCTGATCGACATCGGACGCGCCTGGCAGGACCAGTTGCCTCATGCCGCTTTTGTGTCGCCACACGCGCCCCGTCCTTGCGGGCAGGCGCCAGTCGGACGCGAATGGTTTCCGCTCACGTTCCGCAATCCGGAGGAACGCTGGACCGGTGTGAATCAGGCGGCACCGATCCTCGAAAGTTTTCTCGACGCCGAACTCAAGCGACGGAATCTTGCACCGGCTGCCCTCGCCCTGGTCGGGTTCAGTCAGGGCACCATGATGGCGCTTCACGTTGGTTTGCGCCGCGCCATCGCGCCTGTGGGAATCGTCGGCTATTCCGGCATGCTGGTGGTGCCGGAGGACGTCGAATCCGGTGCCTTTGCAGCCGAGATCCGTAGCCGCCCGCCGGTTCTGCTGATTCACGGCGACGCGGATCAACTGATCCCGGTTCGGGCCCTGTTTCAAGCGGCGCAAGGCCTAGCCGCGCTGGATATTCCTGCGGAATGGCACATCTCGGCAGGAATCGGCCATGGCATCGATCAGGATGGCCTGCGTCAGGGCGGCGAATTCCTTGCCAGGTGCTTTGCGCGCCGCAAATAGCAGGTTTGCGGGTAACTGCCCGTTCCGGCTTCACAATCCTGTCACGCTGCCCTATTACTAGCGCGTCAGCTGCGTGGCGGCAGCGTTCCATGGAGGTCGAGGAGCGTCGCTTGAACGTGCATGTTTCTTCCGGCGGTTTTCCGGCCCTGGTGCTCAACGCGGATTTTCGGCCGTTGAGCTATTACCCGCTGTCGCTATGGTCGTGGCAGGATGCGATCAAGGCGGTCTTTCTCGAGCGCGTGAATATCGTCGCCAACTACGACCGTGCTGTGCACAGCCCGTCGTTTGAAATGAAACTGCCGAGCGTCGTTTCGCTCAAGACCTTCGTGAAGCCTTCGACGCACCCGGCTTTCACCCGATTTAATGTGTTTCTGAGGGACCGGTTCGCCTGCCAGTATTGTGGCGACCGCGACGATCTTACCTTCGATCATCTGCTGCCGCGCTCGCGCGGCGGCCATACCACCTGGGCCAACGTGGTGGCCGCCTGCTCGCCCTGCAATCTTCGCAAAGGCAACCTTACGCCCAACGAAGCAAGGATGTGGCCGTCTCAAATGCCGTTCCAGCCTACCGTGCATCACCTGCACCGAAACGGCCGGCTGTTCCCGCCCAACTATCTGCATGAGAGCTGGCTCGACTATCTCTATTGGGATACCGAACTCGAGCCCTGATCCATCCGGCCTTTTCCGCAGTGGAGTTTGTCATGATCAGAGAGCTGCACTCTCGCCGCAGCGGACGGGCAATTTTGTCCGCGCTGGCCGCCGCCTGCATTGCCGGTGCCGCCGCCGCGCAACCGGCACCGGTTTCGGCCGGACCACCCGACCCGCAACTGGTCGAAGATCTGGTCGTCGCCAACCGGATCCTTGCCGATCAGGGGCTGCTCGACGGCTGGGGCCACATCAGTGTTCGGCACAATCGCGACTCCAACCGGTTTCTCATGGCGCGCGGGGTGGCAGCCCAGCTCGTCACCGCCAAAGACATCCTGGAATTCGATCTCGATAGCCGACCTGTCGACACGCACGGCCTGCCGATGTCGGGCCTATTCACTGAACGCTACATTCATGGCGAGATCTACAAATTGCGTCCCGATGTGATCGCCATCGTGCACACGCACGCCCCATCCCTCATCCCGTTTGGCGTCACCAAGGTTCCACTGCGACCGATGTATCACCGTTCGGCCTTCATCAGCTTCGGTATTCCGGTTTTTGAAATCCGCGAGCGTGCCGGCATGACCGACATGCTGATCCGCAACGCAACGCTGGGCCGCAATCTTGCTGAGGCGCTCGGCGATCATCCCGCCGCGCTGATGCGCGGCCACGGCGCGGTGATCACGGGGCCATCGTTGCCGCGTGTGGTGAGCCGCACCATTTTTCTCGCACTCAATGCGACCCTCCAAGCTCAGGCCATGGGCATGGGAGCACCCATCACTTACATGGACCCGGAGGAAGCGCGCAAAATCGAGGAGCGCGAAGGCCATGGGCTTGCCCGCACATGGGAGGGCTGGAAGCAAAGGGCTATGGCGAAGCCCTGAAGCTCACCCGCCGGGAAGCATTCGCTGCAAAGCACGGTCGCGACGAATGAAATAATGGTAAAGACCGGACACGACGTGCAGGCCAACTAGCGTCAACATTACATAGTAAGCCAGTAGGCGGTGTACGTCGCCCGTCCAGCCCCAGCCTGGGGCACGCGTGCCGACTAGCTTCGGCAATTCCAGCCCAAACATCACAATCGGCATGCCGCGCCATGAAGCGTTGATCCATCCCAATATCGGCAAGGCAAGAAGCAGCAAATAGAGCAGCCAGTGAATGATTCGCGCGCTCCGCACCTGCCATGGCGGCACACCATCGAGAGGCCCAGGCTCTGCATGGGTTACACGCCAGGCCAGCCGAACGATTGCGATCCCAAGAATTATGACCCCGAATGAGAAATGCAGGCTGATAAGCGTGGTCACCGGCGTGTTGCGGCCGATGTGCGGCATGAGCCATCCGACTGTGAACTGAGCGGCCAGCAGCACCACGATCAGCCAGTGCAGAGATTTTGCGGTGGCCGAATAACCCGTGGTCTTGGCCATATCCTCCTCAAAGCCTTGTTTTGGAACGAACTCTGCCTATATGGATTTTACCGATGATGTCGAGCCGCAAGGCTCCGTTGTCGAGCGACCACGAATATGCAGTGGGCGACGCCGGATGTACGCGCGCCTGGCAATTCGTGGTCGTCAGTTTTTTGACCGGCGTCACGCCCGCGTCTTCAGCCGCTCCTTGTCATAGCCGGCCACGCGCTTGTAGCCCTCCGAAAGGGCAATGAGTTCTTCACGGCTGATCACATCATCGATGTTCTTGAACGGCTTGTCGCCGGTGCGGCGATAGACTTCGTGCAGAATCGCGTCGGGTGGCGCCTTGCGGTTCGCGAGAACCACGTCGCTGGTCGCCGGCAGACGCCTGGCTTCATAGACCTTGAGCGCGTCAACCGGATTGGCACTGGCAGAGAGCGCATCGGCAAGCGCCCGGCAATCGAGGATGGCCTGGGCCGCGCCGTTCGCGCCGCGCGGATACATCGGGTGCGCGGCATCGCCCAGAAGCGTCAGGCGGCCAAAGCTCCAGCGCGGCAAAGGATCCTGATCGACCATCGGATATTCGAGGATGGCGTCCGAACTCGTGATGAATTGCGGCACATCGAGCCAATCGAAATGCCAGTCCGCCATAGCGGGCAGAAAGTCCTCCAATTTCCCACGCCTGTTCCAATCGCGCGCCTGGTACTGCGGCGTTTCGATATCGCATACCCAGTTCACGAGCTGACGGCCTTCGGCGTCGACGTTGTTGCGGATCGGATAGATCAAAAGCTTTGCGGGGTGATGCCAGCCGACACGAATCATGCTGGCGCCAGACAGAAATGGTTTCCAGCGCGTAACACCCCGCCACATATTGATACCCGAATACTTTGGCGGGCCTTCGTTCGGATAAAGCTGCTTGCGCAAGACCGAGTGAATACCCTCGGCGCTGATAACGACGCTCCCGCGCTGCGACGGCAGCGCCTTGCCATCGACATCTTCGAAATGAGCAATTGCCTCCGGCCCATCATGCTCGACGCGTGTGCAGCGCCAGCCCGTGATCACCTTGTCTTTGCCGGCGCGCTCTACAAATGCATCGAGCAGCACCATCTGCAGATCGCCGCGGTGGATCGAGAACTGCGGAACATCGTAGCCGGCGAAGCGCCCGGCCGGTTCGCTGTAGATGTACTGCCCAAAGCGATTGTAGAAGCAATATTCGCGGGTCGTGACGGCCACCCTGGCGAGCGCATCCTCCAGCCCGAGTGCGCATAACTCGCGCGAGGCATGCGGCAGAATATTGATGCCGACACCGACCGCCTTGAGTTCGGGAGCAGCCTCGAAGATACGGCAGGCAATGCCGGCGCGATGCAGCATCAGGCCCAAGGTCAATCCGCCGATGCCGGCGCCGATTATCAGAACTTCCATGGTCACCAACCTTTTCGCGATGGTTCTAGCCGGACCGTTTTTGGCGCGCCAGCGACGCCTCTGCGCCCCAGGCGGCGACCGCCGCCAGAAACAGAGACACAAGAACGTCATAGCCGGCGAGCGAAATTCCGAGGAAACGCCAGGCCGCCTCGTCACAGCGAACGATTCTGATGTCCTGAAGTTGCTTCAGCATATTGCTGGCCGAACCGAGACTATTGATGGGTCCCGAGCAATCCGCCGGCCCAGGCCAGAATTTCCACTCGACGCCGGCGTGATAGGCGGAGAGCCCCGCATTCCACAGCATGACAGCCGCGATCACCGCAAAACCCGCGATCATGACTTTGCTCGAGGCGCCGTGATTGGCGCCCAGGCACAGCAAGGCTGCGAGCGGAATGGACACATAAAAAGCATTACGTTGCTCGAGGCAAAGCGGGCAAGGAGGATAGCCAAGAACATATTGGAAAAAGAAGACTCCGCAGATCGCCAACGCGCCGACAATCACCACGATCGCAGCTGCGGCGAGTGGGGGGTCGCGGCGTAGCAGGGCCACATAATTGTTCATCGTATACGCAGGGCCTGTCGATGGATCAGGTGGTGCCGGTGGTCGGGGTCGAACCGACACTCCTTTTGGGAACACGATTTTGAGTCGTGCGCGTCTGCCAATTCCGCCACACCGGCTTTGGGGGGCTAGCTATAGCGTCAAGTTGCTGCGCAGCCAAACAAAAATGCGTGTGCTTTTGTCGGCAAAATCACACGCTTTGTGCGGAGACAAGCCGCAACGTAACATGGGAAACACGCATTTTTAGGGAGTCTCCCAGATGAACGAAGAAACCCTCAACATGTCGTTGCGCAAATTCCTCAAGGTGGTCGGCGTCACCTCACAGCAAGAGATCGAAAAGGCGATCCGCGCGGCAGTGGCCGACGGCCGGCTGAAGGGCAGCGAAACCATCCAGGCACAGATGGTGCTCACCATCGGCAAGGTTGGTCTCAATCACAAGATCGACGGCGAGATCGAGCTTGGCTAGCGCATCGGCGCGCCGGCATTCTAGAGTCCGGCGCGCGC
>DASYSQ010000083.1:0-6011 GCA_036003145.1 Pseudolabrys sp.
GAGCCGCATGAAGCGTGCAATGGCGTCGGTGGCGATCGCTTCATAGGCGTGGCCGATATGTGGGGGGCCATTCGGGTCTGAGATCGCGGTGGTGATGTAAAAAGGCGTCTTGGCCGGCATTTTATGTGTTCGTTCAGAGACGTGGATGGCCGGGAAGTCCCGGCCATGACGAGTCTGAGACTAGGTATCAACGGCGCGCGGTCAGAGCAAGTTACCCCGGACCGTCTTACGAGCTGTACGAAACATCCGGCGGCGGTGACCGATTTCGTAATCATGCGGCGAGCCGCCGGCGGCGCCGATCTGCGGTCCGATACCGACCCATCGGGGATCGAAACAGCCAACGCGGTCGCCCAAACCGATGTCGCAGGAAAACTGGTTGTGCGTCCGGTCGTCAAATTTCCGGTCAGATAGGTGACTAAATTATTGATGGCAAAATTCCGGTCGCAACAGCTTTTATGACTTCTTTTTCTTCAGCTGTTTTGCCGGCGTCGAATCCGGCGTCTTGTCGCTGATAGCACTCCTGATCGCATTGATGAGTGTCGGGCCATGCAACGGTTTGGTCAAGAATGCTTTGGCTCCGGACGCCGCACTCCGCTCCCGAATACCCGCGTCATCGAAGGCGGTAATGACGACCGTAGGAATCTTCTTGTTGATACCGTTGAGATAGCGCTGCAAATCAAGCCCGGTAAAATCCGGCATGTGCACGTCCACGACCAGACATTCGGGCTCGCCGCCGCGAATGGAATCGATGAATT
The DNA here is from genome assembly GCA_036003145.1 of Pseudolabrys sp. Taxonomy (GTDB): domain Bacteria; phylum Pseudomonadota; class Alphaproteobacteria; order Rhizobiales; family Xanthobacteraceae; genus Pseudolabrys. The sequence goes on from DASYSQ010000083.1 coordinate 756, forward strand.
CGCGTGCGGAGCCGTACGTTTTCGTCTCAAACGAGGACGCATCCAGAAGCCGCGCCAAAGCGGTGCGAACCGCTGGCTCGTCGTCCACAATAGCGACGCGTATGGGCGACTTTGACATCCTGCCGCATTTTCGGGCAAACGCGGCAGGTCGTCGAGTTGACCGAAGGGCCTAGTCTGTCGCTGGCCGGGTGTTTAATGGACGGGTGCGATTCCGACCTTGTCAGCAAGCCGAACGAGATCCGCGACACATCGTACCCCGAGCTTCGCCATCATTCGCCCCCGGTGAACTTTCACGGTCTTTTCAACGGTGCCGAGGCTGGCCGCAATCTGCTTGTTAAGGCGGCCCGCGATGACGTGTTCGAGCACTTCCCGCTCGCGATGTGTCAGGGTGGCAAGGAGGTCGCCGATTGACTTGGATTCCTTGCGTTTCTGGCGCGAAACGGCATCCTTTTCGGCTGCATGGGTGAGTGCGGAAAACAGCGCGTCGCGTTTGACCGGTTTCGTCAGAAAATCCACAGCCCCGGCCTTCATCGCTTTCACGCTTGAAGAAATATCGGCTTGACCGGTCAAAAAAATTATCGGTCGTTCCGACCCGGCATCGATCAATGCCTGCTGCAAATTCAGGCCATCAATTTCCGACATGACCAAGTCGATAATCGCGCAACCAGGAATTGAAGGATCGTGCGATGAGAGGAATTTTTGCGGAGAGGAGTACGATTTGGTCTTGTAGCCGGCCGCCTTCAAAAGCCGCGTGATCGACCGCAGCACGGCAGGGTCGTCATCCACAAGGAAAGTGGTAAAGCCTGCCTCACCCATCTCGCCACCTCACAGGTGCAAAGAATACCTCACCCCATGGGTGGCGGAAGCCGAAATATTGCCGTTGCTCCTTCACTCACGTTGTTTTGAAGCGAGAGAGTGCCGCCGTGCAGCTTTACGATGGAAGCGCAGATCGAAAGGCCGAGGCCAAGCCCCCGCTTTTTCGTCGTAAAGAACGGCTGAAAGACGCTTTGCTCCTGCGACGGAGGCAAGCCCGTACCACAATCAGCTATGCGCACTACAATTCCCCCCTCATCGGTCGTTGCCGTTTTGACCGAAATCGTGCGCCGTGCCGGTGCAACGCCGTCCATTGCGTCCATGGCGTTCATGAAGAGATTAAGAAGGATTTGTTGCAGCTGGACAGGATCGCCGCGTACCTGAACCAGATCGCCAGCTGGGTCACTGTCAACTGAAATTCGGCGATCGATCAGCTCACTGTGCAGCAGCCGAAGAGTCGAAGTGATCAGTTCATTCATATCGACCGCTTCGTATTTGACTTCGCCCTTTTTCAGAAGGCCGCGAAGGCGGTGAATCACCTCCCCTGCGCGATCATCTTCGGTAATGATGTCATCGAATATGTCGCCGATTTCGGCCAGGTTCTTGTTCCCCTTAGCCAGCAGGATTTTGCCAGCCTGCGCATTTGAGAGGATCGCCGTGAGCGGCTGCGTCAATTCGTGCGCCAGTCCGCCGGACAATTCGCCCAACATCGACACACGCATCAGATGCGCAATTTCCTGGCGTTGCATGTCCGCCTCAGTCTCTGCCGTTTTGCGCAATGTCGCGTCCGCAAATGCGCCGGTCATCGCAGTCGTTATACCGTCATCGCCGATCACCGGTTGCGCGCGGGCGGAGATCCAGCGTTCTTCTTCGCCGTTGCGCCCCACGCGAAATTCGATTTCCATAGTCATTGGCCGCGTGATGGCCGATTTGAGCGCCCCACTCGCCGTCAGAAAATCGCTCGGGTGAACCCGGCTCAGGAGCCTGTCGAGATCCAGAGGAACGTCGGGCGGAAGGCCAAACAAGGTGCGGCAATACTCCGTTGCCCAAAACGTTCCGCTTGCAATTTCATATTGCCACAATCCAACGCGTGAGGATGCCGCCGCGAATGAAATGCGCTGCTCACGTGCGCGCGTGAGTATCTCGGCGTGACGGGTTTCGTCGATGGCGGCGCCGAGCAGAAGGATTGGCGTTGAGAGCGCAATCAGGAATAGCTGCATGGCGAACACGTTTGTTTCGGCATTGCCGATGTCGAAGAGACTTGGCCCCTTCAGCGTGCGCCAGATCAAAACAAGGCTGACTACAAAGACAGTGCCGCTTGCACCTTTGGCCCCAAAACGTGCGGTAGCCCAGACAATGATCGGCAAAGGCAGATACAACAACGCCGGGAGATAGCCGCTCGCGATGGTCGGCATATCTTCGAACGCAAAGATACAGGCGACGATGAGAAGCAACGCGACTAGCGCAGCTTCCACATGGCGAAGCCCAAACGGTGACGTCTTGACGCCTTCAAGAAGGATCATCGCAATCGGTCCCAGCGTCAGGCTCCCCAAGGCGTTGGACGCGTACCAGCGCGCCCAATACAGTCCGTAGTTTTCGATGGAACCCCCGCCAAGAATCTGAACGAAGGCTCCGCCAAAGGAGCAAAGCGCCGGGCTCACAAACGCGGTAATGAAAACATAGGCCGTCGCTTTTCGAATGCTTCCGAACCACGGAGGCTCGACAAGGATGCGCTGCACGGCAAAGGCATTGAGCGCGGCGACCGAGCAATTGGTCGCGAAGGCGACGAGCAATTGGCCGGCCGGCATACCGATGCGCGCCTCTGCTACGATATGTGCTGGAAAAGCAGCGAGAATGAAAATCCACCACCGCCGTGGAGGCGTCACAAGCAGGGCACAAAACAGGACGACGTTGGGGGGCCAGAACGGCGCAAAAATTCGGTCCGAAAGAGTGCCAATCAGGAAGGCGAGCTCGGCTCCAAGATAATAAGCAATAGCGACGATGACAGAATTGCGGATTGTCCTGGGGAGGTCGTCTCGGCGGAAGCCGTTGTTCCGCTCTCGCGTCGGCAGTGCGGAAACAAGGGAATCCATCGTCCAACACCCCGCCCTGGAACACTTTTATTTCGTGAGGGTACCGTGAAACCGGGTAACCGGAAATGTTTCAAAACCGCTTTGCAGACATGCATTTAGTCTCCGCCATTGCTGGAATTGGCGTATTGGACCACGGTCCAATCGACAAAGGCATTTTGACGGCAGAAATTGGAAGGCTCCAGAGCATCCATTGTGGTTGCAGCCCCATGGATACGCGCGAGGCGACACCCCCCTCCTCCCCGTCCCAGTCGCCTCGCGCGACTGCTTTCGAAAGACGAGAGCCCTCCAGGTTGAACTAGGGTCCAACTCGACCAGCTCGGGCGCTCGCGGATGATTTTCACGGGTGTGAGTTCGAATTCGCCCTGCACGGCAGCCGGGATATCCAGGCGTGCGGGACGGCATGCGCAACGGGATATAGCCAAGTCGGCCTGGATGCGCATGAATTTGGAAGCTTTTACCGGCCTGCCCGCCAGTCGCCCGGTGATCGCGCGTTGCCCCTTGGTCCAATCGACAGATGAACGACCTTTAATAGTGTCATCTGATGAAACAATAAGGGCTTTGAAAATGACAAAGGCGGTCTCGTCTCCCGCAACGCCGGCTTCCAACAATGGTACTCACCAGGCCGTAAATTCGTCGGTCGTCAAGCGGTCGATCATTCGCGATGGACACAAGTCGAGCGTTTCGCTGGAAGACCAATTCTGGGACGCCTTGCGCGAGATTGCAGACAGCGAACACATGACGGTATCGGCGCTCGTCGCGACGATCGACCACGGTTCAAACCGGCGGAACCTTTCGTCGGCAATCCGCGTGTTCGTTTTGGATCGTTTCAGGCGTAACAGCGATCAAAAACTTTCAATTGCTCCGTCCGATCCGGTTGCCCCTTCGGTACGCAACAACCCATCGCAACTGCGGTGACGGCGGCGCCGCACGATCGGGAACCCAACTGATATTGGACCTCCGTCCAACTCGATCAGCGATGCCCGATTTTATAGGCTCGGACGATGGGGAGTGCCGCCGTAAACGCAGTCCCCGATACACCAAGTTTGTGGCCGCGACGGGCGAACCAGGGAGTGGCTATGTCAAAGTTCCTCGCACAATCACTGGCATTCGTTCTGTTTGTTGCCCTCGTCCCGGTGGCGAGCGCGCAGAACCAGCCGGCTCCGGCGTCGGCAAGCGCACCTGCGCAGGATTTGCTCCAGCCCGGACAGATCGATGCGTTGGTCTCGCCGATCGCGCTTTACCCGGACACACTGCTCGCCCAAGTGCTGATGGCGTCAACCTATCCGCTCGAGGTCGTGCAGGCGAGCCGGTGGTTGAAGGACAACAAGGGCCTCAAGGACGATGCGCTGAAGGCCGCCGTCGACAAGCAGGGCTGGGATGAAAGCGTGAGGTCGCTCATCGCAACGCCGTCGGTGCTCGACATGATGAGTGACAAGCTCGAGTGGACGCAGAAGCTGGGCGACACTGTGCTCGCGCAGCAGGCCGACGTGATGGACGGCATCCAACGTTTGCGTGCCAAGGCGGATGACAACAAAAAGCTGACATCGACAAAAGAGCAGAAGGTTTCGAAGAAATCGGAGGGCGGCAAGCAGGTCATCGTCATTGAGCCGACGAATCCGGAAACGGTCTATGTGCCGTACTACGATCCGGCGGTGGTCTATGGCTCATGGCCTTACCCCTCGTATCCGCCCTACTACTGGGGTGCCGGCTATTGGCCGGGTGGCGGCGCACTCCTTGCGACTGGCTTGGCATTCGGTGCGGGTTACGCGATTGGGCGTTGGGCTGGCGGCGGAAATTATTGGGGCGGCAACGTCAATTGGAACAACAACAACATCAATATCAACCGCCCTGGTGGTGGCGGTGGCAATTGGCAGCACAACGTCGATCACCGGCACGGCGTGCGCTACAACAACAAAGATGTCGCCAACAAATTCAACAAGGGTAACAACATCCGCAACGGCGCAAACAACCGCATGGACTTCCGCGGTCACAATGGCCAGGCGGCCCTTCGACCCGGCGGCGCCGGCGATCGTCCAGGCGCAGGTGGTGGCGGCGTGCAGCGTCCCGGCGGCGGCGATCGTCCGGCTGCCGGCAATCGTCCTGGCGGTGGCGATCGTCCTAGCGCCGGAACCCGTCCCAGCGGTGGAGGGAAAGGTCAGGCGCGTCCAGGCGGTGGTCAGGGCAAAGCCGCTGCGCGGCCGAGCGGCGGCGCGCGTCCCGGCGGCGGTGGCGGGCACAACGCCTTCGCCGGCAGCGGCGGCGGCCGTGCCGCCATGGCCCAGGCGTCACGCGGCCACGCAAGCATGGGTGCGCGTGGCGGTGGTGGCGGCGCACGTATGGGTGGCGGCGG
>DASYSQ010000084.1:0-8062 GCA_036003145.1 Pseudolabrys sp.
TGGAGCGCATTGAGCAGGAAGCTGCCCGCTATCGTTCCCGTGCGCGCGCGCGCAAGGATGCGCGTCTTGCCGCGCGTGAGAAACCAGGCTGATCAATTTCTTGATTGCGTGCGCTTATTTATTCTCTCGCCGCGACATAAAGGCCAAACGCTCGAACAGATGCACGTCCTGTTCGTTCTTGAGCAGCGCGCCATGGAGGGGCGGAATGAGCTTTTTGGGATCGCGCTCGCGCAAGGTTTCAGGTCCGATGTCTTCCACCATCAGGAGCTTGAGCCAATCGAGAAGCTCGGAGGTGGAAGGTTTCTTCTTCATTCCCGGAACTTCGCGGATCTCGTAAAATAGTCGCAACGCTTCTGCGACAAGCCTTTGTTTTATATCGGGGAAATGCACCTGAATGATCGCGCGCATGGTGTCCGCGTCGGGAAAGCGGATGTAGTGAAAGAAGCATCGGCGCAGGAATGCGTCCGGCAATTCCTTCTCGCTGTTCGAGGTGATGACCACGATCGGCCGGCGCCTTGCCTTTACGGTCTCGCCGGTCTCGTAGACAAAGAACTCCATGCGATCGAGTTCCTGTAACAAGTCATTGGGAAACTCGATGTCGGCCTTGTCTATCTCGTCGATCAGCAACACCGGTCGGTCGTCGGCAACGAAGGCGTCCCACAGTTTGCCGCGCTTGATGTAGTTGCGGATGTCCTTGACGCGTTCGTCCCCAAGCTGGCTGTCGCGCAGGCGTGAGACCGCGTCATATTCGTAAAGACCCTGCAGCGCTTTGGTCGTCGATTTGATGTGCCATTCGATGAGCGGTGCGCCGATGGCTTTTGCAATTTCCAGGGCCAGCACGGTCTTGCCGGTGCCGGGTTCGCCTTTGACGAGGAGGGGGCGCTCGAGAGTAATTGCGGCATTGACCGCGATTTTCAGGTCGTCGGTCGCGACATAGGCCTTGGTGCCGTCAAAACGCATACAATGCATCCCGTTGCGATGGTCCATCTATCATAGACCGGCGCGACATTCATATCGACAGGGAGCGGTACGACGCGGAGCCTCGGCGAGAGCTCTCGGCTAGCCGCGTACCGCGCCTTCAAGGAAGTTCTCCAGCGCGATCACGGGTGCGCGGTCTTCATAGAGGCGGTGCCTGTTTTCGGCCATCCGGGACGACATCGTCTGCCGGAATTGCGTGTCCTGACCAAGGCGCGTCGCGATAGCGACATAGTCGTCTACGGTCGCTGCGATGGTGTCGGTGACATCAATCATCCGCAAAATTGCTGCACTGTGCCGGCCGCGCATCGTCGGGCCTTCGAAGGTTACGATCGGCAGAGCCTGAGGAAGGCATTCCAGCGCCGAATTGCAGCCTGACCACCCGATGCTGTCCAGAAACACGTCACAAAGTCCGGCCGCGGCTGCGAACTGGCTTTGACTCATACGGTTGAGAAAAACGCAGTGATGCTCGGCGCGCATGCCCGCCGCTGAAAATGCGCGCTCAAGCCGTTCGCGCACGAGCTGCGTAACCCTTGGCGCACCGAAATGGCGCAGGAATACGAATTGGCAATCACCAACGGCCTGCGCGATGCGCACGAACACGTCGTCGTACTGCGGCAGATATTTAAAGAGTGATTGAGCGCTCCAAAACGCGGTCGCTCCGGCGCGCAGGCCCAGTCCCTCGCGCGTGACGGAAACCGGCTCAGCCGCGACCGGCTCGTAATAGATCGAAAGATTCGGCAGCCGCACCAGCTTTTCAGTGTAGCAGGCTTGTGCATCCGGCGGCTCCATCAAATCGCTCGACAGGAAATAGTCGATCGTGGAGAGGCCGCTGGTTTCCGGGTGGCCCCATGAATTGCATTGCACCGATGCAAGGCGCTGCGCCGCAAGCTGCAGCGAGGAGACATCCATAAGGAGGCCTGGGTAAATCAGGGCATGCGGCGCATCGGCGAGGATCTCACGCCGCCAGCCGTCAGTGTCGAGAGTGCGATGAACAAACCGGTCGCACAGGCGGGCTGCAGCATCCGTTTGCTCGTCATGAATGGCGCCGAGATGATAACCGGTCACATGGAAGCGGCTGCGGTCGAGCTGGCTGATCCAGCCCTTGATCGGAATTTTCCAGTTGGAGTGGCGGTAAAAAAAACTGCTGACGATGCCGACGCGGATCGGCTCGCCGGGCGCCGGCGGTGGCGGCAGCGGCGCCGGCGAAAACCGGCGAGCGATCACCTTGCCGATCATCTCACCGTAGATTTGTTGCAGGGCGCGGTCGTTGCTGCCTTGGTAGGCGAGCAGGAAGGGATGTCTGGCGCCAATCGCCTTGATCAGGTCGCCCTTGAGCACGCCGCGTTCCACGTCATTGAGCAACTCGCGCAACTTCTGTTCGTAGGCTGCACGGCATTGCGCGATTTCGCTCTCATCCCGATAGATAACGGGCAGTTCGGCGAAACAGGCTGCAAAGCGTGCGTCTGCGTGGCCGGGTGCGAGCGCCAACGCCTGAGCGAGATCGGCGGCGGCTTCCTCATTCCGGCTGATCTCCAACAGACAACGGCCGCGCTGGTACCAGGCCTCGGCGTCGTCCGGATTAAACTTCAACGCGGCGGTGAAATTGTCGATTGCATCGTCGGCGCGATCAAGCGCGAGCAGCACGCGGCCGCGATTGTTCCGCGACTCGGTGAAGCCGGGGGCCAGCGCAAGCGCGCGGTTGTAGCAGGCAAGAGCCTCGGGCAGCCGATTGATCGCCTCCAGCACCGCGCCGCGATTATTCAGCGCTTTGACATAGTCGGGGCGCAGCAAAAGCGCACGGTCGAGACTGACCAGAGCTTCGTCGTATCGCCCGAGCACGCGCAGGGACGAACCGAGATTGTAATGTGCATCGGCGTAGTCCGTCTTCAGGGCAAGCGCTTTGTGAAAACAGGCCACCGCCTCTTCGTGGCGCCCAAGCGCGGCCAGCACGGCGCCCCGATTGTTGTGCGCCTCGGCGAATTTCGATTTTTGCTTTAATGCGGCATCGAAGCAGGCGAGCGCCTCCTCGCTGCGATCGAGCGCATGCAGGATCATTCCGTGGTTGACCAGAATTTGCGGGGAGGGTCTCCGCATGCGCATTGCCTCGGAAATGAGGCGCAAGGCCTCCGCGGGCTGGCCCTTGGCGAGCTTGATCACGCTGAGCATTTGCAAAGCGTCGAAATGATCGGGCCGGTGAGCGAGGACCTCGGAATAAAACTGTTCGGCCTCCGTCAGGCGGCCCTGCTTATGCAGTTCCAGCGCCTGCGCGAAGACCTGCGGCACCTTGATCGGCGCTGGTACTGGCACTGGCGCTGGCGGCATGATTCCTCCTTGCATTGAGGGGTAAAAAAGCCGGACTGAGTCGTCTAGGGTGAAGTGTCGAAATGGCGGGACACGGCGGCCTAACGGGATCGTGATGGCAGCGCGATGGCTAGTTGATTTGCGTCCGCAGGGCGGCCGCGCGACTGTGGATCAGGCACAGTGGAGACCGCACAATGATCAATCGGCGCGCCCTGTTTGTTGCTGGTGTGGCGTTTTCAGCGCTGGCGGTCAGCGCTAGATTTGGCAGGTCACAAACCATGAGCACCACCGAAACAATCGACTACCGCAAGCTTTCCGACATGGATTGGCGCCAGCGGCTTACGGCGGACCAGTACATGATCCTGCGGCACCACGGCACGGAACGTCCCGGGAGTAGCCCGCTCAACAAGGAAAAGCGCAAGGGAACCTTCGCCTGCGCCGGGTGCGACCTGCCGTTGTTCTCGTCGGATACCAAGTTTGAAAGCGGGACCGGGTGGCCGAGTTTCTATCAGCCATTGGCCAACGCGGTAGAGACCAGGACTGACCGGTCACTTTTCATGACGCGCACCGAGGTGCATTGTTCACGCTGCCTTGGTCATCTCGGCCATGTATTCGATGACGGACCGCCACCGACCGGCTTGCGCTATTGCATGAACGGCGTGGCGCTGAAGTTCGCTCCGCAGCCCGGCTCTTCGTCGTAACACCGGCAAAATCTGCCGCTTGACGGCAGAAAGAACCGCGAATGGCGGCCCCTGCGGGCCGCCATTTCTTTGTAAGCTATTGATATAGCTACATAAATTTGATGGCACGGTGATTGCGACGGGACAGCCAGTTCGGTGCCCCGACAGGGCGAAGTGTGTCTCGTTTGCGGAGATGAAGTCATGGGTCTGTTCGACGCTCTTACAACTGCGGTCAGTGGCCTGCAGGCGCAATCCTTCGCCATGCAAAACATATCCGGCAACATCGCGAATTCTCAAACAACCGCCTACAAGGGCATTGAGACCAATTTCGAGGATCTGATTCCGGGCGATTCAGTGCCCACGCGCCAGATTGCCGGCGGCGTGATCGCAAATTCACGCGCCACGAATAACGTTCAGGGTACAATCCAGAGCACGACGTCGACGACGGATATGGCCATCAACGGCAATGGCTTTTTCGTCGTGCAGGCTCCAACCGGATTCAATGGAAATCAGCCGCTCTTTGGCGGCATTGACAGCTATACACGGCGCGGCGACTTCCAGCTCGACGCGAACGGCTATCTGGTCAACGGCTCCGGCTATTTTCTTGAGGGCATTCCGATCGATCCGACGACCGGCAATCCAGTCGGCAGCGTTGCCACCCCCTTGCAATTCCAGGGCAACTTTCTGCCAGCCAGCGCAACGACCCAGGTGAACTACGGGATTAACCTCCCGTCCACTCCGCAGACGAATGCATTCGTCGCCACCACCCCGAACTCCGAGTTGCTCAACCCCACCGATTTCAGTGCCGGTCATGATCCTACGGTTGCCGGAACCGGCATCGTTGTCGGAAGCGATGTGTCTACGTTTGTGAATGAGTCGATCGATGGCGGCTCTGTAACGATTTACGATCCGATCGGCACGCCCGCCAATCTTCAGCTCAGATGGGCCAAGACCGACAGCGTTGCCAATGGCGGCGCCGACACCTGGGAACTGTTTTATCAGACGGACGCAACGGCGACCGGCACGAATCCGGCATGGATCAATGCGGGGACGGACTTCGTATTTGACGCAAACGGCCAGCTCAATCCACCGATCACCAACGTCGCGCTGACGGGCGTCTCGATCAATGGCACTGCGCTCGGCAATATCACGATCAACAGCCCGACGGGCGGCGTCACGCAATTCGCCAATACAAGCGGCGTGTCGACCGTCAATAACCTGCAGCAGAACGGCTACGCAGCCGGCCAGCTGAAGTCGATCGCGGTCAGCGACGCGGGCAATATCATTGGTACGTTCTCCAACGGGCAAAACGTCGCGCTCGCGCAGGTGCCATTGGTCCATTTCAACAGCCCCAACAACCTCAAGGCTCTCGACGGCGGCGCCTATCAATTGACAAATGAATCCGGCCCCGCGCTGACGGGCTCGTCGGGCAAGATCATCGGGCAATCGCTGGAAGCGTCGAACACGGATATCGCAACCGAGTTCACAAAACTGATTGTCACGCAGCAGGCCTATTCCGCGAACACCAAGGTGATCACCACGGCAAACCAGATGTCGCAAGATCTGCTCAACGTGATCCGATGATTTTTCGGCAAGCGTAGGCGTGATCGAAACGTGATCGAGACCGGCACATGAGTCTGACACAAGCGCTCAGCACCGCGCTGTCTGGTCTACAGGTAAATCAGGCCAGTATTTCGATCGTCGCGGCCAACGTCGCGAACGCCGACACGCCTGGCTATACGCGCAAGGTTGTCAATCAGGTTGCGATTGGCGGCAGCGCGAGCATCGGCGTCCGGGTCAGCGACATCCAGCGCGAAATTGACCTGTACATCCAGCGGCAGCTGCGTGTCGAGAATGCCGGCGCGTCCTATGCGGATACCCGCGCCAACATGTACTCGCAACTGCAGGACATCTACGGTCAACCTGGTGCCGACACATCGCTTGAGTCGGTCTACAACAGTTTCACGTCCGCATTGCAGGTGCTTTCAACCAGCCCGGATGATCCGGGTGCGCGCACCGCTGTCGTCAACAGCGCCCAGCTGCTGACGCAACAACTCAATCAGCTGAGTGGAAGCGTTCAGGCCTTGCGCGCCAACGCGGAGCTCGGGATCGCCGACGCGGTGAATAAGGCCAATGAGGCGATGAGCCAGATCGCTTCACTCAACGGGCAAATTGCTGCCGGGACTCCCGGTGATGCCGCGACCGAGGCGCTGCAGGATCAACGCGACTCCTACATCGACCAACTGTCGCAGTTGATGGATATCAACGTGATACCGGGCGATCGCGGCCAGGTCAGCATCTTCACGAGCTCGGGCACGCAGCTCGTTGGCGCGCAGGCCGCCCAATTGAGCTTCGATGCGGTGGGCACGATAACGCCCAATTCCCTGTGGAGTGCAAATCCTTCTCAGCGCGGTGTCGGTACGATCACCCTCATTCCGCCGGCAGGCGCACCTGTCGATCTAATTCAAAACCACTCTATCCGGTCGGGCACCATCGCGGCCTATCTCCAGATGCGCGATCAGGATCTCGTGAAAGCGCAAAATCAGCTCGATGCCCTCGCCGCTGGCATGGCCCAAGCGCTTTCCGACAAGACGACCGCGGGCAGCCCTGTCTCTTCGCCGCCGCAAAACGGCTTCAGCGTCGACGTCGGCAACCTGTCCAACGGCAATACCGTCACGGTCAACTACACCGACACGGCGACCAACACGCCACATACAATAACGCTGGTGCGCGCTGATGACCCTTCCGCCTTGCCGTTGTCCAATACGGCGACGGCAACAGCGAATGATACCGTCTTCGGCATCGACTTCTCCGGTGGCATGGGCTCGGTTGTCACGCAGATCAACGCCGCACTCACCGGAACCGGCATGACGGCTTCGAATTCGGGCACGGTGCTGCAAATTCTCGATGACGGTGCTGCCAATACTGTTGATGTGAATTCCCTGTCAGCGACCGCGACGGTCACCTCCCTGACCAGCGGCGGCGCCGAACTCCCGCTGTTTACCGATGGTTCGACGCCTTACACCGGTATCATCACTGGTACGGGCCCCGAGAGCCGTGGCCTCGCGGCTCGCATCGCCGTTAATCCCTCGATTGTCGCCGACCCGTCCAGCCTGATCGTTTATCAGGCGGGCACACCGGCGGGTGACAGTACTCGGCCCGATTTCATCCTTCAGCAGCTCACGAACGCATCGCTGACTTTTTCGCCGAATACCGGAATCGGAACTGTCAGCGCGCCGTTCACCGGGTCGCTCACGACCTATCTGCGCCAGGTCATCAGCCAACAAGGTGAGGCAGCGAGTTCGGCCGACAACCTCAAGCAGGGCCAGGACGTCGTCCTCAACTCGCTCCAACAACGGTTCAACGATGTTTCGGGCGTCAACGTCGATCAGGAAATGGCGAACCTGCTTTCGTTGCAAAATTCCTACGCCGCCAACGCGCGCGTCATGTCGGCGGTGAAGGATATGCTTGATGCCTTGATTAACATGTGAGGACGGCATGAGCGTCTCATCCATCGGGGCACAATCCGCACTCATCATGCAGCAGCTGGTGCAGATGCGGTCGCAATTTGATGACCTGCAGCGCCAGCTCGGCACCGGCCAAAAGTCGGCCACCTATGCCGGTCTCGGCATCAACCGCGGTGTGACCGTCAGCCTGAACGCGCAGTTGTCGGCGATCAGCGGATACGACAATACCATCGACAATGTCATGGCCCGCATAAACCTCATGAATACCGCGCTGGGCAACATGATCGACATCACCACCACGGTGAAGTCCGCGATGGTGCAGGCCAACGGCGTCAGCAACGGCAGCGGCGCGCTTGTTGCGCAGCAAACCGGACAGTCGTCGCTCGATCAATTGCTTGCGCTGCTCAATGCCCAGGCCGGCGATCGCTATCTGTTTTCGGGCCGCGCCACCAATACGCCGGCGGTGGAGACGCTCGATCACATTATGAATGGCGATGGTGCGCGGGCCGGCCTCAAGCAGCTGATCTTCGAGCGCAACCAGGCAGATCTCGGCATCGACGGGCTGGGCCGTCTGACGATCGGCGGATCGGGTAACTCCGTGCAAGTCGACGAGCAGGCAACGTCGTTCGGCCTCAA
>DASYSQ010000085.1:0-13716 GCA_036003145.1 Pseudolabrys sp.
TGTGTCGCGATGATCTCCCGCCGCAGCCGGTGTGCCTGCAGCGCGCCGGCATACCGCTCCGACATTTCTTTCGGGAAATAACGGTCGAGCTCGCGCCCCAGATAGGGATCGTCCGGCACCGTGCTGTCGAGCAGCTCACTGTAGAGCGATAGCTTGGCATAGGCGAGAAGCACAGCGAGCTCCGGCCGCGTCAGCGCCGCATTGCGTTTGCGCCGCTCGGCGATCGCCATTTCGTCAGGCAGGAATTCAACGCCACGGTCGAGTTCGTCGCGCATTTCAAGTGTCTGCATCAGGCGCTGCTGGAACCCGAGATCTTCAAGCCCGCGCCGCTGCGCCAATGAGAGCGCCAGCGTTTGCTGGTAGTTGTTCCGCAATACCAGCCGTGCCACTTCATCTGTCATCTCGGCGAGCAGCGCATTGCGCGCATCGATGGTCAGCGTGCCGGCGCGGACAGGGCCGCTGAGACCGATCTTGATATTAACCTCGACGTCAGACGTGTTGACGCCGGCCGAATTGTCGATCGCGTCGGTATTGAGCCTGACGCCGCGCTGCGCCGCTTCGATGCGGCCGCGCTGAGTCATGCCGAGATTGGCGCCTTCGCCGATCACCTTGCAATTGAGGTCGGCACCGGTGACGCGAATCGCGTCGTTGGCGCGGTCGCCGGCGGCATCGTCGGTTTCGTTCGAGGCGCGGACGTAGGTACCGATGCCCCCGAAGAACAGAAGGTCGACTGGCGCCTTGAGGATGGCCTTCATCAGCTCCTGCGGCGTCACGGATTCTCCGATACCAAACAGCTTGCGCGCCTCGGCACTCAGCCGGATTTCCTTCGACGAACGCGGAAAGATGCCGCCCCCTCGGGAGATCAACGCTTTCTCGTAGTCCTGCCAGCTCGATCGCGGCAGCGCGAACAATCGCTTGCGCTCGGCAAAACTTGCTTTCGGATCGGGATCCGGATCGATGAAAATATCGCGGTGGTCGAAAGCCGCCAGCAACATGATCGTGTCTTCGCGTAACATGCCATTGCCGAATACGTCGCCCGACATGTCCCCGACGCCGACGACGCTGAATGGCGTCTTGCCGATGTCGACATCCATTTCGCGGAAATGCCGCTTCACCGCTTCCCAGGCGCCACGCGCGGTAATGCCCATGGCCTTGTGGTCGTACCCGGCCGAGCCACCCGATGCGAAAGCGTCGCCAAGCCAATAGTCGTGCTCAACTGAAATCGCATTGGCGATGTCGGAGAAGGTCGCGGTACCCTTGTCGGCCGCGACCACAAGGTAGGGGTCATCGCCCTCATGGCGCACCACGCTCGCCGGCGCAATGATCGCGCCGTCCGGCCCGATATTGTCGGTGATGTCGAGCAGCGTCGATATAAAGAGTTTGTATGTCGCGACGCCTTCCGCCTGAACCACATCGCGCGTCGCGCCGTTCGGCATCAGTTTCGGCACGAAGCCGCCTTTGGCACCGACCGGCACGATTACCGCGTTCTTGACTTGCTGCGCTTTCACCAGCCCGAGCACCTCGGTGCGGAAATCCTGTGGCCGGTCAGACCAGCGGATGCCGCCACGCGCCACCTTGCCGAAGCGCATGTGCACACCTTCCACGCGCGGTGAATAAACGAAAATTTCGTAGAGCGGCCGGGGCAGCGGCAGATCGGTCAATTTGCGGCTCTGGAATTTGATCGAGATCAGCGGCTTGAGCTGACTGTCCTTGTCGGTCTGAAAGAAGTTCGTACGGACCGCGGACTGCACGGCGTTGACGAAGCGCCGCAGGATGCGGTCCTCGTCGAGGCTCTCGACCTTCTGCAGCTCCTCTTCAATGCGTGCGACGCTCGCGCTTTGCTTGTCATCGCGACCCGTATCTGCGCGTGGATCGAAGCGGCCATGAAACAATTCAACGACGTTGGCAGCAATGCCAGCGTGTTTCACCAGCGTCGACCACATGTAGTCTTGCGAATAGGGCACGCGAATTTGCCGCAGAAACCGTGACAACGTCCGGATCAGCGCGATGTCGCGCCAGGCGAGACCGCCGTGCAATGTGAGCGCATTGTAGCCGTCATTCTCGGCCGCGACACGCATCACCATCAGAAATGCCGTTTCCAGCCTGGCCTTTCCGGTGTCGAGATCGATCGGGCCCCCGCCCGCGCGTTCCAGCAGCATGTCGTGCAACCAGACCCCGGCGCCGTCCTGAGGCTCAACGTGATAAGTGCGCTCATCCACGACGCGAAAGCCCATGTTTTCCAGTACCGGCACGCGCTCGGAGAGCGGCAGCGGCCGGGCGAAGCTCCAGACCTTGAGACCGACCGTGTGCTGCTCTTCCTCAAGCCGGTGATGGAAATCGACGCCGAGCGGGCGTTGCTCGGAGAGACGCTCGATGACGCGAATATCGCCGGCCGCAACCGTCGGTGCATAAGCCTCGTGGAATCCCTCCGAGAAGGCGTCCCGGTAACGATTGAGCAACTCGCGTGCCTTGTCCGGAGGATTGACCAGCGCCAGCGCCTGGGTGAGCCCGTCGGTCCAGGTGCGGATCATGGCCGCGACATCACGTTCGAGTTTCGCGTGGTCGACTGCAGGCGCCGCACCGCCGGAGCGCCCGATAATGAAATGCACGCGGACCAATGGTCCTTCATCCGGAAAGAACGGATAGAATGCCGAGACACGTCCGATGAATGCGTTCGCGAGATACGCGCCGATCTTGGCGCGGATGCCGCTGTCGTATCGTTCACGCGGCACGAACACGAGCACCGACACAAAGCGGTCGAAGCGGTCGTGCCTGGCCAGGATGCGCACGCGTGGCCGTTCATCAAGCTGCAGGATCGCGAGCGCAAAGCGATAGAGCGTCTCTTCGTCGATCTGGAACAACTCGTCGCGTGGATAGTGCTCCAGCACATTCGCCAGCGCTTTGCCGGAGTGGCTGCCGGGATCGAAGCCGGCACGCTGCTCCACCGCCGTGATCTTGCGGCGAAGATAAGGAATGCTGTGGGCCGCACGCGTATAGGCCGTGGAGGTGAACAGCCCGACAATGCGATGCTCGCCGATGAGATTGCCGGACCCATCGAAACGCTTCACCCCGATATAGTCGAGATAAACGCGCCTGTGGACGCGGGCGTGGATATTCGCCTTGGCAATGATCAGCGGCCGCGGCTCCTTCAGAAACGCCATGATTTCCGGCGTGATTTCCAGAAGTTCTTGGCCACGCTTGAGCACGCGCAGTTCGCGTGAGCGCATGATTCCGAGGGCGCTGTCAAAATCGGGTTCGAGCACCTGCCCGTCGAGCCGGTAGTTACGCACACCGAGGAAGGTGAAATTGTCGGCGAGGAGCCACTGCAGGAACTGAATCGCTTCTGCAATCTCGTCAACCGGCAATGGCGGCGGGTTGCTCTTCAACTCCGTCGCAATCGCAGTGACGCGATCGAGCATGGGGCGCCAGTCGTACACGGCAAGCTGTACCTCGCCGAGCACGGTTTGCAGCGCGTGCACGAGCGCATCGCACTGCGTGTCATCGGCAATCGGCGCAAGATGAATATGGATGAAACTCTCGCGCTTTCCTTCGCCGGCGTCGGGATTGCCAAGTGCGGCCAGCTTGTTGCCGATCCGCCGCACGCCGAGCACCGGATGTGCGACCAGCCATACGTCGAGCCGACGATCCGCAATCTCGCCCATCACCGAATCGACAAGGAACGGCATATCGTCGTTGACGATCTCGAGGACCGAGATCGTCTTACGATTGCCGGAAGCGGAGAGCGGGACAGTCTCGCAACGGATTTTCGGCCTGCCCGGCTCGCGCTCGGCATTAAAATCGTAGGCCCGCTCCGCCAAGGCAGCGATATCTTCCGCGCCGTAACGCACCATATCCTCCGGCACTGACCGGGCGTAGAGCTGCGCGATGAACGTTGCCGGGATATCGCGCCGCCGCTTGGCCAGCGCCGTGCTCGCCTGCTCGATCAGCCCGCGGGCGGCGCGTTCTGCCTCGCTGGCGGGAAGGTCAATGGCCATGGAACCTCGTGCGTCTGGCAAGAATCGGTCGAGGCGCAGCGGACGTTTTCACATTCTGTGCCGGCCCCGTCGAGAGCAACGCACCATTTGGTGACGCGTTGGCGACAGGCGCGCAAAACGTTGCATGCGTGGCTCTTAACTCTCTGAAGCGATAGATGAAATGCTGGCCGGCGGATCGTATCGCGGCTTGCCAGAACATTGTACTCTGACGGTGGATGGGACTTGAAATCAAGGGACGGGGAAATGCCGAAGGCCAATAAAGCAGCCAAAGCCGCTGGCAAGGCGGCTATTGCGAAACCGGACAACGACCAGCCTGTGTTGCGCGCCATCAAGGGTGGCAAGGCCTCGCCGGCGAAAACATTGTCCGCCAGGCCCGCCGCAAAGGCGATTTCCAGCAAACCCGGTGCAAAACCGATCCCGCTCAAGCCGGTTTCAGCGGCTTTCGACGACACCCCCGTCATCGGGCTCAATCTCGCGACAGCGAAGTTATCGCCGGCGATGGCCGCCTATTTCAAGAAGTGCCAGGACAAACTCGGTTTCGTGCCGAACGTGCTCGTCGCCTACGCCTTCGACATGACGAAGCTCGAAACTTTTGTCGCCATGTACAACGACCTGATGCTGGGCGACTCCGGGCTTTCCAAGCTTGAACGCGAGATGATTGCTGTCGCGGTGTCGTCGCTAAACCGCTGTTACTACTGCCTGACCGCGCACGGCGCGGCGGTGCGCCAATATTCCGGCAACCCCCTGCTCGGCGAGCATCTCGTGATGAACTATCGCGTCGCGCGGCTGAACAAGCGTCAGCGCGCCATGCTCGACTTCGCCGTCAAACTCACGGCCTCCCCGTGGAGCGTGGAGGAAGGCGACCGGGAACGGCTGAGGCGCGTCGGGTTCACGGATCGTGAGATCTGGGATATCTCGGCGGTGGCCGGCTTCTTCAATATGTCGAACCGCGTGGCATCCGCCACCGATATGCGGCCTAATACTGTTTATCACGGACAAGCGCGGTAGCATTGAAGCGGGCATGCGCGGCCTTGCGCGGGCTTGCGCGGCCTTGCGCGGGCTTGTCCCGCGCATCCCGATTCTATAGCACCGTACCATCGCCACCGGGGATGGCCGGGACGAGCCCGGCCATGACAAGTTGAAATGTCTCGCGTCGTAAAAAGCGCCGCATTTATTCTCGCGCTCTTCTTCGGCTCACTTGTCTACGCGCAGGTGGCGCCGGTCGCGCGCGCGCCGGCGATCCATCCCGCACAGACCGTCGTCGCCCGCAACGGCCTGGTCGTCGCGCAGGAGGAACGCGCCGCCCGCATCGGCATTGAATTTCTTGATCGCGGCGGCAATGCCGTCGACGCTGCGGTCGCCGTCGGTTTCGCGATGGCGGTCACCTATCCACGTGCCGGCAACATCGGCGGTGGTGGCTTCATGGTGATTCATCTCGCCAGGGATAACCGCGATCTCGCTATCGATTACCGCGAGACTGCGCCAGCTGCGGCAAGCGAGACAATGTTTCTTGATGCGCAAGGAAATGCCGATCCGGAAAAATCGCGCGACAGCGCGTTATCCGTCGGCGTTCCCGGCACTGTCGCGGGCCTTGCGCTGGCTCACGCGAAATATGGATCCGGCAAGTTCACGCTCGCCGAGCTGATCGCACCGGCGATCGATCTTGCGGAAAAGGGATTTCAGGTCGAGGACGATCTCGCCGACTCGCTGCCGCAGGCGCGCGAAAGACTCAAGCGCTGGCCGGCGACAACCGCGATTTTTTTCAATAGCGACCAGCCGATGCGGGAAGGTGAACGGCTGATCCAGCTTGATCTCGCCGATACTCTTCGCGCGATCGCGAAGGACGGACCAGGTGCTTTCTACCGGGGGCGCACGGCCGCACAGATCGCCGACGCTGTGGTCAAGGCCGGTGGCATCATGAGCAAGGACGATCTTGCAAATTATCATCCGATCGAGCGCGCAGTCGTCCGTGGCAGTTATCGTGGCTACGACATCATCTCCGCGCCGCCGCCGTCGTCGGGCGGTGTCCACCTGATCGAGATGCTGAATATCCTTGAAGGTTACGACCTCGCCAGGCTTAGCCGCGAGGAATCGTTGCACGACATGATCGAGGCCATGAAGCGCGCCTATGCCGATCGCGCCGTGTTCATGGGTGACCCCGACTCTGTGAAGATCCCGGTCGATGGCCTGACCTCGAAGGCATACGCGAAATCGCTGCGTGCCAACATCGGCCCGCGATCGACGCCACCGGCAGAAATCCGTCCTGGAACGGCGGCCGAATTCGAGGGACGCAATACCACGCATTTCTCGGTGATCGATCGCGACGGCAATGCGGTGTCGAACACCTACACACTGAATTTCTCATACGGTCTTGGTCTCGTTGCGGAGGGCACCGGCGTGCTCCTCAACAATGAGCTCGACGATTTCACGTCCAAGCCCGGCACAGCGAATGCGTATGGATTGGTGGGCTACAACGCCAATCTGCCTGGACCTGGCAAGCGCCCGCTGTCCTCAATGACGCCGACAATTATCATGAAGGACGGCAAGCCGTTTCTGATCACCGGCTCGCCGGGCGGGAGCCGCATCATCAGCGCGGTGTTGCAGGTGATCGTGAATGCGATCGACTTTAAAATGCCGGTCGGCCAGGCCGTCAGCGCCCCGAGGCTTCACCAGCAGTGGCAACCGGAAGACGTCTATGTCGAGCCGGGATTTGCGCCCGATGTGCTCGATGCCCTGGAAAAACGCGGCCACAAGATTGTAGCCACGCCTCCGCACACCTCGACGAATTCCATTGAGGTCACTGCAGAGGGTTACGTCGGCGCCGCCGACCGGCGAACACGCGGCTCGCTGGCAGCGGGATTTTGAACGGCTCTTCCGTCAGTTGTTGATCACCAGCCCGAGCTTCTTGATCACAGCCTGCCACTTGCCTTCTTCGCGCTGGATGTTCTGCGCGTATTCCGCCGGGGTACTGGCGAGCGGATCGCCTCCGGCATCGAGCAGGCGCTTCTTCATGTCATCAGAACCTACAATCTTGCGCAGCTCGTTGTTCAGCCGGTCGATGATGGGCTGCGGCGTACCGGCTGGCGCAGCCAGTCCGTAGTACTGCACGATCTCAAGGCCGGGCAGACCGGACTCCGCGATGGTCGGAACGTCAGGGATCGCCGCCATGCGTGACGACGACCCGACGGCAATGGCGCGCAGCGCGCCGGTCTGGATATTGCCGATCGCGGGCGGCAGCGTGTTGAAGGCGAGCATGACATGCCCGCCGACGAGATCGTTGGTGAGCGGGCCCGTCCCTTTATAGGTAACGATCGTGATTTTGGTGCCGGTCATCGCCTTGAATTGTTCGGCACCGAAATAATTCAACGTGGGTGCCGGCGGCGTGCCGACTGTGATTTTGTCGCCCTCCTTTTTGGCGAGCGCAATCACCTCGGACAGAGTCTTCGCAGGCACCGAGGGGTTGGACATGATCACGATCGGGACCGAGGCGATCAAGCCAACCGGCGCGAAATCCTTCGCCATGTCGTAACCGGGATTTTCGGGAAGTCCGGCTCCGGTCACCAGCAGAAGCAATGTGTAGCCATCAGGCTGCGCCCGGGCGACATCGCGCGTGCCAATCACCGAGCCGGCGCCCGGACGGTTGACGACGATCACCTGCTGACCGAGCGCATCGGTCAGTTTCTGCGCAATGACGCGCCCGACAGTATCAACGCCCCCACCGGCAGGAAATGCCACGACCAGCGAGATGGTGCGGGATGGATACTCTTCGGCGTCAGAGGATCGTGGCAGAGCAAGCGTTGCGGCAAGCGCAGCCATCGCCGCCACGCCGATAAATCGCGAACGATGACCTCGTGTGCGCATACCTCGGCTCCCTCATATTTTTATTGATAGTGGCGGCATATTGTGACCACCGCGATTGGCTTTGCCAACCCGGTGCTTGGGGTCCAAGGGCCAAGCAGCTGCTTGGACGTGCCGACGAGTTGATTGAATAGCGAGCTAATGTCCGCTCAATGGCCCTCAGCGGGGGCATCCCAATTCCAGCGATCAATGCCTGCTTTCGGGAGTAAAGCGGACATCGCCAGACATGGCGACACCGTCCGCACACTTTGGTGTCGCAATTGACTACTTTGTAGTCATACGACGCGTGGCGGACGGAGGCGCCTCCCCGGGAACCGCCCGTGTAATGGCAAACGTCAGCCGGTGATTGTCAATCATGCACTGGCAAACCACATCACTTTATCAGTGAGGCTCCTAACACAGCCCCCGCGCTATGTTTTAAATATTGGAAGGCCCGGGCGACTGCTGTGACGCCCGAGCCTGCGGATTAGGTCGTTCCTTATTGACCCGGGCGGTTCTTGATCATCTCCTCAACCTTTTTCTTCACCGCCTCGAGGTTGAACGAAGCCGGGTCCTGCATCGGCGGGTATTCGATTGCGGTTTGCGCCAGCTTCCCGACGTACTGCTGGACCAGGACGAAGCGCCAGAACTCGCGGGCGAAGAAGTCGTTGCCGTAGCCGAAAGCGCCGGTGTTGGTCGACTCGCCGCGAATCATCGGTGTGCGCTCGAACGGGTCCTGACGAATGTTGACCATGCCGGGCATGTCGGTGGTGGTCTTTTCGCCGGGCCAGCCATAAGGCTGCTGGTAGAACGTGAACTTGAAGTCGTCCAGACGAACCGCACCCAGGGTCGCGCCGCCGAAGTAGAAGAGTTCGTGGCGCTTGGACGGACCTTTCCCGGTGAGAAGATCCATCTGATTGTAGCCGTCGAGATGGTTCTTGTAGCTCCGGTCGCCGAGCTGGACACCCTTGAGAAGTTGGTCGGTGATGTTCGGGTTTCCGGCGGCCGCCATCAGGGTGGGGAACCAATCGAGTCCGGAGAACATTCCGTTCTCCACCGAGCCTGGCTTGATCTGGCCGGGCCAGCGAATCATAGCCGGCACGCGAAAGCCGCCTTCCCCGACGGTGCCTTTGGTGTTCTTGAACGGCGTCATGCCGCCGTCCGGCCACGTGAACACCTCGGCGCCGTTATCTGTCGTAAAGATCACGATGGTATTGTTGGTTTCGCCGATATCGTCGATATGCTTGAGCAGTGCGCCGACGCTGTCGTCCATCTGCGCCATGCCCGCTTCCTCGAGACCATAATTGGTCTGGCTGTTCTGCATCGACTTGTATTTCTCCGACAAGAACGTCCAGACGTGCATGCGCGTGGTGTTGTGCCAAACGAAGAATGGCTTGTTGTCGCGCTTTGCCTTGTCCATGAAGTCGCTGGACGCTTTGACCAGCACCTCGTCGAAGGTCGTCATGTCGTACTTTGCCTTCAGGAAAGGCAGGTCGTGCATGTTCTGGACGTTCGACATGTTCGGGAATGGCGGCAGCGGACCTTCGTCGACGATCCTTTGCTTTCCGACCTTGCCCCAGCGCGGCATTTCGGCCGGATCATCTCTGTCGGTCGCGTAGCTGTGGATCAAGCTGCGCGGACCGTAAGTGTTGTAATATTTCTCGTCGATCGGGAACGAGTACCAGTACGGAT
Source organism: Pseudolabrys sp. (assembly GCA_036003145.1). Taxonomy (GTDB): domain Bacteria; phylum Pseudomonadota; class Alphaproteobacteria; order Rhizobiales; family Xanthobacteraceae; genus Pseudolabrys. The sequence continues at coordinate 9,525 of DASYSQ010000085.1, forward strand.
CGGACATCGCGTCGAGGTGGTACAGATATCCAAAAAACTCATCGAAGCCGTGTACCGTCGGGAGGAACTTGTTCAAGTCACCGAGGTGGTTCTTGCCGAACTGCCCGGTGGCATATCCTTGTGCCTTCAGGGCCGTGGCTAGCGTGACGGCTTGCGCCGGTATTCCGACGTCGGCCCCAGCCTGACCTACGGTCGTTAGTCCAGTACGGATCGGCAATTCGCCGGTGATGAAGTTCGCCCGACCTGCCGTGCAACTGGCTTCGGCATAGTAGTCGGTGAACCGCATCCCTTCGGCCGCAAGCCTGTCGAGGTTGGGTGTCTTCCCCGACATAATGCCCTGGTGATATGCGCCGACGTTAAACCAGCCAACATCATCACCCATGATGACAACAATGTTCGGTCTCCGCTGCTGTTGCGCAGCGGCTGGCACGATCGCCACGGCTACAGCGACCATGAGCGCCAAAAAGCCTGGCCAGATTGTCCTGCTAGCGGTCATGCTTGAATTCCTTCCGTTCTTGCATCATTGCAGCGCGCACCGATCTGTCGGGGGTTATCACCTATCGGAACTCTGACTTGGACGAGCCGGCCGGAATATTGGCCTTAGGGGAAACACGCTGTGCCAAGCGGCCACGATGTGAGTACAACGTGACTCATCTGACGGCTTGAATTGCGGCCACAGCTTTGCAAGTTGATCGCGTGCTGCCTGTTCGTCCTGAGTGCACTTCGCAACGGTTTCGACTGCACAGTTGTTGTGACAACAAAGAGAAATCTAGATTGGGGCATGCTGAGCCGTTGCCGCGGCGGGGAGTCCTTCGAACGCGGCCCGCCACGACATTTGTTACGCAGCGACCGCGACGGTGATGCTGCGAACAAACATTGTCAGATAGCTGACGTAATTGAGTTGCACCGCTTCAGAGCCCTTAAGAGCAGGACGAAGCTTTTCCACGATACGTTAGCCCGGCGTTGCCCCGGGCTTTTTTTGAGGAAGCGTAATTCGGGCTAAGTATTGGAGCGGGCGAAGGGATTCGAACCCTCGACCCCGACCTTGGCAAGGTCGTGCTCTACCCCTGAGCTACACCCGCATCCGTTAGATATCTGGCCGAAAAGCGTTATCGGCCGCCAAGGCCGATGCTATAGCCAGAAGCGGACCCTAAATGCAACCGGCGCGGCCTGTGGCCACCCTAGGCCGGCTTAACCTCTCCGGTACGGCCGTCGCTTGACGGCTTCGCCCTGCCAGCGCGGGTTGTGGTTACAGAAGCCGCGGTTCCCGGCCACAATCGTCGCGCGGCATTCTTCAAAAGTGCGGAACTGACAGTCTTCGGAAGAGTCGCTGCCGAAATTGCGGAGTGCACACCAGGGCCCTTCGTTGGCCCGTGCGGCGCCCGAATTGGCCAGCTGGATGGCCGCAAAAACTCCGACCAACAGAACAATGCGTCGCATAGTCGACCTCTCTCGTGTTCAACGAAACCGCCAATGAGCGACGCTGGCGGCTGTCACCCCTGATGCACCCGTCGCTTGTGACGCACATAGGGACTGGGCGCCGGTCCGACCCATCGCGGGTTCGGGTTACAGAATCCGCGATTACCGGCCAGGATGACCGGCCGGCACGCCTCGAGCGAGTAATACTGGCAGTCCTCGTAGACCGAGCCGGTGCCAACCCCGATAAACGCACACCAGGGACCCTCTTGGGCACTGGCCGGCCTCGTATTGAGGAACGCGGCAGCGAGGACAAGCGCCGCAACCGGTAAAATGCGTATCATCTTTTACCTCTTTGGTTATCCGGTGATATTAACACGCCGCCCGCTGGATAATTGCCCGGATGCCGAAAACTCCCGAACAACTCTTCGCTACATTGGATGCTCTTGGCATCCTTCACTCGACTGAAAGGCATCCGCCGTTATTCACGGTTGAGCAGTCGCGAAAGCTGCGCGGCCAAATTCCCGGCGGGCACACAAAAAATCTGTTTTTGCGCGACAAGAAATACGAGATTTACCTGGTGGTCGCATTGGAAGATGCCGATATCGACCTGAAGGGTCTGCACCGGCAACTGGGTGCCAATGGACGATTTTCGTTCGGCTCAGCCGACCTCCTGCGCGAAGTGCTGGGGGTCGAACCGGGCGCAGTGACGCCGTTCGGCGCCATCAATGACACGGGCGGGCGGGTTACCGTCGTTTTGGAGGCAACCATGATGGAGCACGAAACGCTCAACTACCACCCACTGGTCAACACCATGACAACGTCGATCAAGCGGGACGATCTGGTGAAATTTCTCGAGTCGACGGGCCATACTCCCCGAATTGAGCGCCTTTCGGGGCGCGTCTCGACGACGCCTTGATGATTGCGTTAGCTTTCCGGATAACCATCTAATCCGGCAGGAACAGTGGTATTCGGGCCATCCATGGCCGGTTGAGGCGAGGCAATATGTTGCAGGACAGCGGGGACATAGTGGCAGCCGAGGTGGTCAAGGACACGACCACGCAAGGCTTCATGAAGGATGTCATCGAGGAATCCAAACATCAGCCGGTGCTGGTGGATTTCTGGGCGCCCTGGTGCGGACCCTGCAAGCAGCTCACGCCCGTCCTGGAAAAGACCGTGAAAGCGGCCAAGGGCAAGGTCAAACTCGCCAAGATGAACATTGATGAACATCCGGCGATCCCGGGTCAGATGGGAATCCAGTCGATCCCGGCAGTTATCGCGTTTTCAAACGGTCAGCCGGTCGACGGGTTCATGGGTGCATTGCCCGAGAGTCAGATCGTTGCATTCCTGGAGCGGATCACCAAAGGCGCGGTCGGCGCCGAGGAAAAGGATTTGCTGAAGGCAGCTGATGCCGCACTGGCTGAAAACAATACCGTGGGGGCCGCCGAGATTTATGCGCAACTGCTTGCCGAGGATGGCACCAACGTGCCGGCGCTTGCCGGCCTCGCGCGCTGCTATGTCGAAACCGGCGCGCTCGAGCAGGCAAAGCAGACCCTCGCCCTTGTCCCCGAAATCAAGCGGAACGAAAGCGCCGTTGCCGCCGCGCGCGCCGCGCTTGAGGTCGCCGAGCAGGCCAAGTCGCTTGGGCCGCTGTCAGAGCTCGAAGAAAAAATGGTTGCCGATCCGCTTAACCATCAGGCGCGCTTCGATCTGGCTGTCGCGCTCAATGCGAACGGAAAACGCGAAGATGCGGTGAAGCACTTGATGGAAATCGTCAAGCGCGACCGCAAATGGAATGACGATGGCGCGCGCAAGCAGCTTGTACAGTTCTTCGAAGCATGGGGTGCAACTGACCCGGCCACGATTGAAGGCCGCAAGCGCCTGTCGTCGATCCTGTTTTCGTAGGCGTTTCGCCCCGGGGACGGCACCGGACGGCGGAGTACAGAGATGCCGATGAACGCTCAATATCGCGGACCAATCGAAATGCCCGGAGTCATCTCGGTCTTTCCGTTGCCGGGAGCATTGCTTTTGCCGCGCGGACAGATGCCGCTCAATATTTTCGAACCGCGTTACCTTGCGATGGTCGATGACGCGCTGCGCGACGGCCACCGGTTGATCGGAATGATCCAGCCCGACATTGCGCACGGCGGCGCGGCCGACAAACCCTCGCTGTACAAGATCGGGTGTGCGGGACGCATTACACAGTTCGCCGAGAGCGGCGATGGCCGTTATCTCATCGAGCTCACGGGCGTTGCGCGTTTCCGCATCGAGGAGGAGCTGAAAGTCTCGACGTCGTACCGGCAGTGCCGCGTCACCTACGCGCCATTCGCCGACGATTTTACCGCGCGCAAGGGCGAAAATGCCGTCGATCGCCCGGCGCTGCTCGTTGCGCTGACAGATTTTCTCAAAGCCAACGACCTGAAGGCCGACTGGGAAGGCATCGAGAATGCGCCGAACGAGGCTCTGGTCAATGCACTATCGATGATGTCGCCCTATGGCACGGCGGAAAAGCAGGCGCTCCTCGAAGCGCCGGATCTCAAGACGCGCGCGGAAATCCTGATCGCAATCACCGAGATCGAACTCGCCAAGAAAAACACCGAAGGCGAGCCGCAGTTGCAGTAACTCTTCGCGCGGCATGCTATAACGCCGGCGCAATCGCCGGAGCTTCTCCATGTCCACCGATCCGCCGGTCGAACGGCCCCCCGACAGTATCGATCCGAAACTGCTGGAAATCCTCGTCTGTCCCCTCACCAAGGGCCCGCTTGAATACGATGCC
>DASYSQ010000086.1:0-3700 GCA_036003145.1 Pseudolabrys sp.
TGATACATCGGAGTGTGTCAGCCTGGTTTCCATGGAACAACTCCTCCAGCGAGGGGAATTCGTTCAATTCTCCGAAATGCACGCGCCTAAATCGAGTTGGACCCAGGTCCAATGTCCGCTTTGGGTCAAAAGTGGACATGACGACCTCAAATCTCGATGTACGCTTTACCCCCGAAAGTGGACATTGTTCGGGCGAGCAGACATGTCTGCTTCGTTCCAGAAGCGGACATAACGACTTACTCGATCACCTCGTCCGCGCGGGCGAGAAGCGATGGCGGAATGGTCAAGCCGATCGCCTTCGCGGTGGTCAGATTGATTGCAAAATCGAACTTGGTCGGCTGCTCGACGGGGAAGTCACCCGGTTTTGCTCCGCGCAAAATCTTGTCGACAAAGTCAGCGGCACGCCGGAACAGGTGCGGATAGTTTGGTCCATAAGACATAAGACCGCCCGATTCTATGTACTCTTTGCCGTTGTAAATCGTCGGTAATCGAGCCCCCACTGCAAGCGTGTTGATACGATTGATGTTGCTGAATATCAGCGGATCGGTTGAGACATAGAGCGCCTCCGCACTCCCGCCGAATGCATCAAAGGCCGGTGCAATATCCTCCGCGCGCTTTATATCTACGGGCACGATCTCGATACCGAGTGTGCCGGCCGCTGCTCTGACCTCGCCGACTTCCAGCACGCTTGAGGCATTACCCACGTTGCCCAACAGTGCCAACCTGCGCAAACCAGTCACGACTTCGCGTAAGAGTTCCAGTTTCTTTCCAACGATATCACTCTGCTGAAGTGACAGGCCGGTAATATTGCCGCCCGGCCGCGCCAAACTTGAGACTAGGCCGCTGCCGACCGGATCAGCCGCCGCCGCAAATACGATTGGAATGACCGCGGTTGCCTGCTTCGCTGCTTTGCTTGGTGGCGTACCGTAGGTAACAATGACGTCCACCTTAAGCCGGACAAACTCCTCCGCAATTTCCGCATAGCGCTCGTTTCGGCCCTCTCCCCACCTGTACTCGATTGCGACGGTGCGACCTTCAATCCAGCCAAGTTCACGGAGTCGCTGAACAAAAGCGGCGGTCCATCCACTCATGGCTGAAGGTGTGCTCGAACCAAGAAATCCGATGGTCGGCGGCTTCCCCGCCAGCTGCGCCCGCGCGACAACCGACCACACGCCCATCGCGCCGCCGAGAACGGCAATAAACTCGCGCCGTCGCATACAGGACCTCGGTGCTCAGAACGAGCCATCGTACTGGGCCAAACCAATCGCTTAAAGGGGAGAAGTGTGAGCCAGGAAACGTCCTCTTTGGGTCATTGGCGGACATCCAGCGCGTGTGCGCCATGTCTGCCTGCCCCCGAAAGCGGACACTAGACTGGTTGGTCCGCTACCAAGGGCGTGTTTGATCGCCGGGGTCGTTGGGAGCCTCACGCGGCCAGCGTTTTGGAAATCAGCGTAGGTTTTGGTCCCGCATCAGCTGAAAGCGAATATTCGGATCGGGATCTGTGCCGCGATATTGGCCTGCCCACCCGTAGATCGGCGCCAGGGGTTGGGACGTATGTGCTCTAGGGGCCGACGCCTTTCTCTCGCTGACTTTACCAGCTTGTGCCGGCGCAGCTGTCAGGGCCACCACACCGACGGCCGCTGAAAGAACTCTTATTTTACCCGCTATCATACAGCACCTCTGTCGTCCGACCTCCGCGATCGGTTATCGATAATAACACCGACCGACCTGCACCGATTTCATTATGCCGAGGGGGCGCCCGAGCAGGGCCAAGCGTTTTTCGGAAGAGGTGAGGGAAGGGTCAAAGCAGATAGTGTGACGATGCGTCTACGGTGTTGCTGAATGACCAGACAAAACGTACGCTACTACGACAGGTTGTATTTTTTCACAATACCCGGGGGCCCATGAAACGCATCGGGTGCATATTCGCTTTAAGTCTCTGCCCCGTTAGCGCTGTATTGGCGGCACCGCCTCTTCCTGCTTACAAGATCGACATCCAGCAAACATCCGTTTCCGGAGTGTCCTCGGGAGGCGCGATGGCAGTTCAGATGGATGTCGCGCATTCGTCAATAATGCGCGGCGTCGGGGTGATCGCGGGTGTCGCGTACGGTTGTGCCGACCCTCGCTTGCCATTGGTCGGACCGGGCGGCCGCGTGGCTCGAGGACTTGATTGTATGAACGGTGGTGTTTCGTTCGGGGGTTCTGCCGGTGCGGACTTTTCAGTAAAGAGAACGAACGACGCTGCCGGTGCTATCGATCCTCCGACAAATCTTGCTCGCCAAAAAATTTGGCTGTTTTCCGGGTACAACGACGGCTTGGTGCGGCGCGCGGCGATGGATGCCGTGGCCGAGTATTACGGGCACTATGTCGCCCCCGTCAGCGTATTCTACAAAACCAACAATCATGCCCCCCACGCACTTATCACTGCTGGCTATGGAGGAAAGTGCCTCGGGTCCAATGTTAAGTACATAAATAATTGCAACTACGATGCGGCTCGCCACTTGCTCGAGCATATCTACGGAAGTTTAAACCCGCCCAGCAGCAGCAGTTCGAGCGGTGCGATGCTCGCGTTCGACCAACGTGAATTCGTCGACGCTGCAGATCCGGCGTTGGTCGGACTCGCGGATACAGGCCATGTCTACGTTCCAACAACGTGCAAAACCGCGACATGTCGCGTTCACGTCGTATTTCACGGTTGCAAACAGTACGAAGGAAAGGTGCACAACGCAGTGTACCTGCACGCCGGCTACAATAGGTGGGCGGCCACGAACAAACTCATCGTGCTCTATCCGCAGACAGTCGCCAATGCTGCCCTAAATCCGGACGGGTGTTGGGACTGGTGGGGTCTCAGCGAGGTTCTCCCGAACGCCAACTTCGCGCGAAGAACCGGCCACCAAATCTCGGCAATCAAGAAAATGCTCGATCGCCTTGCCGAAGGATTCGTGCCAGGTGGAGGTTCGTCCGATACCTTCGGAACACCGCAAAACTTCTCGGTGTCGGACAGTACCGCAACCTCCGTGGCGATGATCTGGCAGCCCAACAGTGCCGCTGCTGGTTTCAACATCTACCGGTCGCCTAGCAGCGGCGGACCGTATATGAAAATAAACGGCAACAACCTGGTGTCAGGCGCCAGCTTTGTGGATCGAGAGCTCACTCCGAATACCACCTACTATTACAAGATTAGCGCCGTTGATGGATCAAGCGTGGAAAAAACCGTGACAGATCCAGTGCCCGGGGCGACTGCATCTGAGCCGCCTGCGTGCGATCCCTATTTCAGCGACAATGCCACTCACGTGCTAAAGGAACGTGCGAAACCCGTCGGACTGACCAAGGCCAAGGCACGTGGTAGCAATGATCCTATGGGTCTGCTCACCAGCTCCAAGCAGCTTATTCAAGTCCAGCCGGATTTTTACCACGCCCGTTACTGTCCTTGAGCGCAACAATCGGAGAGCGTGACACTACGCTGATACGCCCAAAGGTCTAAATTGTGTGATGCAAGCCGGTGCCATGATGGACTTATTTGGCGGTGATGTCGGTCAGATGATTTCGCGGCTCGAAAGTCGCGGTTTACTCAATAGCGCGCGGTGGCTATCCTGCGGGAGGACCGCGGGCCGGTTACGGCAAGCCGCTCCAGGCGCACAATATATGCACGCGGCAAGGGCTTCGGGGCTTTCTGACCAGCGAGGTGCGGTGTCGTCCG
>DASYSQ010000087.1:0-9515 GCA_036003145.1 Pseudolabrys sp.
GATGGCCGCCGGCCGAACCAGTTCATTGCGTCGCAGGCCTTCCTGTAAGAGAGACGCCCCCAATGGTCGGAAATCGCAAAGTGAGGGTCACAGACATATAGGTATCGCGCAAGGCTTTAACGAGCCGTGTCTGCCACGAACCATGCCTGCAACGAACCATGGGTGCCGGTGCCCGCTACCGTGGAATTGGCGCGAAAGCACATGCGAGCCCGCGCGAAAGCAGGTTGCCGCGGCATGATATTAACTCATGATTTCAACTGTTTAAGCTGTCTGCCATCGCCAATGAGCTGCGCGGTGGAACCGCAAACGCCCGGCGCGGTTATCTCGTGGGGTCGGGGAGTGATTTCTGTCGCCTGACGACCGGGAGCCAAAGTCGATGCAGAATTTCGTATCGAATCTACCGGATCACTGCTAGTGATTCCTGACTGCCCTTCCAAAGCTCGAATCGTCTGTTGGCACCGTGGCGTCCCCGGAGCGTTCTCGCGTGAATCCGTTCACGCAGGCCGAGGCGGCGTTTCCGTGAATGCATCATCTTCACTGCAAAAGAGGGACAGCATGAATCGTCTGACCATCATAGCGCCAATCGCATTGCTCCTGGTCGCATGTGTGACACAACCGGCCGAAGCCTATCGCGTGAAACGTCATGATACTCAGTCCGGCGGGTGCTCGCTCACGAATGAGGGAAGGCAAGTGTGCGGGGGGCCAGTTGCAGACCGGACAGCAATCCCCAATAGCGCTGGCACTCGCACCAGGCTCGCAAGCCGCGCCGAAGCGCTGGACGCTACCGGTAATCGCGTTGCGCTCACGGCAAACGAAGGCACGATCATCGGCGGGCGTCCGAGCGGCTGCCCGCACTCTTATTGCGGTTGCGGCTTGCGCATGCACCTCGGACTCTCGGACGTCAGGCTCAACCTGGCTTCCAACTGGGCGCGGCTGTTTCCGCGCGAAAGCGCGCCGCGGGCCGGACTCGTCGCCGTCCGCAGTGGTCACGTGATGTATATTGAGGCAGCAGCCGGAGACGGCCAGTGGCTCATTCGCGACTACAATTCAGGCGGCGGCCTCTCGCGCATGCATGTGCGCGACGTGCGCGGTTACGCTTTTGTCAATCCACGTGCGGCGGTGGCCGCGCGCTAGCCACACGGGCCGGTCTACAGAGAGTGGATAAACGCCGCCATCTGCACGCGCGGCACGCTACTGCAATGCCACGCTGATGCCGATCTGACCGCCGAAGTTGGTGACGCGGTGTTGCGCGAATGTGCTGACGACGGCGGCGAAAGCGCTTGTGCCGTCCCCGATCTTGAGCCGGGTCCCGGCGATGCCGGTGGCCCAATCGGTACCAAGCTGTACGGCCGGCAACGAAAAACTCGGCGCGGCAACGGTCGTCAATGATGCGGTGACCAGCCGGTCGGGATCGGCAAACTCGTGATTCCACACCGCTCTGGCAAAAGGCTGCCACTTGCCGACGTCGACGCTGGCCTGATAGCCCAACTCGCCAACGGCAGAATTACGAATCTGCCTGTCGAAAGACAGTGCAGTGAACCCGCCGATCGCGGCAAGCTGGTCGGTCTCGGTGAATCCGTTCACACTGACGCGTTGCAGGACAACACCAATCACCGGGCCATGGGTTACGACGGTGTTTGCTGCCGGCGCCTTGACCGGCATGCCAGAGGGGGCGGCCCCGAGCACGGACCTGAAATCGTAACCCGCTTCCGCCGCGAACGAGATATTCGAGCCCCAGGTGCTGGCAGTATTGGGCTGCACAGTGATCCCGATCGGCACCTGCCGGTTGATGTCGTAGTGCATCGCGCCCGCGCTGGCGACCGCATTGAACCAGTAGGGCGCGTTGCGATAGGCGCCATAGAGACTGACAGCCAATTCATCGTCCTTGAAATCACCGCCGAGGCTGAAGGTCTGCCTCGTGAATCCGGCCGAGATGGCGCCGCCGACCAGCCATTCCGGTGTCAGCCGGTAGTCGAACCCGGCGGTTATGGCGACTGGCGTGCCCGGATCGTCCGGAAATCCCGTGTTGTTGGACATCTTGAGCCAGGACAGATCGCCAGTGACCCATGCATGGAATTTTCCGGCCTGATCAAACGACAGCGGGAGCTGATTGCGGATGGCATTGATAATGCCGGCGCGCGTCTTGACCGGCACCTCGGCCAGATACGAGATTTCGCTCGGCGCAACCACGAGGCTGTATTCATAATCCGCGATGATCTTCTGCCCGGCCGTCGTGAAATGCTGATCGTCGGCAACCAGACGCGTCCGGTCCGCATCCGGTGTCACCAGGGTCGATGGCGCTCCGGGCGCCGAAGAACACAACAATCCCCAGGCCGTCGTCACGCCGCCAGGCTGCGTGCAAGCAGGATGCGCTGCGTCGGTGAACTGGAAACCGAATGCCGCCGGGAAGGCCGCTACCGCACGCCGCATCGCATTGCCGTCCGACGGGATGAAATTGACACCCGCCGCGTGGAGATCCGACCAGAGCGCCTGGGTGTAAAGCAGCCGATCCGCCTGCGTCGCCGCGTCACCAAAAGAATAATTCAGCCCGCGCACGACAATAAATTGCGCGCCGGCGGCATGCAGTTGCGCAACCGCGGTCGCGAGTCCGCTTGCCGCAGTGGTGAGATAGGCGGCCTGATTGGCGGGGAACGGGCCCGAGCCGGAATTTCCGGTGGCGAATGAAATATCGTTGGCGCCGGCGCTGATCAGATAGAGTGCGCTGCTGTTCGCGTGCCCGCCATTGCCCGCGAGATAATTGCCGATCTGCGCCGCAACCGGAACCGCTGCGGTGAATCCGCCATTGCCAGGGCCATTGGAATCAACGGACTTGGCGCCGCTCGTCGCAAAATTGGTGCCGCCCAGGTTCGACGGAGCGGCCGCCAGACCGAACAGTGCAGCGAGCGCCTCCGAACTCATAAGCCCCGGACTGGTCGTTGGCTTTCCCGCGCCCGCCGCGACGGCAGCCGCCCACTGTGCATTGCTGAATCCGCCGCCACCCGGATTCGTGAGCGCACGATAGAATCCGCTGTCAACCGTACTGTCACCAAAGACAACAAATTGACCAAACTGCTGCGCAGCAACCGGAGCGGCCATTGCAAGGCCGAGCAACAGGGCCGCACTCATTTGTGCTCGTGCCACGACGCGCATGCCGATCCCCGCCTGAAAATATTTCTCGCGCACCGCTTAGCAAAGGCTATGCGCAGTCGTCCAACGTCGCGACGAACAAATGCACGATCTTTGGCTGTGCCGCTGTAAAATTTTATGGAAGGGTGATGCGCTGTGTCCGATTACGTCGTATTAGACCTATTACGTGTCGCAATCAGACAACTCCTGATATAGTAACCCCCAAAGAATTTTTGCACATCATCTCCTCGACAAGGCGCGGGAGAAGCGTGTGCGATCAGGAGTCATACGGACGTCCATGCATTCGCCAGCCAAGCCAGCCGATTTCCTCAAACTGCCGCCACGATTTCGCTCTGGAAGCGTAACCGGGCCGCAGATCGCTGTGCTTTTTGCGGCCTTCACGCTGCTCATTTCCATTCCGATCTGGACGCACCCGCTGCCGCCGCTGTCGGACTACGTCAATCATCTTGCACGCATGCAGGTGATCGCAACCTTATCGAAGAACCCGCAGCTTGCGCAGTTCTATGAGATCAATTGGCAAGTCATTCCAAATCTGACGATGGATTTCATCGTGCCGCCGCTGGCGCGAGTGATGAATATCTATCTTGCCGGCGAGGCTTACATCGTCGCGATGTTCGCGCTTATCATTTCCGGCGTCCTGATGCTCAACCGCGCGCTGATCGGCCGCTGGTCGGTGCTGCCGCTGTTCGCCATTCCCCTGCTCTACAACTATGTCTTTCTCGTCGGATTGATGAACTACCTTTTCGGGGTCGGCGTGGCCATATGGGCCCTGGCCGGCTGGATCGCGGCCCGCGACCGGATGTGGCCTCTCCGCTTTCTGCTGTCGACGCTTTGCGTTGTCGTTCTCTTCTTCTGCCATCTCTCGGCGCTGGGTGTTTACGGGATCGGCATTTTGTCGTTCGAGGTCTTCCGACTCTGGACTCAGCGGTCGGAGCCGTGGCCAGGGCGGATTGCGGAATTCGTTGCCGGCGGCCTGCCATTCCTCGCGATCGCGCCCCTCCTCTACGCCAGCCCCACGATGCAACTTGTGGCCGATATCGCGTGGGAGCAGCGTGGGAAGCTCGACGGCCTGATGTACGTCTTCAGCAATTATTCAGACATCGCTGCTTTTGCGCTTATCACAATCCTGGCCGCAAGCGCGGTGTGGACAGTCCGGCATCGCGTCCTGCGGTTTCACCCATGGGCTATTGCGCTGCTCGTCGTTGGCGGCGTGGTCTACTTTGCATTGCCGCGCGTCATGTTCGACACCTACATGACAGATCAACGCGTGCCGATCGGTGTTGCCTTCATGCTTTTCGCGTGTGGTGAGCTGGATGTGCATCACCGCCTGGTGTGGCGCGGGTTCCTGACCGTTCTTGTCGTGCTGATCGGCGGGCGCGTTCTTGAAATCGATTACAACTGGTCGCAATTGTCCGATTCAACCAGCGAGTTTCGGTCCTCGGTGCGCCGGATTGTGCCTGGCTCAAAGGTCTTTGTGGCATACGCCAACTCTTCATCCGGGGAAGACGTGAACGACCTCGGCCTGGTCCACGCGGCCTGCATCGCGACCATTGAACGGTCGTCGCTGGTGACAACGCTGTTCACCGTGCAGGGCAAGCAGGTCGTGCACGTTCGCCCGGATTTTCGGGATTTTGCCGATCTGCGCGACGGCACACCGCCCTCGACGGCACAGCTCGTTCTCGCCGCTGAAAACCAGTTACCGAACGCGCCCCCGTTCTGGCTGAATTGGACAAAGTTCGACTATCTCTACGTCCTCTTCACAGAGGACGACGCCCCCAACCCGCTCCCGTCGCGATTGCGTCTGGTCGCCGACGGCGACCGGTTTCAGCTGTACCGGATAACCAGGCCGCAGCAGATACTGCCAGGCGACGACGAAGCTAAAAAATAATATTTCGCCGGCGGCTGGTAAGGAGTTTGCTCCACCCGGTACATTCCGCGCCCAAATAAGCTACCCTGCCTGTCCAATGGCCCAGTCCTACAAACAGTTCGTCGATCAAGCCCTTGATTTCTGGCTGGCGCGCGCCGCTGTCCTCGTCATCGTCATATTGCAAATTGCCATCGTGAATGACCTCATGGTTGGGCCGCGCTGGCTCGCGCCCGCTATGGAACTCACACTTCTCATTCCTTTGTCGATTGCGACCGTTTGGACACAACGGGGCGCGCGCAAGGCATCGACGGATGAGCAATGGCATCTTGTCGGACGCCGGAGATTGGTCGTCCGCCGCCTGGCAATCTCCCTGACAGCCGTCGTCACGCTGATGAACTTCGGCGCGCTGGCGCGTCTGGTTGAAGCAATATTGTCAGGCCATGCCGGCACAGGCCGGACACTGCTTCTGGATGCACTCAACATCTGGGTCACCAACGTCATCATTTTCGCGCTGTGGTTCTGGGCCCTGGATCGTGGCGGCCCGGCCTTGAAAGGATCCCGGCCTGACATCCGCAACGATTTTCTGTTCACGCAGCAGCAGCCGGCGGGCGAGTCATGCCTTCATCCCGGCTGGTCACCCGGTTTCATCGACTATCTGTTTCTGGCCTTCACCAACGCAACGGCATTTTCGCCCGCCGACACGTTTCCACTCACCGTGCGGGCAAAACTTCTGATGATGGCCGAATCCGCCATATCGTTTGCGACCATCGCGCTCGTGGCCTCGCGCGCGGTCGGCATTCTGAACTGACTTTATCGGGAGCGTGACCGGTCGCCGCGCGAAACGCGTGAGCGGCAACTCACTCAAGGCCCATATAGTGCAGCCATTCGGTGCCCATGTTGTCGTCGGTGATCGACCGCTGGCCGGCGGTTCGCATCAGGATATCCGGGCACGGCTCGATCGGCTGTCTGTCGGCGTGGGCGCCGCCAGGCACGATGCTTTTCTGCCAGGCAGCAAGCTCATCGAGTTTTGCGCGGTCTTTCCCGCGCGAGATATCGAATACCGGCTGGCCGTCAATGCGATAGGTCTCAAGCGTATGCCGCCAGCGCCGGAAGTCCCAGGCAATTGGCGCATCCGATACCACCATGTGGTTGTTGAGGCGCGCGCCATGCGCAAACTCGAGACATGCCGTGCGCTGCACACGGTCGGATTCGGTGGTGTTGTAGAAGAAAACCCCGGCAGGCTTGAGGTGATGCCGGACAAGATCGAGGAATTCAACAGACAGGAGATTCGTGGCGCTGGCGCGGAAATGCCACGTCGTGTTCGAGACAATGGCATCGAAGCGCTTCGCCGGATTGGCGCGCAACCACCGGCGGCCATCATCCGTGATGATTTTGACCTTCGGATTGCTCAGAACCGGGGCGACCTCAGCTTCTGATTCGATCAAGGCGAGGTAGCCTGGATTGATCTCGATGACGGTCAACGAGGCAACATCCGGATTATTGGCGATCACCTGAGCCCAGGAACCGGATGAAAGACCAATCATCAAGACATCGCGCGGCGCGGGATGAAAGAGGCTTAACGCATAGGGACGCACGATGCCGTTCGTGTCGTGTTTCAAATCGGTATTGAAACGGCCGTCATACATACCGTGCCCATAGACGATGCCGTTGTCGGTCGCGGCAATAATGCCACTGCGATTTTCGAGAACCTTTGCGAAATGTCCAGGCGGCGGCATTCCTTTCCATTGCAGGCTTTCCAGCACGTGTGCCGACAAGCCAGGACCCGCCATTGCTGCCGTCAATCCGATTGCCACGGCAAGCGCCGTGCGTCGCAGCTTAACCTCAAATGGCGCAGTCAGGATTGCAATCAGAACCAGTGTGTAAAGGACGCCGGCAACGGCTAACGTAGCGGCAATCGCGACAAGACCCAGATGGTCCATCAGCACAAAGCCGGTGATGACCGAACCGGCAGCTGAGCCAAGAATGTTTGCAAGGTAGAGAAAGGCGGTCTGCATGCCCGCTCTCTCGTCGGCCGCGATCGATAGCTGCGCAAGGTTAGGCAGCACGGCCCCCCAAAAGCGCGCGAGCACATAGACCATCAACATGGCCACGCCCACGATGCCGGTTCTGAGCCAGGCAAGATGCTCAAGCAGCGGCAGGAAAAGCACGCCAAGGAGGCAGGCCATCAGAAGCGTATCGACCAGCCGTCGTATCGTTTCGGCCTGGGTCGCTGTCCTGCACTGCTCCCCGGCCTGGCGTGAGCCGGACGCAATCCCCACCAGGAACGCACTCAGCGTCACGGCAAAAGCGGTCGCGCTCGATCCGCTCGCATAGGAGACCGTGCGGAAGAAAAATATCTCGTACGACAGCGAAACAAATCCGCCGGCCGCCGCCAGCAGCAAGATGGGCCAGAACCTGAGGACAGGGCTCCGGTTCGCAGAAACCGCCATGGACCCTGCCACGGGGGTTCCGGTTTCCGCGCCGCCGAGCCATTGTGCGGCAAGTGCTGCCGCAGCCACCGCGCCATTCATCGCCACGGCGACGTAGATCGACCCGCTCATGCCCAGAAACGGAAACAGCAGGAGAGCGGCGACAAGGCAGGCTGCGCCAGCTCCCAGCGTATTGACGTAGTAAAGCGTCCCAACGGCGCTTCCGATACTGCCGAGACGGCGCGCAAGATGGCCGACCAGCAGCGGCAGGGTTGCGCCCATCAGCAGCGTCGGAACGATGACAAGCGCGAGCGCCGCGGCAGCGGTGGCGGGCAAGCTTAGTCCGATCGTGAAATCACCGACCTTGTCGAACAGGGTCAACGACATGAGGCCGAACGCGCCGGTCAGAACTTCGATGGCCGCGAGCAACAGCAACAGCGGTACGGCGCGCTGCTTTGAAAGCCAGCCGCCTGCAAGACTGCCGATGCCAAGGCCGAGCATGAATGCCGTGACGACAATCGTCACCGACTCGATATTGACGCCGAAGATCAGGAACAGCGCACGCTGCCAGGTCAGTTGATAGATCAACGCAGGAGCGCCGGAGAAGAAAAACAGCACACACAAAATGCGCGTCTGTCGATCGCTTTCGCTGCGCCCGGGCACGTTGACGACAGTGGTCAGGTCGAGACTGGTCATGAAAGCCCACATCCGCTCAGACGAGCCGGCATGCTAGGACGAGATGCTTACTTTGCCGTGAAATCTGCGAGGCGATGCACGGCCGGGACGCACCGCAGATTGCGTCCTGGCCGAAGTACGCGCGCCGGTGCGCGGTCGTGAGCCAGATAACACATCCTTTCCGATATCCCGAAGGTGACCATTAACCATCAGCGTCGTTTGGGGACGCAACAGCACGGTCACGCCGGCCAACATGAGGCGAAGATTAAATTTTTCGCGTTATCGCTGTCCGATGCATCGAGCCGGGATCCCTTAAGCAAGACAAGCTTCATGCCAGGATGGCTTTCCAAATTGATGTCGGCGCAATTCGTGCGTGCCTCGGACACGGCGACGCCTGCCAAATTTTTCAGCCTGGAACGGCTTTTTCTTGTGTGCGCCGTCACGCTCGCAATTATTGTTGTGAGCAGCGCAAGCCTCATTGTTCTCAATCTTCGTGATCGGGTCACCTACGAAAACGAACGGGCGCTGACAAATTCAGCGCTCATCATCGCAAAGCAAATCGAACAGGCTTTCGCAGCAGTAGACGCCGCGCAAAAGGAATTCACCGAAGACATTTCGCGCCTGCCGGGGGTCAGCAGGAAAACGTTCGAAACAAGCATCAGTCGTTATGATGTCCACCTGAAATTGCGCGATAAGGCCGCCGGCATCCCCTACGTCGGCGCCCTCATTATCTACAATGCCGACGGAAAACTGATCAATTATTCCCGCCAGTGGCCCCTCCCCGACATTAACATCGCGGACCGCGACTACTTCAACGCAGCCAAATCCGATCCAGCCTCGACATCAATCCTGAGCGAGCCGGTTCGCAACCGCGCTACCGGAAGCTGGGTTACCAATCTGGTTCGCAAAATCTCCGCCCCCAACGGCGAATTCCTGGGCGTCATCTCGGCTTCCTTCGAACTGGGGTTCCTGCAGAAATATTTCAGCGAAATCAGCGCCGACCCGGACAGCAGCTTCGCGCTGTTCCGAAACGATGGCACCTTGCTTGCCCGTTTTCCGCAAAACGACGTGGACATCGGCCGCCGCTGGCCGAATGCGGTTGCATTGAAACTCACCGCCATTGCGAACCACGGCGTTGGCATGAGTGAGGGCATGATCGATGGCATCATTCGCATGGTTGCGGCCCGCCGGGTCGCCAGTTTTCCGGTCCTGGTCACCGCAACAAAAAGCCGCGATGCGCTTCTCGCCGGCTGGAGAAAAACCGCGGTCTATATCGGCAGCACCACGATATTGATCATCGTCATCATCACTGCTTTTGCCGTGCTCTTCACTCGCCTGCTTCGAAACTACCAGGCGCTCGTTCAGGCCCGCGCCGAACGAAACCGGGCCGAGCAGCT
>DASYSQ010000088.1:0-24289 GCA_036003145.1 Pseudolabrys sp.
GTATTAATCGTTGGGCTGATGGTTATGCTTGGTAGCGGAGGCGGAGGCGGCTGCTCCTCCGGGATCGGCACAAAAACGTCCAGAACAGCGTTGGCTCCGCCAGGCGGCGGGAGCGTGAAATGCGGCGGATCGAACGGGGGCGGCTGCGTAGTGAGGTTGATTGGAGTGATGGGCGGAAGTCCAGAGGGCGGCGTGCCCGATCCGTTAGAGCCGTTGCCTGCGGGCCCCGATGGCCCCATGGCAAAGACGCGCAGCGCATTCGCTTGATCGGTTTGGTAACTCAACATCGTCGCGACGCTGTTCGTGACGTGGCTCTCGATGGTCGAACTGCCAACGTTGCGCAGGACGACCGTTTCGCCCGGATCATTTATAAGAATGGTGCGCCCATCGATCGTCGTCAGTTCGACGACGCCGTAGTCGCTCGTGAGATCCTTGAACCGTATGTTGCCGTCGTCGAGGAACGAGGTGTCGGGAGGCGCGGCATGGACCTGTTCCATGGCGGCGAAGAACAATGACGCGAGCGACAACATCCCGATGCCGCCGGTACGGGGACGGCCCCGAATTCTTCCAAACGGCGTGTCAATGTCGACCTGGCCAGCTTTCGCCATTTCGCCGGCAATGAAAGTGAAGGTGCCATTGCTGATATCGAACTTCACTGAAGGGGAAGCGGTTTGGCTGGCGAAATCTTTCACCACCATGCGTCCCCTGTCGGACAAATCGAATACGGTGCCGTCGATAAACCGAATGCAGACCTTGCCGCCCGACGACGTTTCTATGATGTCACCTTGGCAAACCGTATCGCCATGTTTGATCTGAACGGGGCTGTCACCCGATCGCGTCAGAGTGCAAGAACCGGTAACGACTTCGATTTTGCCAATAGAAAAGGCAGGCGTCGTCGCTGGCTCTGAAACCAAGCCAGTCGCGCCACCGCTCGCGGGTATAATGTGCCGATGACCGGGCACTGGCCCTGCCTCTCCGTCTTGGCGCCAGGCCTCGGCAGTATTTTTATCGATTTTTGCTGCCAGCGCTCAAATTACTTAAGCTAAAATTATCGCTTCGAATAGAGTTTAAATCAACGGTTAGGCAATTTGTGGGTTCAAATTAATGGTTTATTTTGAAGGTTTTACGCCGATTTTAGGTTGCTGTGACTATTTGGTCCCCGCGTAATAGTTGAGCCCGCCGGTGATATCGCCGAAAAGAGGCAGGTATAGTATCCCAGCCGAATTGGCTGTGGGCGTATTGCTGCGCCACGGCAATGCTGCTATCTGGAGGGTTGAGGGACACCCGCCCTGAGGGTAGGACGATGCGCGCGCATGCAATTGCCGTCTTCGTAATGGGTGCCATTTTGTCGGCAGCCAGTTTTCTTGTCGCACCGGCGTTGGCACAGACAGATGTCTCGGTAAAACCCATTGGCAAAGTGGTGACCGCCACAGGCGCGGTCACGATCGAACATGTCACTGCCGTCGTCGTCCAGGCGGCACTTGGCAATCAGCCCGGCCAGGCGAGAGTTGGTGATCCCATTTATCTCGGCGATGTCCTTTCAACGGGAGGCGACGGCCGGGTGGGCATTACTTTCACCGACGGCACGGCCTTTGATCTGTCCAGCAACGCCCGCATGGCGATGACCGAGTTCATTTACGATCCGAACAGCAAGTCCAATTCGAGTCTGCTGAGCCTGACCAAAGGAACGTTTACTTTCGTTGCCGGCAAAATCGCAAAGAGCGGCGACATGAAAGTCGACACCCCGGTTGCCACTATGGGCATTCGAGGAACGACGCCGCGCGTTGAGATTTCAGACGACGGTACCGTCAAATTCTCCACCCTCATCGAAGAGGGCAAAGATCAGGTTTTGCAAAAGTTCGGTGGAGGCGCGCCGAGGGCCGCAACCGCGCCAGCACCCATCATAGAAGAGCGCTCAAAGCCCAATCTCGACATCTGTCGTGGTTGCTGATGTTTCGGGGCAAGCTGTTATTGGTGTAATCGATGCCAACACAGCGGATCTCTGATCATCGTTACCCGAGCGTCGTTGCCGGCGCGGCACTCGTATTGGTGTTGGGCTTGCCAACAGATTCATGGGCGGCGCCGGAAGCTACCCAATTTCAGGGCAAACTGAGAAACGTTGAGTTGTGCAACGGCGTTGATCGCAGTTCGACAGAACCGCAGATCAAGGGGTGCACGGCGCTCATCGAATCCGGAAAAGAAACGACGTTGGTTCTGTCGATTGCGCACACCAATCGCGGCAACGCCTATGCGGCAAAGGGCGAATTTGACCGCGCCATAAGTGACTATGACCTTGCGATCAAATACAACCCGAATTTCTCGAAACCATTCAACAATCGCGGCGTGGCTTTCCTGAAAACAGGAAACTACGACGGTGCGGTCAAGGATTTCGATGAAGCGATCAAACTCACCCCTGACTACGCAAGGGCTTTTGCCAACCGCGCCGAAGCCAACCAGAAGCGTCACGACTATCAAAGCGCGGTGCGCGATTATGATAGCGCGATCCGTCTTTCGCCAGGTTTAGAGGCGGTATTGAACGGACGGTGCTGGAGCCGTGCCATCCTCGGCCAACTTCAGCCAGCACTCGCCGATTGCAACAAGGCACTCAGCGCACAACCCAATGATGCCGCGACGCTCGACTCTCGCGGATTGATTTACCTGAAAATGGGCCAATTCGATTCCGCCATTCAGGACTACAGTTCGGCTCTCCGCATCGAACCGAAATTAGCGAGCGCGCTCTATGGGCGCGGACTTGCCCGACTCAAAAAAGGGGATGCCGCCGGCGGCAATGCTGACGTCGAGGCGGCAAGGAAGCTCGAAACCAAGGTCGCCGACGATTTTTCGCAGTACGGCGTGCGCTGACGCGCCTCCAGAAAATTAAGCCATCATCAATCAATTAACGTTCGAGTAACTCTGGCCGGGAGTGCTGATGACATCAGCAAACCGCAAAGCTTTTTGTCATATGAGCGGTAAGCGGCAACCGCTTTCAGAATCGGTTCACCCCAACTCCCAATAAGGTCGCGGAATACGCGGAACCTACACTCGACTGCAAAAGTTTAGGTGCAGAACGCCGGGTAAATCCGGAATGGGATCGGAAGACTCCGACCGACGTTCCGGAAACAGGGGCGTTCGGTCATGTCTGCTTTTGTCCGGGTAGGACGTATCGTCTTCTTGGTCGCGGTATGCTGCGGCGCTGCTTTCGTCGATCTGCATCCGAGTCGCTCTGCTTCAGCGCCGGAGGCGAATGGAAATAACGCAGCGGGCGTTCAGCAATTGCCCGAAAGCAAATCGGCAAATTTATCTGTTCCTCAGCTCGGCACGCTTGCCACAGAACTGGTGGCGGGCAGCAAGGATGTTTTGCCGTCGGGCAAGCTCAACAATTCTTCATCGATGACCTTCGCCGATATATCCGCGAAGTGGAGCGAGCTTCAGTCTCGCCTTCTCGCTGACGATGGAGCGGCGGCGGCCTGTCGCGCGAACCAGGCTACGTGTTCCGAAGCTGCACGCCGCTATCTGGCGATTGTCGACGTTGGCCGCAAACGCGAGGGGCGCGTCCGCCTCGGGTGGATCAATCGAGCAGTCAACATGGCGGTCAGGCCGGTGAGCGACTGGGCGCAGTACGGCTTTGCCGATTTCTGGGCATCACCGCTTCAAACACTGGCCAATGGAGCCGGCGACTGTGAAGATTATGCAATCCTGAAATACGTTGCGCTTCGCGAGCTGGGCATTCTTCCTGATGATCTGCGTCTTGTGATCGTGCAAGACGATAAGCACGAGGTAGGCCACGCGGTCGTAGCCGTTCGTTACGAGCAACGTTGGTTGATTCTGGACAATCGTACGATGGCGATCCTCAACGCTGAGGATGTCAGCCACTATCGGCCTTTGTTCGCCTTGGATCAGCAGGGAACCCGAACAGTCGCGACTGCGGCACTCGATCGGATTACAGATCGATAATCTGGCCTTCTCGCGCCGCGATTGTTCCGGCGCGGACGTCATTAGCATCGGCGGCCAGCTTGTCCATGAAATCGTCGTCATGCGACGGATCATGATGAAATAGGCAGAGGTGCTTGACTCCGGCTTCGTTGGCCATGCGTACACCGCGCTTCCACGTCGAATGACCCCAGCCGGCTTTGGACGTCATTTCACCCTCAGTGAACGTTGCATCATAAACCGCAAGGTCGGCTTGGCGGGCTAGCGAAAGCATTTCGGCATCGCGCTTGCCGGGAAAACCTTCAGTATCGCAAAGAAGGGCGAAAGTCCGGCCACCGTGCTCAAGACGATAACCGTTGGTGCTGTCCGGATGATCGAGCAACGCCGTTCGCAGTGTAATATCGTCATGAGGCTGCAGAACATCACCGGATTTGAAATCGCGGAATTCTATCTTTGCCTTGAAAATCTCGATTGGTACGGGGAACCAGGGCGAGCTCATGAGCTTGCGCATGACGTGCTCGATGCTGTTTGACGGCATCAGATTGCCCGCCCAGACACGGACCCGATAGTCCTCGCGAAAAAATGGTGCGAAGAAAGGCAAGCCCGAAACGTGATCGAGATGACAATGTGTAATGAATATGTCGACGTCGCGTATCTTTTTGTCTTTGAGAAGCTCGATGCCGAGCGACCTCAATCCCGTGCCGGCGTCAAAAATAAGAACGCGTTCACCGCAACGAACCTCGATGCATGGCGTATTGCCGCCATAGCGCATTGTTGCCGGGCCAGGACAGGGAATACTTCCGCGGACTCCCCAAAACCGCACCCGCATAGAAGTCTTTAACATTCAGTGTGCCTGAAAATTTGCCCAGCAGTTTTATTTGGAATAAATGACAATGTCGAGCAGGTACGCAAATTGCGTATACGCTGGAAGAAGTTTCCCCAATCAGCCTTTACGCAGTGCAACTAAGCACTAGTTGCTCGAGCATCGGAAACGCATTGCTCCCCAGGAGGTGTCCTGATTCTGGAATCGAAGCGCTCGTACACTTTCTATTTGCCGCTCCGACAAGCTATCGAGATCCCGCGATAGAACAGATTTACTTTGGTAAAAACGACAGCTTATGGTCTACAAACGACAAAACGACTTTAATTCTCATATTTAAGATAGCTTGTTGCAATTGCACTTTACCTGCCGCGAACTTGCATTACTTTCGACGGTGTTCGTGCGGCGCAACGAGTCGAGCTCGCGTCTCTCCTGGAAAATCGGTTGGAGTACGACGATGGCGCAAAGTGTGCCTCGTGAAACTACCAACAGTAGTGGACAAAAACAAACATCGAGATCTCACTTCCATGACCGTTCAACTGGGCCTCATCAAGAGCGATCCGAGCGCCGTTCCAGCGCAAATGACGTCCGAAATCTGTCCGAGCATTGAACTGAATATCTGCCAGGCAGTCTCCGGCGCGACACCAATCCCGGTTCACCAGTCCGACCACTTCACCCTTGCCCGGAGAATTATTTGCCGCGATGAAGATCTGCATGACGTGGTACCAGTCATCTGTGATGGATGGGCGGCGTCGATCGCCACCCTGTCCGACAGCAGCCGCCAGATTCTGTCGTTTCTTTTGCCCGGCGACATCGTATCGACGACCTTGTTATTCGAGCCGCGAGGGCGACATCTGGTGGAGGCGATCACCGATGTTCGCTACCGCGTTTTTAGGCGCAGCGAGATGAAGACGGCAGTTTTCACGCACCCAGATCTCCTGGAAAAATTTTCGAAAGCGTGGATAGAAGAAAAGTATCGGGCCGATCAGCTGATTGTAGATCTCGGACGCAGAACCGCCGATGAGCGCATCGCCCGGCTGGTTCTGAATCTTGTTGAGCGGCTTGTTAAACGAGGCATGGCATGTGGCGGGCCTGTCGAACTGGATTTCCCGTTACGGCAACGCCACATTGCAGATGCTACCGGGCTCACGCCCGTTCACGTCAGCAAAGTGCTCTCTGAATTTCGTCGGAGCGGGTTGATCAAGCTCAGCGAGCGGTCGCTGACGATTCTCGATTTAACGGGTTTCCGACGCATCGCGAACATGCGCTGACTGTCCTCGGTCGGCTTAGCGACGTGGACGTGCGGCAATCACCTGCTCGGCAGCGGCGACTCCCGTGATCCAACCGCCATGGGCCGTTGAGAAGTCGCCGGACGAGCAAGCTTCACCGGCAAAGAACAGGCGATTGTCAACGGGAGCGGCAAGTGCCTTGCGGCAATCCGCCATGCCCGGCCGCGCATAAGAATACGAGCCGCGCGCAAACGGATCGCTGCCCCATCGATGCACATGAATGGGCTTTATTCTTTGGGCAAAATCGCTGCCCAACAGCCGGGTCAGTTCGGATGAGGCAAAATCGAAAAAGGCCCGCTCGCCGGCTGCTTCGAGATCGGCCGCCAGACTTCCACCGAAATACACTTCGATTTGCGGGCGGCCGAAGGGCCTCAAATGATACGTTGCGGTTGCGGTCCGGTCGGTTGAGCCGAAGAGGCGGGTGTCTTTTTCGAACTCGTCCGCATTTTCAAGGGACAGGAAAAGCTTGTCCGCCAGGCCCAGCGGCAGCCCTTGTGCGGCTTCGATCTTTCCCGGCAGTGCCGGCGTGAACAGCCGACAACTCTCGGCGAGCACTGCGGTCGGCAGCGCTATGATCGCCTGGTCGGCGGTGATGACGCCTTCCGGCGTTTCAATCTTGAGCCGTTTTGCACTGTGATCGATCTTCTGCACAGGGCACCCGAGCGCAAACGGAAGTGTTTCCCCGCAAGCGGCAATCGTGGCGCCGTAACCGTCGGCGATACGCCAGTTCACGCCGGTATCGTCGAAGTTGTCGAAATCACGTGCCGAAATGCGATCGAGCTCGGCGCCGCTTATGTAGGTGCCGACAGCGTTGATCAGATTGTTCCAACGTTCTCCGAGTTTGAGCAGCGCGGCGGCTGGAACATCCGGTTCTTTCTGGGCTCGCTCGCTCACGCGCGTATTGAATTCTTCCTGCGCTTTAAGGAACTCGCGCTGATCACCCTCCGGAAATCCATTGGGCAGCGGGCGCCGCTTCCAGGGTGGCGGTGTTTTGTCGATCGTGCGGTGTTGCTCCTCGGCGATTGCCACCAAGGGATTACGATCGGCGGAATGCAGCCAGCCGCAGCCAAGATCAAGCGACGATCCCGATGGTCCCGCGACAGTCCAGGCGCGACCGCCCAGACGGGAACGTGCTTCCACGATCAGGCATTTGATCCCGGCGCGATAAAGGCGGCGGGCAGCCGCAATGCCGGCTGCGCCGCCGCCAACGATTACGGTTTCGACGTCACTGTTTGGCATGCCTGAAATTCTGTGGGCAACCGTGACAATATATATAGTGTCAGCGTCTCGGAATGCGAACGTCCTGCCAGCAAACTGTGTGCGCATCATCTGCACGCTAGTACAGCGTGCCAAACAGCTATTCTACCTCAGGAGCGTTCGATGCCGGATCTTGCCACAATCATACAAGCCGCGCTTTCCGAACGTTTTGGCGAGCGGCTGGAAGTCGATGCCGGCCTGTCTGGACTCGATGAAATTGCGCGGGTCGCCGCGCACCGCGTGCATCGCCGGTACCTTGCGCGCGATATTGCACCTGACCTGATGCGATTATTGTGCGCCTGCGCCCTGTCAGCACCGTCGAAAAGCGATCTTCAACAGGCCGATATCCTCGTTGTTCGGGACAAGGTGAAAATTCGTGCCATTGCTGATCTCCTTCCCGAAATGCCGTGGATCGCCGAAACACCGGTATTTCTTGTCTTTCTCGCCAATGGCCGCCGGCTGCCGCAAATCTCAAAAATCCGCGGCAAACAATTTCCGAATGATCATCTCGATCTGTTCTTCAATGCGACCGTCGATGCCGCCATCGTCATGACGACGTTCCTGCGCACGGCGGAAGCGGTTGGCCTCGGGTGTTGCCCGATCAGCGTCATCCGCGATCATGCCGCGACTATCAGCGAAATGTTTGCTCTACCCGAAAAAGTCATTCCCATTGCAGGTATGTGTGTTGGATGGCCTGCCGAGAAAGGCGGGATCACGCCTCGATTGTCGCTCAATACGACAGTGCACGAAGAGTGCTTTGCTGAAAATTTTTCCGAGGTGGAAGCTTACGACCAGCGGCGCGCAGCCACGCGTCCCTATCGTAATCAACGCGAGCCCGAGCGATTTGGCCGCAGTGAATTTTACGGCTGGTCGGAGGACAAGGCACGGCAATATGCCGTGCCCCTGCGCGCCGACTTCGGAGCGTTCGTACGCGCCAAAGGTTTCAACCTCGATTAGTTGTCAGACTTTGCGGATGCGGAAGGTGAGCACGCCGTTTTCCTCGTTTTTGCCCTCCAGGCTGTCACCGGTCTGTCGCAATAGATTCGGAATATCGATCGTGGTCAGCGGATCGGTGCACTCCGCCACGATCACATCTCCGGATTTGAGTGCGGATAATTTTTTGCGCACCCGCAAGGCAGGCAGAGGGCATTTCAAACCACGCAGGTTCAATACGGTTTCGGTCATGCGCTGAGTGGCACCATCGACAGCTGCTTTTCGGTCGCCGGGATATGAGCTTCCTCGATTCCCAGTTCCTTACGCACGATATTGGTGCCACGGGTCAGCGCCACCATCTTGTAAAACGCATGCATGCGGCTCATTGACTGCCGGCCGAAACCGCAGTCGCTGGTGAGGATAAGCCGTTCCGGCTCGATATGTTTCAACGCCGTGCGGATGAGATCGGCAACTTCCTCCGGGCGCTCCACCTGTAGCGTCCGGTGGCTGATAACTCCAAGTGCGATTTTCTTGTCCTTCGAAATCATCTTGCCGACATGCTCGAAATCCATACCCCGATTGAAGGCGCCTTCGACCGTGAGCACATCGACGTCGAGCTGGTCGAGATAGGGCAGCGCGGGTTTGTAAGACTGGTCCTTGCTCGCGACCCGCTGCGCCGCCGGACTGCCCCAGCAGGTGTGACACCATACCTCGCATTTGCTGCGCAAGCCTTTCACCTCGACGTTGAATGCCTCGACCCATTGTTCCGGCTTGATTGGTTGCTTGGGGTCGGCAATCACCTGGTGGATTGCCGGTTCTTCGATCTGCATGAGCGGGGCGCCTGCATCGGCGAGTGCGTGATATTCCTTGTTGAGTGCAAGCGACAGATCCATCAGCAAGTCGAGCCGGTTTTTGTAGTGCTCATTCGTAAGCATCAGCGCCAGGATCTGCGCCGAGATCGAGCCAATCTTTACCGGGTTGTCGGTCATCGGCGCGATCGCTTTATAGGCGCGGTCAAGCTGCAATGTTGTCTCGCCGATCTTGCCCGTCACCGGCGGTGTCATTCGCGTCTCGATCACTTCCCACATCAGATCGCCTGGTCCTTTATCGGCCATAAAGCCGGCAGGCGGAACCTCCACGCGCGGCGTGCCGATGCCGGCGACACGCTCGGTGACGTAACTCACCCAGCCACGGCCGGCGACGTCATCATCGAGCCGCGCGTCGCCGTCAACGAAGATGTCGATACCAGCCCGGTGCTGGGCTGCCACATGGCAGGCGAGACAATCGAAATGTTGCTCGCGATAGGCGAGGCGGGAAAATCCATGGGAGAGCGGAATGCCGCGGAGGTTCTCCGTGTACCAGCTTGGACGGGGGAGCGCCCCGGTCGTTGTGGTGAGAAGAGCCCTGCCTTTTGTGGTTGTAAACACGCGTCCTTCTCCCGATTTCACCAATAGAAACCTGCGCTGCATCCGCAGCACTGATAAGATAAACTCAAGTCTCTGAGTGCAATAAGGTCAAGCACGGCAAATGGCGGCGTCTGAGGCAATCCAGAAAATTTCACGGCTCACGCCGCTTGCCGATGTTCAGTTGATGATCGATGCGGAGGTGAAGGCCGTCACCCAGCGTACGATCGATGTGCCTGCGGGTGTGGGTCGCACGCTTGCCGTCGACGCATTGGCACCGGCTCGTCCGGCCGCGGCGCTCGCACTGCAGGATGGCTGGGCGGTCAGCGCCGACGAAACTCTTGGAGCGGGCGGTTACGCGCCATCGCCGCTTGTGCGCACGCCATCGCGTATCGAGGCCGGACAGGCGCTGCCGGCGGGAACCGACAGTGTCGCGCCGATCGACACAGTGAAAGTCGCCGACGGCCTTGCGGAGGCGCTCATTCCGATCAATCCGGGTGACGGTGTGCTGCCGGCTGGCGGTGATAGCGATCCGGCGATTCCGTTCCGGCGCGCTGGCGAACGATTGCGTCTCACTGATCTTGCCGCATTTTCGGCAGCCGGCATTGCGCGCATAACGGTACGCGAACCGCGCATTCGCGTTATTCCCGTGCGGGGCAGCGGGATCATCAATGCTGCGGCGCGTCTGGTGACGGCTGACATCGAGCGCCGAGGCGGCGCGGCACGATTAGACGACAGCGGCCGGGGGCTCGGTGTCGCCATGGCTGCCGAAAGCGCGGATGCAATTGTCGCAATCGGCGGGACCGGCAGCGGACGTAACGACAGCAGCGTGCAAACGCTCGCGCGAGAAGGGAGGCTCGCGGTGTACGGCATCGCGCTGGCGCCGGGTGAAACCGGTGCGTTTGGTTTTGTCGGCATCCGCCCCGTACTGCTTTTGCCGGGACGGCTCGACGCCGCACTCAGCGTCTGGCTCGTGGCGGGGCGGCGCTTGCTCGACCGGCTCGCGGCGACCAAGAGCAGTGAAAGTGAGCCGACGGAGACGATGCCGCTCGCGCGCAAGATCAGTTCCACCGTGGGTCTGGCGGAAGTCGTGCCGGTACGGCGGAACGCCGGCGAAGCGGAGCCGCTCGCGACGAAATACCTGTCCCTTTCCACGCTCGCGCGCTCGGATGGCTGGATATTGGTGCCGGCCAACAGCGAGGGTTATTCCGCGGGCACATCTGTTCAGGTAAGACCGTGGCCATGAGTGCTGCAACGTGAGCGAATCGCGAAAACAACGATCGGGTGGAGACAGCGATCTGATTGCGCGCGTGCGTGCGGCCGCGCGCCAGGAGCAATTCCTTGAAGTTGTGTCGGCAGAAGAAGCGCGTGCCCGTTTCGAGCGGCATCTCGACCTCTCGCCGCTTCCCGCCGAGTCAGTCGCGCTGGCAGATGTTCGTACTCGCGTGCTTGCCGGTGACGTCGTTGCCGCGGTCGATGCGCCGCCATTCGACCGTTCCAATGTCGATGGCTTCGCCGTGCGCGCAGCGGATACCTGGGGCGCCAGTGACGGCAAGCCAAAGACGCTCACGCTTAACAAGGAGGTCATAGCCTGCGGTCACGCTCCGGTCGTCACCGTCATGCCCGGTACGTGTACTGTGATCGCCACGGGCGGCGTCATTCCGCGTGGAGCTGATGCGGTTGTGATGATTGAGCAAACGGAGTTGGTCGAGGAAAATCAGCCGCACATTGAACTACGGCGTGCGGCAAATTCAGGACAGTTTGTTTCCTACGCGGGTTCAGACATTGCCCGAGGCGAGACCTTGTTGCGGCGTGGTACGCGGGTGGGCGCACGTGAAATCGGAATGCTTGCGGCCTGCGGTCTCGATCGCGTCGATGTCGTGAGGCGACCGAAAGTCGGGGTTCTTTCGACCGGCGACGAGCTGGTCGAGCCTGGCCAGCCGCTCCCGCCAGCAGGCGTTTACGACAGCAATGGAGCTATCATCGCGGCCGCCGTCGCCGAAGCTGGCGGTGAACCGCTGATGTTGGGCGCCTACCCGGACGATGCAGAGGCGCTGGAAAAGGCCGTCCGCAAAGCGCTCGACGCCAGCGATATGGTGGTGCTCTCCGGGGGAACATCGAAAGGCGCAGGCGATCTATCTCATCGCGTTGTATCGCAGCTGGGTAAGCCGGGCATTCTGGTGCACGGTGTTGCGCTCAAGCCGGGTAAGCCTCTCTGCCTTGGCGTTGTGGGGGACAAGCCGATCGTCGTGCTCCCCGGGTTTCCAACGTCGGCGATCTTTACTTTCCACGCTTTCGTTGCGCCAGTGATCCGCGCGCGGGCGGGGTTGCCGCCGGAGGCTGTGGGCACCGTCAGCGCGCGGGTCCCGCTGCGTGTTGCATCCGAGCTCGGCCGCAAGGAATTCGTGCTGGTGTCGCTGGTCGAGGGCGAGGACGGCGCGATTGCGTTTCCTACCGGCAAAGGTTCGGGGGCGGTGACCAGCTTTTCGCAAGCCGATGGTTTTTTCGAAATCGACGCGCTCGCATCCGCGCTCGACGCCGAGAGTCAGGTTGAGGTGACGTTGATCGGCAGCGCCGCACATGCGCCCGATGTGGTGATCATGGGCAGTCATGACGTTGCGCTCGACGTTGTAGTTGGAGCGCTGGCTGACCGCGGTTTTTCGGCGCGGACGCTGGCCGTCGGCAGCCTCGGCGGTGTGGCAGCGGCGACCCGCGGCGAATGCGATATCGCCCCGGTTCACCTGATCGACCCCGCAAGCGGACAATATAATAAGCATCTGGCCGGGCCGGGCCTCTCCCTGGTGCCGGGCTGGCGGCGGATGCAGGGCATATTGTTCCGGCCGGGTGATGCGCGCTTCGAGGGTCGCAGCGCGCAAGAGGCACTGAAAATCATTTTGGCCGACAGCTCGGCTTTGATGGTCAACCGTAACGCCGGCGCCGGCACGCGCGTGCTGATTGACAAACTACTCGATGGCGCGCGGCCTGCTGGCTACGCCAATCAACCAAAATCACATAACGCGGTCGCAACGGCAGTCGCACAGGGCCGCGCCGATTGGGGGCTCGCCATTGCGCCGGTAGCGAGGCTTTACGGCCTCGGGTTCCTGCCAGTGTCGCCTGAGCACTACGACTTTCTCGTTGTCGACAACCGGCGCGAGCGCCCGGCGGTGCAGGCATTTCTCGCGGCACTACACGATGAAAGGACACGCGAACGCATCCGCGCGCTCGGCATGGAGCCAAGCGTGGAGCCAAGCGTGGAGCCAAGCGCGACCTGAACCCGGGGCAGAATGAAATTGCCGTGAGGAAAAATCACAATTCCAGTTGGGCGTGGTCTTCGCTGCTGCATTGCGTCCCAGTCGTTTTCGCAGCGATGCTCACGCCCGCGCCCGCGCAGGCTCAGTTGCGCGGCCACGGCGGACCGGTGAAGGCGCTGGCAATTTCTTCAGATGGCATGAATGCCATTTCGGGAAGCTTCGACACGTCAGCAATCCGGTGGTCGCTCAGCCGCAATGCCGCCGAGCAGGTGCTGCGTTTCCACGACGGCGCGGTGAATGCCGTCGCCTATCTCAAAAACGGACGTATCGTTACTGCCGGCGCCGACGCGCATATCGCGATCTGGACGCCCGCACAGC
Organism: Pseudolabrys sp.; assembly: GCA_036003145.1. Taxonomy (GTDB): domain Bacteria; phylum Pseudomonadota; class Alphaproteobacteria; order Rhizobiales; family Xanthobacteraceae; genus Pseudolabrys. The sequence continues at coordinate 13,262 of DASYSQ010000088.1, forward strand.
AAGAGCCCGACAAGGTTCTTGACGGGCACGCCGGGCCGATCGCGAGCCTGGCGGTCTCGCCGGACGGCGCGACTCTCGCTTCGGCGTCATGGGATCGCACCGTCCGCCTGTGGCCGCTCAACGGTGGCGAACCACGCGTGCTCGAAGGCAATGCGCAGAACGTCAATGGAGTCGCCTTCTCGCCGGATGGAAAGAATGTGGTCAGCGCGGGCTACGACGCGACAATACGTATTTGGCCTATTGAAAATGGCGGAGAGATTGTCCGCAATCTGCCGACACCACTTAACGCTGTGGACGTTGCGCCCGACGGGGAAATCGTTGTCGCGGGCGCCAATGGCAAGGTCTATTTCCTGTCGCCAGGTGGAGAGACTGTCGCCGAAGTCGAGGCATCGCCTACGCCAGTTATCGCCATCGCCGTCTCGCCGGACGGTAATTTCGTTGCGGCCGCCGGCATTCGTGGCTCGGTAGCAGTGATCGAGCGAAAGACACGCAAGCTCGCGCGCACGCTGGTCGGGCCGGGTTTGCCAGTCTGGTCCGTCGCATTCTTTCCGGACAACCGTACGCTATTGACCGGCGGAGCCGACCGGATGATCCGCCGCTGGGATGCATCGAGCGGCGATCCGGTTGGCGCGGTCGTGGTAGGCGCGCCCGAGGATCCGCTTGCCGCTTTTGCCGGCGATCATGGCGCCGAAGTTTTCCGTGCCTGCGTCGCCTGCCACACCCTGTCTCCCGACGAGGGCAACAAGGCCGGGCCAACGCTTTCCGGAGTATTTGGACGCCGTATCGCCACGCTGCCGGGCTATAATTTTTCGCCGGCACTGAAGAAGCTGGACATCGTATGGACGCCAGAGACGGTGTCGAAGTTGTTCGAACTCGGACCCGCACACTACACGCCTGGCACCAAGATGCCGGAGCAAACGATCGGATCGTCCGAGGACCGCAAGGCCCTTGTCGAGTTTCTCGCAAAGGCCACAGCGAGGAAATGATCAGGACATCCGTGGCAGCTTGCTCACCGTGGGCCAATTGATGAGGGCAACACCTATTATCGCCGCCGCGATACCAGCTGCGACGGGAAGAGCAAGAGTCTCGCCTAGAAATGCCATGCCGAGGATTACGCCCACCGCGGCCCGTAAGTAACTTTGGCTCGCAACGCCCATTGAGCCGATCGTCTGGACAAGACGAAAATAGAGCAGCAGCGCGACCCCTGTACAAAAGACAGAGAGCATGGCTGTCGCGCCGATGACTTTCGGAGACGGGTTTACCGCCAGTGGCCGTTCGACAATGAAGGCGAGTGGAACGAGTATCGCTGCCGCGCAAATCATTGTGCCGGTGGCCGTCGTAAGGGCGGACAGGTGACGGAAGTTCCTGCCGTTGATCGCAGCGCAACCATAAAGTGCGGCGCCCAGCAAACAGGCCACTTGCCCCGCAACCTGCGCGCCGGCGCCACGCAATACGTCAATTCCTACGATGAGAACGACGCCAAAAAAACCCACGAGTGCTCCGAGCAACTTTCGTCCTCCCAGAATCTCATGACGCGTTACCATCGCCGTGAAGAGAAATACAAAAATCGGTGAGGTTGAATTCAGAACGCTCGCAAGTCCCGCACCTACGAACTGTTGGCCCCAGGCGAGCACCGTCCATGCACCGATACTGTTGAAGAAAGCTTGCAGGAGCAGCATCCGCCACGTGCTCCCGTCTCGTGGCAACGTCGCCTTTTGCAACATCATTACGACCAGAAGAAAGGCTGCGGCGCTTGTGACCCGAATGGCAATCAGGGTGATTGGCGGAATCTCTGTCACTGCGATTTCGATGAAAAGGTAAGACGATCCCCACAAAAGGGCCAACAGCGCCAGGAGAGGTAATTCTGCTTTCAGATTGTGTTCGACATTCATTCGTGCAGACCTGTTTTATCCGTACAGGGCTACAGGATTGGCGGAGCGCGATGCTTCGGCTAAGATCGAACTATGAAAGAAGGCCCTGATATTGCCCGCATCGCCGCGCTGATCGGGGATCCCGCGCGCGCGAACATGCTGACTGCCCTCATGAGCGGGAAAGCGGTGACCGCCACCGAACTGGCGCAAGAAGCCAGTGTGACGCTGCAGACGGCCAGCACGCACTTGTCCAAGCTTGATCAGGGCGGCTTGCTTCGTCCACGAAAGCAGGGACGGCACAAGTATTTCTCGCTAGCCAACGACGATGTTGCTCGCGTTCTTGAAGGGCTCATGGGGCTTGCAGCGGGGTCAGGCCATTTGCGACACCAGACAGGGCCAAGGGATCACGCGCTTCGCAAGGCGCGTGTTTGTTATAACCACCTTGCAGGTGACCTAGGAATTCGACTGTTCGACAGTCTGGTCAGTCGCGGCTTTTTGCGGACACGCGGCGGAGCTCTCTGCCTGTCCAAAGCAGGTCACGCCTTCGCACACGATTTTGGTATTGATGTTGGAAACCTTCTTTCCGGCAAAGTGCCTCTCTGCCGCGAGTGTCTCGACTGGAGTGCGCGCCGGTCGCATCTGGCCGGGAGCCTGGGGCGCGCGTTCCTCAGCCGTTTTGAAGAGAAGGGTTGGGCAAAGCGAGAACGAGGAACAAGGGTCGTGCGCTTCTCGCCATTGGGCGAGAAAGCATTCGGGCGGACGTTTCCGGTCTGATTCGTCGGCTCAGCTTTCGCCCTTTTTCTCGCGTTCACGCAGATAGTCATCGGTCGTACGTAGACGTGGGCGGTGCGGCGCGCCAAACGGATCAAATTGTTCCTCCGCCATTACGACGACACGGCAATCTTCGCACATCCGGATGACATCAAGCCGCTTCTTTGAATCTTTATACATCCAGTGCTTACCTTCGAGTTTGGCAATGACTCGCTCAACCGAGCTCTTCACGCCAAACGGCTTGCCGCAGCGAATGCACTCGGCCGGCTCCTCCTGCTTGATGATGCGGCTCATGGCAGTGGCCGCGCGGAAATCGATTTGCGGCTTCAGGCTGATCACTTTCTCGGGACAGGTTGCTTTGCAAAGCCCGCATTGTACGCAGGCGTCCTCGGCAAAGCGGAGCATTGGCCGTTCGGGGTCATCGGAAAGCGCGCCGGTCGGACACGCCGATACACACGAGAGACAGAGCGTGCAGCCTTCGACATTGACCTCGACGGCACCAAACGGAGCCCCTTCCGGCAGCGGCACGACATCGACCGGCGCGGGCGCAACCGCGTGCAGCTCGCGCAGGGCCAGCCGCATCACCTCGCGCTTGTGCCCGGTCGCGGAAAAAGTCGCCGTCCTGGTCGGACTACCCATCGGCGCAATCATGCGCAGCTTTTCGCCGAGCGTATCGGGGTCGTCCGTTTCGATGGTTGCTACGCGCGCTCCACTGAAGCCAAGTCCTTTCAGGATAGGCTCAGCGAGTGCTACAGTCTTGTGAAGACCGGGAACATCGTGACGCGGCTTGGCACGAATGAGAAAGCGTACGGCCGTCGCACCATAGGATACAGCCGCCGCGATTGCTTCCAGCCCAACTTGCGTGACCTCGTTCACGTGGACAGGCAGCACATTTGCTGGCAACCCGTCGCCGTGCCGCGCAAGCGCATCGATCAGCGCCCCGCCGTGCTCGGCATCATGAAATATCACGACGGCCTGCTTGCCGCCGGCTTCACGGTAGGTAGACAACAGCGTGCGCAGTTTGCGCAACAGCGCATCGGACGGTGGCAAGACGTAGCTGGCGGCGCCGGTCGGACAGGCAGCCGCGCATTGCCCGCAACCGGCGCAGATATGCGGGTCGATGACGACGTGATCCCCGGCTGGCGTGATCGCGCCGGTCGGGCAGAGATCGAGGCACCGACGGCAGCCCACGATCTTCGATCGTGAGTGCGCGCAAAGTTCCTCGGCGAAGGCAATGTAACGCGGCTTGTCGAATGTACCCGTCAGATCTCTCGCCTTTAGTACCGCGCGCAGGACCGCGGCGGGATCATTTGGATCGGCGCGCAGGTAGCCATCGCGTAAATCGGCCGCGGCAAAGAGCGGTGGTCCACCCGACAGATCAACGAGAATGTCACAGCGCGACATCGCGCCGTTGCGCGAATGTCCGAATTCAAGGGTGCCGCGCGAGGAGGGGACGCTTGTGGCGTAATCATCGATCGTAAGCTCGAATGCGCCAAGGTAGCCTTTGGCCGCGCGGATGGTGCCCTTCACCACGGGGAATTCTGTTACCCGGGGTGGTCCGATGTCGGCATTCGGTTTGATCAGGACCGTTATGTCGAGGTGATCTTTCAGCAAATTGGCGGCTTCGATCGTCCGCTCGTCTTTCCCATAAAGGAGCGTAACGCCATCGCTGGCCAGCGACACGAATGGAGTTTCCGGAAGGGGCTCCGCACTTGCGGCGATCAGCGCCGCCATTTTGGGCCCGGCATCCGCCGCATCTTTCGACCAGCCAGCCGTCTCACGGATATTGACGAATGTGAGTGCTCCGCTGCCTTCGATTTCGTCGGCAATTTCGTCGAAAAGTGGCGCTTCCTGCGTACAAGCGACAGTAATCTGCTCGCCGGCGGCTGCGGCTTTGCGAAAGCGTTCAAGCTCGGCTCGGCAAAATTGGCGGCCCGCAATGACAACGGAATCACGGCAGACACGGCGCACAGCCTCAGCATCGAGTGGCATCGTGTCTTCGCAAGAACAGATCAGAACGCTGCGCGACCGTTCGGCCATCGGCTCATTAACCTTTTCGCCTTTCCCGCCAATTCAAGGCAAGACGCCATTCAGGCTTCGCCTGTGAATCCGATCCCGACGACCTCGGGACTGGTCTCGGGGCTACCAAGGCTATAATTATATGTATTCACATAGGAAAGGTAGTGTGAGGAACAATGCCGTTGGAGACGGCCCGATCACGAACGCTCGACGCGCCCGAATTAGTCTTGCCGCCGCCCTTCTCCGCCGTGCGTTTGCGCGAAGTGGGCGATGCCTTTGCGCATGCAATATCGATTGCTGCTGAGCGGGGCGCCGGGACTCTGGTCTATGTCGGGCGCTTCGACCTCGCCGAATTCGCGGTGGTGCTGGAACCGGAGGAGCCACTGCTGAAAGCACGGCGGGCGTTCTATGCCGGCATGGCTGCGCTTGCCGACGCCCTGGCCGTCCATGCGCAGCCCGAGACGTCTATCGTCATCGACTGGCCGGATTCACTTCTCGTCAATCAAGGCCTTGTCGGGGGCGGCCGGCTCGCTTGGCCGCACGACGCCGGCGAAGGCGAAACACCGCCGTGGCTGGTATTCGGCGGAATGATCCGCACGGTGTCAATGACCGGATCGGAGCCCGGCCTGAATCCGCTCGTCACCGCGCTTGAGGAAGAGGGGTTCACCGATGTGATTTCGAGCCATGTCGTGGAGAGCTTTGCGCGCCACTTCATGGTCGCGATCGATTCTTGGCAGGAAAGCGGGTTCGGGGCGGTGTCGAAAAGTTACCTGGAGCGGCTGCCGCGCGAAAACGGCGTACGTCGCGACATCGACGAGAATGGTGATCTGTTGGTGCGTCATATGGACAAGACGGAGACTGCACGCCACAAGTTTTTGCCGCGGCTCGGTCAGCCGGCGTGGTTCGATCCTGCAACAAGGGGGCCGCGGACGTGAAACTTCTTCGCACGATACAGCTCGACGCGTCGGATACCTTTGTGTTCGCGAAGGCAGCCGAGCCGGGCGAATGGGCGGTACCCGGTGCATTTGTATTCTGGGACAGCGACCCGGCTGTCCTGGAAGGCAAGATGCGAACGGCGTTTCGCAGTGGCTTTCTTGGCATATCGACACTTGGCTGGTCGACGCTGGTGCAAATCGTCGAAGCAAGCCAGAGCGACAGACGTGTTGCGATCGAGGCGCTGGCGGGACAGCTGATGTCGCAATTCGGTGCGCCCACGATCGACGCTGCGGCAGCGGCAGCAGAGGAGGAAATCGCTTTCGTCGAATCGCTGTGCACCCAGCCGCACGACACGCTCATCGCGGTCCATCGCACGTTTGAGAATGGCGCAGTGCGGGAATCATTCCGTACGTTGCGTCCGCGCACTGGGTCGAAGCCGGCGCGAGCGTTCTCGTTTCTCGATGTCGAGGGCGAGGACGAAACCCCCGGCGAACAGGTCGATCTCATTGCGATGACTGGTCGAGAACGCAAATGAACGACTTCTGGATCTCAAGCGGACATCATTTGCTCGACCGCGGCGAGGACGGCGGGCTGCATGTCACCGATGAATTTCTCAAACTGTATTTGGCGCGGCCTGAACTGTTGCCGCCGCCCGAGGCCTGCGCGGTCGAACACACATTGCATGCTGCCTTGCTTGCCAACCCGCGATTGCCGGTTTCCACATCGGATATTGATGCAATTGCGGATGCGGATGCGCGCGAGAACTGGAAACTATTGGTGAGCTTCCGTGACCATTTGCTGCACCACAAGACGTTGGAGGCAGCATACATCGGCCTCGTGCGCAGCGGGTTCGGCGCCATTCCCCCACTTTTTATCAACCAGCTTATGCACGTGATTTTGCGTAATGCACTCGACGGCGTAGAGGATACGCGCGTACTGCGTGCCGCCGAAGTGTTCTTCCGCACGCAACGCGTCACCTTGCATGATGGGTCCTTGATTGTGGCCGACGAGGAAACAATCGGCGGAGTCAGCGCTGCGCCGGTGACCCCGCTCGTTTCCATGCTTGGCATTCCCCCGGAAGCCGAGATTGACGTCATCAGCGGTGACAATGTCGACAGGTATTGGGATCGCAGTGACCAGTTCGATATGGCGCTCGATTTGACGGCCGGACGCGAAGGACTCGATGCACTTGCAAAAGCAATGCGACGCTGGATCGCTCATCTGCTCGGCATCGATGTTGACATCGAAGCGCTCACCGAGCTGCAGGACGTCAATCTCGCCTGGTATGTGGGCCTTGATGTCGATGCCACCAAGATCGGTGACATGCTATGGAACGGTGAGGATATCGACGAGGCGATCATGGGACGCGTGGTTGGGCTGTTCCGGCTGCGCTTCCGCGATCCCGCAGTCATGACCGACAAAGTCAGGGGTGAGCCGGTCTACCTGATATTGGCGATGACCAAAGACAAGACCATCCGCATGAAGCCGCAGAACTTATTGACGGGCTTGCCCGTTCGGCACCTGGAGGTCGTGAGTTGAGCGCCGTAGTCCCCCATGCGAGTATTCCTGTTGGCGTCGTGGTCGAGCGCAGCAAGGGTGCAAGTCCCTGGATCGATTTTCATTGGCGCCCTGTCGGAGTCCTTGCTGGCGTTCCCGACACGCCGCCGTGGACGACACTTGCCGAGGATGCCGAGCGAACGACCTTTTACGCCGGCGCCGCTTCCATCGAACTGTATCGGACTGAGACCGCGCACTATCGCGACAATTTGCAAACGGAAATACCTCTACTGTGGGTGATCCTACGGCCGGCCGAGGCCGATCCGCCCTACGAGCTCATGGCGGTTACTGCGGACCCTGCGGAAGGCGAAGGCATGACTGAAGCGGGCGCCAATATTGTGGAGACGGTGCCGATGCCGGACTCCGTGCAGGAGGCTATTGCGGCCTTCGTAACCGAGCACCATGTGGAACGCGCATTCGTGAAGCGCCAACGTGATCGCGCAAATCCTGACGCGCTGGCGCGCCGGGACTCATCGACACGAGAGGATCGCAAATGAACGATCCTGATAATTTTCTCAGTCGCTGGTCGCGCCGCAAACGTGAGGCGGGTGCGCAGGCTGAGAGAGAGGCGAGTACGCCGCTGGAAAGAAATGACCGCGGCGAGGCGGTAACTCCGCCATGTGGCGAAGAGAAAAGTCCGGGTGCCCAGGGTTCAGAGCCTTCGGCGCCATCCGTGCCGGATTTTGACGTGAGCAGTTTGCCGCCAATCGAGGCAATTGGCGCGGATACCGATATTTCAGCGTTTATGCAGAAAGGCGTGCCCTCGGCGCTTCGTCATGCGGCCCTTCGTCGCGTCTGGTCAGCGGATCCGGCGATTCGTGACTTCATGGGTCCAAACGAGAATTTCTGGGACGCAGCTGGTCCAGACGGGATACCGGGATTCGGCGATCTCGATCCCAACCTTGACGTGAAGCGGATGGTCTCGGAGCTATTCGGCGAAATCGAGCCTGCAAGAGCCAAGCCTGAAACGGCAGAGTTTACGGGCGCTTCAGGCCCCTCTGCGGAAATTTCCGAAACGCCCTCACCGAGTGACGACAGGCCGTCGCAGCATATTGAGAATGCTGCACCGCAACAACAGATGTCCGAGCCGGCGCCTGCCAAAAAAATAGCGCGCCGGCACGGCGGCGCTATGCCGGAATGAAAGTCGCGGAAGATTGTTCCCACCTATAGCCTAAAGCTATTGACCCACATTCAAATGGGCCACTACCCTTTCATTGTCATAATTCGAAAAAGGGAATCGGATGAGGGAGCCTGGCCTTGCCGAAGCCATCCGTGCCGCTGGCGGCATAAGCGAACTTGCGCGCCAGATCGGTATTTCCCAGCCGTCGGTATCCAACTGGATTCGGGTCCCTGCTGAACGCGTTGTTTCAGTGGAAGCCGTTACCGGCATTGACCGCACGGTGCTGCGGCCGGACCTCTATGACGGAAAAAGATTAGCCGACGACGTTGATGAGGTTGATGTCGCGCGCGCGCAGCAATATGCGCTCCTGGCCACGTTTCTGACGCGTGCGCCGGATGCGGCATTGTTGTCCAAACTTTCCCAACTTCGTGCCGGCGCCTCGCCGCTCGGGTTGACTCATGCCGCGCTTGCTCTAGCCGCCGATAAAACCACATCCGAAAAAATCGAACGCGAGTTCTTCGATCTTTTTATCGGGCTCGGCCGCGGCGAGCTGATGCCGTACGCCTCATACTATCTTACCGGCTTCCTGCACGAGCGTCCGCTGGCGAGGTTGCGCGAAGATCTAGGACGCATTGGGATCGCCCGCGCTGATGGCGTGGTGGAGCCCGAAGATCACGCCGGCATTCTCTGTGAGATCATGTCGGGTCTCGTGAGCCGCCGGCTGGCGGCGCCGCCCGATTCCGATCGTCTCATCTTCGATAAACACATGGCGCCCTGGATCGGACGCTTCTTTGTCGATCTGGAGAACGCTGAAGCTGCAGATTTCTACAGGCAGGTCGGGACACTCGGCCGCGTCTTCACGGATATCGAAACGGAAGCCTTCGCGATGCCTGCTTAAGGCAGACGACGGGCAACGAGGAAGAATTCAAGGAGGGAACGGCGATGAAACAACAGGACAAGACAAAGCTAGGCCGTCGCGACTTCCTGCGCGCGATGGGCGCTGGTGCGGGAGTCGCTGTGACCGCGGCGGCGCCGCTCGCCACCGAGGCCATCGCCACCGAGACGGATGCGGAAAAGAAGAAAGCCCGGTACCAGGCAAACTCCACCGACGTGCAAACCTTCTACAAAGTCAACCGTTATCCGAGCTGAGGGAGACCGAGCCGTGCTGATCAAGAGAACAGAGCGTCAGACACGTCGCAGCAATCTCGCAGCGACGGTCGGCAATCAGGCTGCTGGCGGGCTCGATCGCCGCAGCTTCCTGCGCAAGTCCGGTCTCGTGGCGAGTGGTCTTGCCACGATCGGTGCACTGCCCCTTACGACTGTGCAAAAGGCGGAAGCCGCTGGCCCCAATACTGCCGGAGCTACGATTCGCAAAAGTATCTGCACGCATTGCTCGGTCGGCTGCACCGTGACCGCGGAAGTTTCAAACGGCGTATGGGTCGGTCAGGAACCGAGCTGGGACTCGCCGATTAACCGGGGCTCGCATTGCGCCAAGGGCGCCTCGGTGCGCGAACTGGTTTCCGGCGAGCGGCGTCTTAAGTACCCGATGAAGCTCACGAACGGGGAGTGGAAACGGGTTTCATGGGAAGTTGCGGTCAATGAGATCGGCGATCAGCTGGCCGCGATCCGCCAGAAGTCCGGCGGGGATTCGGTGTATTGGCTTGGTTCGGCGAAGATGACGGACGAGGGTGCCTACCTGTTCCGCAAGCTCGGAGCGTTCTGGGGCACCAACAACACTGACCATCAGGCGCGTATCTGCCATTCGACCACCGTCACCGGCGTGGCCAATACCTGGGGCTACGGCGCGATGACCAACAGCTACACCGACATTCGTAATTCCAAGACCCAGATCATCATGGGCGGCAATCCTGCCGAGGCCCATCCGGTGTCGTTGCAGCATCTGATCGAGGGCGCGGAGCTCAAAAAAGCGAACGTCGTCGTCATTGATCCACGCCTGACGCGCACAGCCGCACATGCGACGGAATATGTTCGCATCCGGCCCGGCACCGACATTCCCGTGCTGTACGGGATCATGTGGCACATCATCAAGAATGGCTGGGAAGACAAGGAGTTCATCCGGCAGCGTGTCTACGGTTTCGAAGACGCGCGCAAGGAAATGGAGAAGTGGAATCCTGAAGAGGTCGAGCGCGTATCCGGCGTTCCTGGCGAACAGCTCGGACGCGTCGCCAAGATGTTCGCGACGGAAAAGCCATCGACACTGATCTGGTGCATGGGCCAGACCCAGCATACGGTCGGTACCGCCAACGTACGCGCCAGCTGCATGTTGCTGCTGCTCACCGGCAATGTCGGCGCTCCCGGCACCGGTGCCAACATTTTCCGTGGCCATGACAACGTGCAGGGTGCAACCGACGTCGGTCTCGATATCGTGACACTGCCGTTCTACTACGGCCTGGCGGAAGGCGCCTGGAAGCACTGGTCGCGCGTCTGGGAGGTCGACTACAACTATCTGCTCGGACGTTTCGACGACAAGAAGATCATGGAGACGGCCGGTATCCCGCTCACCCGCTGGTTCGATGCGACGACCCTGCCGAAGGATCAGGTCGCGCAGAAAGATAATTTGCGGGCCATGTTCGTGCAGGGCCACGCCAGCAACAGCATCACGCGCATCCCCGAGTCGCTGAAGGGGTTGAAGGCGCTGGACCTGCTGGTCGTCGCCGACCCGCATCCGACGACCTGGGCTTCGCTCGCTGTCCAAGCGGGGCGCAAGGAGAACATGTATCTCCTGCCGGTCGC
>DASYSQ010000089.1:0-16694 GCA_036003145.1 Pseudolabrys sp.
TGGAGGTTCTTCCGATACCTTCGGAACACCGCAAAACTTCTCGGTGTCGGACAGTACCGCGACCTCCGTGGCGATGATCTGGCAGCCCAACAGTGCCGCTGCCGGTTTCAACATCTACCGCTCGCCTAGCAGTGGCGGACCGTATATGAAAATAAACGGCAACAACCTGGTGTCAGGCGCCAGCTTTGTGGATCGAGAGCTCACTCCGAACACCACCTACTATTACAAGATTGGCGCCGTCGACGGATCAGGCGTGGAAAAAGCCGTGACAGATCCAGTGTCGGGGGCGACTGCGTCTGAGCCGCCTGCGTGCGATCCATATTTCAGCAACAATGCCACCCACGTGCTGAAGGAGCGTGCGAAACCCGTCGGACTGACCAAGGCCAAGGCACGTGGTAGCAATGATCCTATGGGTCTGCTCACCAGCTCCAAGCAGCTTATTCAAGTCCAGCCGGATTTTTACCACGCCCGCTACTGTCCTTGAGCGCAACAATCGGAGAGCGTGACACTACGCTGATACGCCCGAAGGTCTAAATTGTGTGATGCAAGCCGGTGCCATGATGGACTTATTTGGCGGTGATGTCGGTCAGATGATTTCGCGGCTCGAAAGTCGCGGTTTACTCAATAGCGCGTGGTGGCTATCCTGCGGGAGGACCGCGGGCCGGTTACGGCAAGCCGCTCCAGGCGCACAATATATGCACGCGGCAAGGGCTTCGGGGCTTTCTGACCAGCGAGGTGCGGTGTCGTCCGCGATCCGCAACCCGATACCGCGTACTGTCAGGCAACGCGCCGGCGAGCGCCATGTGGGCCGCGCTCGGGTTACGCCACCACCCGCAAGGGGGCCCAAGGTGCAAACGCGCTTAAAGGACGAGGGGTGCTCAGATGCCGAATGATAAGGACAGCAACTCGGATCATGCTCAAAGTTTCAATGACGGCATGTTGAGAAATTTTAGTTTGCTGGCATTGCCATGGTTGTCCTTCCAACGTGACATGCTCGCAATCATGAAAAAAGGTATTGAAGATACCAGTCATGCCAGGCCAGTTCAGAAGCTGACGTTGCTTGAACTGCATGCTCTGATGATGGTCATGGATCCGTCGCGGACGTGGCGAGGTCCCTTTGATGCCGATCTCGAGAAGAGAGTGGAGGAGACGTATAAGGAAACCTTCCCCAAACTGGTTTCTGGTTCAATTCAGTTTATCGAGGTCCAGGACATACTTTTGAAGCGTATGAGTGATGCATTAAATACACTAAAGGACGGCAACAAAACTAAAAGTCACAGCAAATAGAAAAGCTACTGAACAATTCTGACTGATATTTAATTCTGCACAGATGAGGTTTCAGTATCCGAGCATTTTGCTGACATTAATTTCCAAATGCTTGTGTCAGTCGAGGTGTCAAGATGAGTAGTCCACGGTGGAACGTTGACATCGCGATAATCGGTCTGTCTTGTCGACTTCCTGGAGCAGCCACGACCGAGGAGTATTGGAAAAATTTGTGTGACGGCGTTGAGTCCGTCAATTTTTTTTCTGATCAGGAACTCGTCGCAGCCGGTGTCGACCCGTCCCTGGTTGCCAATCCCAGATACGTAAAAGCTGCGCCGGTATTGCGGGACGTCGAGATGTTCGACGCGTCGTTCTTCGGTTATTCCCCCAAAGACGCAGCGTTAATGGACCCACAGCAGCGCTTGTTTCTGGAGGTGTCCTGGGAGGCGTTTGAAAACGCGGGTTATGACCCGGCTGGTTACCCGGGAAAGGTTGGTGTTCTTTCGACCGGCGGCGGCGTCGTTGCGAGCTATCTGCTGGCAAAACTGCACCACCCAGATTTTCCCGGTCAGACAGCAAGCACTTCGCATATCAACAACGACAAGGATTTCCTGAGCACCCGTGTTTCCTTCAAGCTGAATCTTACGGGCCCCAGCTTCACAATTCAGTCGGCATGCTCCTCGTCCTTGGTGGCGGTCCACCAGGCGTGTCAGAACCTGAGGTTCAATGAGTGCGATATGATGCTGGTGGGCGGGTCAGTGGTGCGCGTCCCGCAGGTCGAGGGATACCTGGCGGAAAAGCGGAATCTCTATTCCCTGGATGGGCACTGCCGACCGTTTGATTTAAGTGGCCAGGGAACCATCTTTGGCAGCGGCGTGGGCGCCGTGTTGCTCAAGCCTCTGGAAAAAGCTGTCGCTGATCGCGATCATATTTTTGCAGTTATCAAGGGGACTGCGGCGAATAACGATGGTTCAGCCAAGATCAGCTACACCGCATCGAGTGTGGGCCAGCAGTCGGAGGCGGTCGCCGATGCGCTGAAGCTGGCTGACGTAAGCGCTGATAGCGTCGGTTATATCGAATGCCACGCGACCGGCACGAGTGTCGGCGATCCGCTGGAAATCGAAGCGCTGACTGTGGCCTTTCGAAAGGAGACCAACCGCAAGCAGTACTGCGCTGTTGGTTCAGTCAAAGGCAATATCGGCCATCCGGAGCAGGCGGCGGGAATTGCCGGGCTGATCAAAGCCGCGCTCGTGCTGCATCACAAACAAATCCCGCCGAGCATCAATTATGAAACGCCGAACCCTCGAATCGACTTCTCATCGTCGCCCTTTTACGTAAACACAAAGCTGCAGGATTTTCCTCTTGCGGATACACCGCGGCGAGTTGGGCTCAATGGCCTTGGAATTGGCGGTACGAATACCTTTGCCGTCCTCGAAGAGGCGCCGCCATCCGCGGCGACCAAAAGTCAGTCACCAGACCGTTTCCCGCGTTTGATGACCCTTTCAGCCAAAAGCGCAGACGCGTTGGTGGCGCGTGTCGAGCAACTTCTGAACTGGCTGAATGACAATCCCGATGCGCCAATTGATGACGTTTGCTACACCACCAACGTTAGCAGAAGCCAGTTTACATTCCGCTTCGCTGCGCCCGCCCGATCAGTCGCAGAGCTGAAAAAGCACCTCGAGGCATGGCTGCGAAAGGTGGTCGGAAATGCGTCGAGCCTGCAGCGCACAAGCAGTGGGCCGATCGCGTTCATGTTTTCCGGTCAGGGTTCGCAGTACGCCGGCATGGCCGCGAAGTTATATCGCACGCATGCCGTTTTCCGGAATGCCATGGATCAATGTCATGCGTTGGCGGAGCCATATCTTGAGCAAGGCTTGCGCGAGGTGGTTTTTGCTGCAGACCGCGATGGAGCGCTGGTTGACCGCACCGACTACACCCAGCCTGCGCTGTTTGCTGTTGAGTATGCCCTGGCAGAACTTTTGAAATCCTGGGGCATCAAGCCCGCCGCAGTGATCGGGCACAGCTTGGGAGAAATCACCGCTGCTTTTGCGGCGGATGTCATTACGCTCAAAGATGCGATGCGATTGGTCACTGCTCGCGGTGCGTTGATGCATCGACTGCCGGGCGGTGGGGGTATGGCCGCGATATTCGCCGAAGAATCTGTGGTGCGAACGCTCATCAACACGATCGCTCCCGGGATTGCTGTGGCCGCGATGAACGGTCCGCTGAATACCGTCGTGTCCGGTGACCGGGATGCATTGAGAATGTTATTGGAGGAGCTGGGCAGGCAAGGCATCAGTTATCGGGAATTACAAGTTTCCACCGCCTTTCATTCGCCGCGCACCGAACCCATTCTTGATGATCTGGAAAACGTTGCGGGCCAGATCAAGCATAACGCGCCTAAACTGCCCCTGATCTCCAATCTGACCGGCGCGCCGATGGCGACCGCGCCCGACAAATTCTATTGGCGCCGGCACGCTCGGGAAGCTGTGCGGTTCGGAGATGGGATGCTTGCGCTTGCCGGGCTGGAGTGCCGGACCTTTATCGAGGTCGGGCCACACCCGGTACTGCTGCCGCTCGCGCAAGTTTGTCTTGGAGCGAACGGAAAGTCCGCTGCCTGGGTTGCTACGCTAAGCCGTCAAAAGCCAGACGCCGATTCCATCACCGAAATGCTGGTCGCGCTGTATCTCGCCGGCCACAACGTGAATTGGACTGCAGTCCATGCCGACTCGTCATGGCGACGAATACCGTTGCCCACTTATCCCTTCCAGCGCCAGCGCCACTGGATAGAAGACAAAGACAACACGATCCATACTGAAAAACGAGTCCGGAATATTGTCGAACGACTCCATCCGCTGGTGGGTGCGCGCATAAATTCAACTGCCAAAGAGGTCTGTTATGAAGCGCGCTACGGCGTGCATCACGCCGGTTACCTCTCCGATCATAAAGTTGCGGGAACCATCGTCCTGCCAACCACCGCTGAACTGGAGGCCGCCACGGCCGTCGGCCGGATGCAGTTCGGAACGTCGCGAGTGAGTTTCGACGATGCGATGCATCACCAGGCGATGTCATTTACCAATGGGGAAGATCGGATTGTGCGGGTATCGGTAACTCCGATGAAATTCGACAGGGCAAGTTTCAGACTGGTAAGCGCGGCCGCTGAAGACTCGGACGTCTGGCATACTCACATGACGGGCACCCTGCGCAAGTCAGACGCGCCGTCCCGGCCGGCTTTTTCGACGAAACAGGTCCGGGCGCGTTGTCAGCAAACACTGCCTGTTGCCGATTTCTACGACAGGCTCGGCGGGCTAGGGCTTGAATATGGCCCCAGCTTCCGTGGCGTGCGGGAATTGTACGTCGGTCAACACGAGGCACTTACCAAAGTGGGGCTTCCGGACGGTTTGGCAAATACGCAATACGCGATGCATCCCGCGTTTCTGGATGCGTGCCTGCATGCCTATCCTTTTGTGCTCGATGGCGCGGAGAAAGCCGGAAGCGATAAGTCCTACCTGCCCGTCTCGCTGGCGGGATTTCGCTGCTATCAGGACGAGATCGACGAAGCATGGGTGCACACTAGGCTGCGGAGTGTCGAGAAAGACGGCACGCAGGTGGTCGACATTCGGGTTTACGATGTGGCGGAACGGCCGGTGGCGGAACTGGAAGGGTTGGCGGTGCGCCTGTTGCCGCTTGATAAAGTCGTGCCAACCCGGGCCGGCACGGATGATTTGTTTTACCGGGCAGCCTGGCGGAAGAGCATTGGAGTGGCTGCCAATCCTGTCGTGGATCGTGCCCCGGCAAGCTGGGTGATCTTCGCCGATGCAAATGGTGCCGGCGTGGCGCTGGCTAGCAAACTAGAAGCCGCGGGCCATCATTGCCATTTGGTCTACAGGGATGATGCATTCGCTCAACGGGGTACCCGAACGTGGACCGTGAGCGAACGGCAGCCTCACGATTTTCGCCGGCTGCTGGAGCAATTCGCTGCCAGCGAGACGCTACCGTGTGATGGCGTAATTTATCTGTGGGGCCTGGATGCCCCGACTATTGAAGGTCTGACCCTCGCAAGATTGAAAAGCGGCAGTGAGATGATGTGCCGCGGAGCACTGGCGATCTTGCATGCCCTTGCCGAAACTCGGTCGACGAACCCGACTGGCAGACGGCTTTGGTTTGTCACCGCAAACACTCAAAAGACAGAAGACCAGGACCAGCACGTTGGCCAGCATGTTGACCCGGTCCAGGCGCCGCTGTGGGGTTTGGGACGAACTGCTGCGATCGAGTATCCCGGCATTTGGGGAGGATTGATTGATCTGCAACTGAACGGTGACCAGACGCCGCACATAGATTCATTGGCGGAGGAGCTGCTTCACCCAGATGGTGAGACCCAGATTGCCATCTCCGCCGACGGCCAGCGCAATGTCCCGAGGTTCGTCAGACATTCCCTTGCAGAACATCGGGCGCAGCTGCCGCGGGTCCGCGGGGACGCTACTTATCTTGTGACCGGTGGTCTGGGAATGTTGGGGCGCAGTGTCGCCAAGTGGCTAATCAGTAAAGGTGCGAAACACCTTGTTCTGACAGGGCGAAATGCGAGTTCCGAAGCGGCACAAGAACTGCTCGGCGCAGCAGAATTTAACGGTGCAACAATCCGTGCCGTGGCGGCCGACATCAGCCGCGATGAGGACGTAAGCCGCCTCATGCAGACAATCAGCAGCGACTTCCCGCCATTAAGAGGTGTGGTGCAGTCGGCTGGCGTCTTGGATGACGGAATATTGGCCCAACTTGATTGGGACAGATTCGCGCGCCTGTTCGAGCCTAAAGTGTATGGAAGCTGGCTCCTGCACGAACACACCAAATCGCTGGAGCTGGACTTCTTTATTTTGAAATCATCTCTGTTGAGCTTGTTAGGTTCCGCTGGCCAGGGGAACTACACCGCCAGCAACAGCTTTCTTGATTCTTTGGCAACTCACCGCCGCGCCGTGGGTTTGCCGGCCACGGCGATCAATTGGTGTGCCTGGTCGGGGGGCGGGTTGGCTACCGTTTCGGGCGCTCGCGGCGAGGCCATGTGGTCGTCGTTGGGTGTAAAATCTGTTTCTCCCGATCTCGCAATGCAGGTGTTCGACAAGTTGATGCACCACGATGTCGAGCAGATAGCGGTAGCAGTTGCTGATTGGCCGACTTACGCCAGCAAGGTAGGCAAGTCCACGTTCATGGCGGAGCTTCTGAGCAGAAATGAGGATTTCGGGTCGCCGAAATTTGCGGAGGGAAAGGTCGCCCCGGCTGCGCCTCCTGTGGTGGTGAATGACCAAACACGTCAACAGCTTTTGAACAGATTGCAACAGCGCATGATGGCGGAGCTTGGCTTCGTAGACCCGATAGATCCGGATCAACCGTTGAATGAAGTTGGTTTGGATTCGTTGAGATCGGTGACGCTCGCGAATAACCTGGAAGATGAATTTGGTGTATTGGTTTCGATCTCGGAGCTGATAAGCGGACCGACGATCAACGAGCTGGTCGATCACCTGCTCGATCTGTTTGCAGGAATTGCAAAGGCCGAATCCGGCGAACCTCGGCCGGCGATGACATCGACGGCCGCTATCACAGCATTGGCCGCAGCCCCGCCCATCGCTCTCGCGCACGTCAATTCGGGGGTGGCACCTGCAGCGCACGGACTTCTGCGTTCGCTGGCACCGGAAGCCCGAATTGCAAGGGATCAATTCCGGGACGGAGCGGGACTGCACCAAGTCACCAATGGTCACGCGCCCGACGAGACAGCACTAAATCCCGTCCGAAATGACCCACGGGCTTATCCGGATGTTGGAGTTGATGAAAAGACGCCACCCGCCAGCAAGAGGGGCAATGGAGCCGGGGCGGAAGATTTCCATACGCCGGTCTTTTTACCCGCCGGTGAGGTCGCGTCGCGCACCACTGGAAAGTGGTTGATCGCACCTCGGCCCAATCCGGATGCCAAAGCCCGGTTGTTCTGTTTTCCCTATGCGGGCGGCGGCCTTGGATCGTTCCGGTCCTGGGGGCGACTGTTCGATGACTCTGTGGAGGTGGTGGCGGTCGAGCCGCCGGGGCGCGGAACGCGTATCAATGAAACGGCCGTCGGTGACCTGGATACTTTTGTCGAGCGCCTGCTGCCGGAAATGGTCGACTGGCTGGACAGACCATCTGCCTTTTTTGGCCACTGCCTGGGCGGCCTCACCATGTTTGCAACACTTTGTGCGTTACCCCGAACGAGTGCGCAATTCATGAAGCACGCGTTTGCCTGCGGAGTAAGACCGCCGCACCTGTTGAAGCGCAAGGGGGAATTTGAGGACAACTTGGCCTACGACATGATGCTGCACCGGGAGTTTGACATTGGACTCCCGCTTTACGCCCAAGCGGACGAAGTCTTCGCGGATCTCATACGTCAATTCGATATTCCGGCTGCCAACAAGATGTTGGACATGCCAACGCTAAGGAAGCTGTTGTTGCCGACGATCCGCGCCGAGTTTGGAATGGCCTACAATTTTGAGTATCAGCCTATCGAGCCCTTTTTCTTCCCGATCAGTAGTTTTGTCGGCAATTTGGACCCGTGGGTATCGGAAAAAGACTCCGCCGGCTGGGGCAAGCTCACCCGCGGCGGGTTCACCAATCATGTGCGCAAAGGTTCACATTTTTTGATGGCAGACGACGGAGAGTACATTCTGGAGACAATCAACAATGAGTTCGTAAATTCAGCGATTCAGGAGCGCGCGGTGCCCGCGCCATCGTAATTGAGAAGCATAGTCGAGCACGCGTAGGAAAATCTGATCAAGCGCGCTCCAGCCTTGCCTTGGCTCTGACGAGATCGGCAGTATCAAAACCCTCGCTGAAAGATCTGTAGACATCGTCGAGCTGTGATCGCCGTTTGTCGGTGCTTTTTCTCAGATCGTGCAAGTCACACATGCTCAGGCAAAGCCTAAGTTCAAGGGATTTGGCCTTCTGTTCGCGTGCGACGTTAAGGCCTTTAGAGAAATAATGCTCGGCCTGATCCAGGTCCTGGTTCGATCGCAGATATGTTTCGCCGAGCAAGCGATAGATCTCAGCCGCGTAAAAGCGTTCGGTGTTCTCGTCATCGAGCCTCGATTGCACCTGGTCCAGGAATTCGAGCGCTTGTCCGTAACGCTTGTTCTTTATGCATGCATCCGCCAGCAACCCCAGAGAGTACGAGTCAAATAACAAGGCGCCGGTCGCCCGTTCTTTTTCCAAACCCTCCTGAATCTCGGCAATGCCTTTCTCAAACTCGCCTTGCTGGGCCCTGGCCCATCCGCGCAAAATCAGGGCCATGGCTACATAGTGCACAAACTCATGCTCTTCGCAGAATGCGATGGCCGCGTTAGCCTGGCCTGCAACGATGGCAGTCTCGCCGCGAAGCTGATGCACACGAAGGCTTATCGTTCGTGCGATTGCCTCGCTGAACGGATGTTGAGATGCGTCTGCATAGCGGCGAGCCTCCGCACAAGTCCGCAACGCCTGATCTGGAAAGCCGAGCAACCAAAGTGTCATGGCGTCGTATGATCTTACATGGACTCGCGGGTCTTGCGCCGACAGGTCAAGATACGCCGCGGCCTTGCTGTCCTCACACAGGCTAATGCTGCGTTCTAGCTCCGTGTGGGCAGCGGAAAATTTCCCCTGTGCGAATAACGTAAACCCTAGTGCTTCGTGGGCAAGAACCTTGCAAACCGAGTCATCTACATTCTCGGCTGTTTTCAGGAGATATTCGGCAAGGGCATGAGCTTCACGAAACGCTGCACGCAGGAAATTCCAGGTCCACAAACCAAACACTGCGGGAAAGGTGTGTTCATCAAGCCCGCTTTCTCTGCACAACTGAAGTGCTCGCGTATACGCATGCTTCACACTGTCAGTGCTCCAGCCCTTAGTCGCCCGGAGGGAATTGCCGAGCGACGTTTGAAGCAGCAACTCGGATTTGTTGCGCAGCATCGGGTCGTCGATACCGGGAATCAGTTTCAACCCTTGTTCCAGATGGCCGACAGCGGCGTTCGCTGAGCGGCTGAGTGCGAGATTGCCGGCCTTGAGCCAGTAATTGATCGCGGGTTCAATCATATCGGCTTCAGTGAAGTGGTGAGCCACGATTTCCGGTTGGCTCACCACAATGCCGGGAAACTTTTCCTCCATTGCGCGTGCGATCTGGCCGTGCAATTGCAGCCGGCGGCTCTTGAGCAGGCTTTCATATGCCGCATCCCGCACCAGCGCGTGCTTGAAGCTGTAGATAGCGTCCGGTGGCTCACCACGGCGGAACACGAGTTCAGCCTGTTCGAGTTTGCCGAGAGCAATTTTTAGCGACGGTTCGTCGCGTCCGACCACTTCGCGCATCAAGGAATAGGAGAACTCGCGCCCGATGGCTGCTCCTATTTGGCCGATCTCCTTGACAGGCGCCAGGCGGTCGAGCCGCGCCATCAAGGAGTCTTGAAGGGTCGTTGGAATGGCGAGCGGAGGCAGGGGCCCGTCGAGTCGATAGCCGTCAGCGTCCTCGACCAGGATGTCCCCTTCAAGCACCGTCTTTGTGAGCTCCTCGACGAACAGCGGGTTGCCGTCGGTCTTGGCGACGATCTGGTTCATCACTTCGGCCGGCAGGGCACGGCCGCCGGCCACCTGCGTGACTATGCTTTCAACGTTATTGCGATCGAGGCGACCGAGCGTCAACGTTCCGACATTGGGGAGACCAACCCAGGGCGGTTCGAATTCCGGCCGCAAGGTGAACAGGGCAAGAACCGGCAATTGGCGTATCCGCTCAATGGTCAGATCGAGTAGTTCCAGGGAGGTTGCATCAGCCCAGTGCGCATCCTCGAACAAGAGCAGGATCGGTTTCTGACGTGCGAGACTTTCGAATTGGTCGAGCAGTGCGGCAAAGGTGCGGCGGCGTTGCTGTGCGGGGTTGGGCGCTACCTTCGGATACCGGTCGCCAAACGGGATCGACAGGAGCGCAGCAAAAAGCGGTGCCGTGTCCTGGACTCGCGGTGCGGCAACGGCGAGCAGGGCTTCCAGCTTGTCAAGGCGCTTCTCGGGCGCATCGTCTGCCTTGAATCCCACCGCTCGCTCCAATTGGGCGATGAACGGATAGAGCGCGCTGTTGGTGTGGTGAGGCGAACATTGATAGTGCAAGAGCGTATGCGGCTCGTCGGCGATGCGCTCTTCGAGAGCGGTCACAAGCCGGGACTTGCCGATGCCCGGCTCGCCTGAGATCAGCACGATCTGGCCTTCACCTTTCCAGGCGCGCCGTTGGCGTTTCAGAAGGAAATCGAGTTCGTCTTCGCGGCCGATGAGATCAGCCAGACCCGCGGCGTGGACCGCCTCGAAGCGGCTCTGGGACGCCGACACACCGTCAACCGCCCACGCCGCGATCGGCTCAGCAATACCCTTGACTTTGTGAAGGCCAAGATCGCGCAGGCGGAACAGATCGCCGAGCAGCCGGCGTGTCGAAGCGGCGACGACGACTGTCCCAGGCTCGGCCAGGGCCTGAAGGCGCGCCGCAAGGCTCGGCGTGTCACCAATCACAGTATGCTCCCGCAACCCACCGCCGCCACCGAGGTCGCCGACGACCACCAAGCCGGTGGCGATGCCGATGCGGACCGAGAGCGGCTCCTCCGCAGGCGTCTTCAGCCGGGCAACGGCGGCGGCGATATCGAGCGCCGCGCGCACAGTTCGCTCGGCATCGTCCTCGTGCGCACGGGGATAGCCGAAATAGGCCAATATCCCGTCGCCCCGGAAATCAGCAAGGAAGCCGTCAAAGGCGAGCGTGATACGGGCGCAGGCGGCCTGAAAGGCATCGATCAGGGCGCCCATGTCCTCTGGATCGAGTCGGGCCGACAGAGCAGTCGAGCCCACCAGATCGCAGATCATGACGGTCAAGTGACGGCGCTCGGCAGCAGCCATGGGGGAGTAGTTGCCCGATGGCCCGTCCACTTCACTCCTGCTGGGCGCACCAGGAGAGTCCGCAGCCATCGCCTTGATCGCCTTGATGAAGCGTTTTCTGTCGCCCAGCGTCATCCCGAGCTTTTCGAGATCGCCTTCGGTCAGCTCCGGCAGCACATCAAAGTCGATAGCGTTCTCGACGAATGCTGGCTCATACTTTCCGAGTCCCAGGTTTCGCAGCCAGCCGCCAACATCCATGGTAGCGCCCTAATTCCGTTTCAGACGCGCGAGCGTACGGTCGCCAACCCACGACGCGCGGCCGAAGAGCAGCAGCGCGGAGTCCCCCGAACCGACTGACAAACGCGAACATAAGCCAAGCCGGATGCCGGGCTGCGCCGCGAGTGGCCATTCTACCTTTGCACCGCCTGGCAGCGCGATGAATTCATGTCGTCTCATAGCCGTCCCCCACAGGACAGGACATCATGCCGATTTAAGCTAGCACATCGAAAGGGGCTGCAGTGTCGCAACGTCTGCTTTGGGTCACTAGCAGATATTCCGCTCACCGATCAGGATCGGCCAAGGGCCGATAGCCAGACTCCCGGTCTCTCGTTCGACTTTCTCATCGGTATTCGCGATAGCCGGCGTCGTCCGGATAGCAGCCAACTTTCTCCGGCCAGCCGTCGAGCCAATCTCGAGCAACCGCGCGGCCCTCAATCCGCAGCTGGTCCATAAAGTCGCGACTGCGGTCAAATTTCGACGAATATCGCAGTTCGTCGGCGGTCTTTTCCCTCATTTTGATCGTGCGCACGGTCACATGCTTGTGGTCCTTTGCAAATTTTTCGCCCTCGTAATCTTTGGTCCATGCGTTGACCGTCAAAATGAAATCCAGCTCTTTGTTCAGCGACAGGTTGCCCATCAGTTCGTTCTGACGGTCCTGGATTTCCGCATTGGTTTTGGGAAGCTCCGGCCATTCCTGCGGATTGATGCGAATGATCCACAGTTCATCGGGCACCTCGTGCGTTCCCGCAAGGAACTCGCGCACTGGTGGATTCTGCGAGTAAAGACCGTCCCAGTAGTAACCGCCATCGATACGCTCGGCCTCACGAAAAGCGGGCAGCGTTCCTGACGCGGCGACCCCCGACAAGGTGAGCGGCAACCGCTGGCGCCAACGATGAGTTACTTTGGCTTCGGTATATTTTTTACCGTGCGCCGCCATATTGCAATCGGAGTCGAACACCGTCTCGGCGCCGTTGATGACCTCCGAGGCGCCGATCAGCAGGCGCGTCTTTACCGATTGCCAGTCGATCTTGCCGAAGTCCGGGCAGGCCTCGGCAAGCATGTATTCCAAATCAAAATATTGCTTGCGTGCGCCAAGACGCGGCAGGCAGGCAGCAACCGCCTTGATGATCATGCCGTACGGGTTGAGACCAAGAATTTGCGCATTTACTCCAAGCACCGGTAACTCTGTCTCCTCCGCCCTGAGTGCGCCGTATGTAAACAAGTTCAGCAAAGTCTCCGTGCCTGGCTTGGCAACGAAGTCGTCCCAGAAGCGATTGAGCGTGTCGATTGCTTCAAGCACCGAGCCACGGCTTCCACTCACCTTCGGAACGAGGCCGTACCAAACCATCAGGGCGCACAGAGCGCCGGCCGACGTCCCGCTCACGCCTACGAGTTCGAACCGCTTTCGCTCTTTGATGTCCTCAAGCATTTCGGTGAGGACGCCGATCTCGAAGGCGGCGTGCATTCCACCCCCCTGGCAAGCAACGGCCACTTTCGGAATTGCACTCCCCCTGGGGCTTATTTTCCGCTTCAGCACGCGATGGGCCATGGCTCGCTCTCCTCAGCTCTGCTGCGCCTCATATATTATACTACCGTGTGCTTGGCTTAATCCATCGTGCCTCCGCGTATCGCAGATGCGACCGATTTTCGACTGGCGTAGCCGCGCTCCACTATGGCAATTCTTGCAGGTTCTCTTGTTGGCATTAAATAACGCCGTCATGAGGTGAAGCATCAGACCGGGTAATGTTGAAAACAGCCGAGCTGGGTAATCTCACGGGATTGCTGGCGAAGATTAAACCCGCGGTGTAGACGACAGATAAGGCGAGCGTTCGGCGAAGAACTACGCTTTCGTCGACGCGGTTGCACGCAAGAACGTTGAGATCACTGTTGCGGACATCCGGAAGGACAGCGCGGCGCGCGTCGGCGGACGCCCACCGCCGCTCCGCACAGAAACCAGAGAACGCAAAGACTCAATTTATGTTGCGATGGGTAGATCGCACCAGCGATGCCAAGCGCAATGGCGACGATGAAAATTGTTTCTAGGATCCTGACGGCTTCTTTTGCCCATACCCACGCCCGGACGCCGCCGTTTCGTCTGCTGCGGATGAGGCTGGAGCGTAATCCTCCGAACAGAGGATCATGGGCGAACACGCAGGATGGCGTCAGGCGGGGGCTGCCGCCGGGCAAATTCATCCTGACGTCAATTATCACCGCCGTGATTGAACGCCTTGCCGATCGCATTCATCCTGAGCGAGCTCATGCCGACGCGCTGGTCTTTTTCGTTCTGGGTCACGGCCTCGTAGCAATTGACGTAACCCTTGTCCCACATTTTTCCCGTGCGATTGTCGATTATCCGCTGCCAGCATTTTTCGCCGCCCATTGGAACGATGATGATGGAGCCGGTGTAATATTCGGCATCACGACGTTGCGGCTTGACCGTCGCTTCCTGCCGGAGCGCCGACCAGCCGCTCGGATGCCAGTCATTGGCGTAAAGGAAGGCGGCAAGGCCGAAGGCCAGCCAGACCAACAGGATATAGGTTCGTGGAACATCACGCAGAAACCAGCGGCGACGGGACGATAGACGCGCGGCCATAGCGCTCACTCCGAAACACGCGAGACCAAGAGGTCTCGAACCGATTGCTCCCAATGGTCTCAGACCTGCCTGGCCAGCCTAAGGCGGCCTTCGTTAAGAGATCGTTCAGGTCTGGATGACCAGCGCTTCGTGGCCTCTGAAACGAGCTCAGCCGCGCCGCGTCCTCTCTTGCATGAGACCATCCGCGCCGCGTAACGTCGGCCTCCAGCGAACAATGCCGCCTGATTGAGAAGGGTCGGCCAAAGGAAGGCGATGGGGGAGGATGACAGTTATGCAGCGGTTTCTTACGCTTGTTTCGCGAATGGCCCTGGCGGCGGTCGCACTCGCGCTTGTCCCGGTCGGCAATGCCGGGGCGGCCGACTATCCGACCCGTCAGCCACATATCATCGTCGGCTATCCGGCGGGCGGCTCGACTGACATCTGTGCGCGGCTGTTCGGCGATTGGCTCGGCAAACGGCTCGGCCAACAGTTCATCATTGAAAACCGTCCCGGCGCCGGCAACAATCTCGCCACCGACGCCGTCGCCAAGGCCGCGCCAGACGGATACACGATACTGTTGGTCAATCCCGCCAACGCCATCAACGCTTCGCTCTACAAACACCTCAACTTCAATTTGCTGCGCGACATCGATCCGGTTGCAGGCTTCATTCGCGTGCCGAACGTGATGGAGGTTCATCCGTCGGTGCCGGCGAAGACTGTTGCCGAGTTCATCGCCTACGTGAAGGCCAATCCGGACAAGGTGAACGTTGCGTCATCCGGTAACGGGACGTCGATCCATCTCTCCGGCGAACTTTTCAAGATGATGACCGGTACCAAAATGACGCACGTGCCCTACAAAGGCTCCGCACCGATGCTCACCGATTTGCTCGGCGGCCAGGTACAGGTCACGTTCGACAATCTGCCGTCGTCGATCGGGCACATCAAGGCGGGCAAGCTCCGCGCGCTCGCGGTAACAACCGCGAAACGCTCGGAGGAGCTACCCGATGTTCCAACCGTCGGCGAGACTGTTCCCGGATATGAAGCCAGCGCATTTTTCGGCTTCGGGGTGCCGCATGGTACGCCAAAGGAAATTGTTGATCTTCTCAACAAGGAGATCAACCTTGCGCTGAAGGACCCGACCATGCTCAGCAAACTTAAGGACCTTGGCGGAACGCCGATACCGGGCTCGGCGGCCGATTTCGGCAAGCTGGTCGCGGACGAAACCGCCAAATGGGAAAAGGTTGTCCACGCAGCCAACCTTTCGATCGACTGATGCGCGCAGGGCGTACGGCATCGCTTTAATGACCACACGTAAACGTCCCGAAGATCTGCGCAGCCATCGCTGGCTGGGCGTCAGCGATCTGCGCGCCTTCGGGCATCGCTCGCGGCTTCGTCAGGGCGGGTTTGATTCGGCCGACTGGTCCGGTAAACCCGTCATCGGCATCATCAATACCTGGAGCGACATCAATTTTTGCCACACCCATCTGCGCGAGCGCGCGGAGGACGTGAAACGTGGCGTGCTGCAGGCCGGTGGCTTTCCGATCGAATTGCCGGCGATGTCGCTGTCCGAGCCGTTCGTGAAACCGTCCACGATGCTCTATCGCAATCTGCTGGCGATGGAGGCAGAAGAGCTTTTGCGCAGTCATCCGATCGATGGCGCCGTCCTGATGGGCGGCTGCGACAAGACCACACCCGCCCTGATCATGGGCGCGATCAGCATGGGCCTCCCGGCAATCTACGTGCCGGCTGGCCCGCAATTGCGCGGTAACTGGCGCGGGCAACAGCTCGGGTCGGGGTCCGACGCCTGGAAATATTGGGACGAGAAGCGCGCCGGCCGCATCAGTGAGGCCGACTGGGCCGAGCTCGAAGGCGGCATTTCGCGCAGCTACGGCACCTGCATGGTCATGGGCACCGCCGCGACCATGATGGCAATTGCAGAGGCGCTTGGGATGACGCTGCCGGGGGCCTCTTCGATCCCGGCCGCGGACTCAAGTCACGCCCGCATGTGCGCCGCCGCCGGCCGACGCATCGTCGACATGGTCTGGGATGATTTGACGCCGCAAAGAATTCTTTCGTCGGCGGCTTTCGACAATGCCATTCGCGTCCATATGGCCATGGGCGGTTCGACCAACGCGATCATTCATGTGGTGGCGATGGCGCGCCGCGCCGGAATCAAGCTCGACATGAAGCGGTTCGACGAAATATCGCGAGAGATCCCCGTGCTCGCCAATGTGAGACCGTCCGGCGAGTTCCTGATGGAAGATTTCTTTTACGCCGGCGGCTTGCGAGCCCTCATGGCAGAGCTCAAGGGCGCCCTCGACCTTTCCTGTCTCACCGTTACCGGCAAGAGCATCGGCGAGAACATTGCCGGCGCGGTAGTCTACAAAACCGACATCATTCGTCCGTTGGCTGATCCGGTATCGCGCGAAGGTGCGACGGCCGTACTCATCGGCAATCTTGCGCCGCGGGGGTGCGTGATGAAGCCATCAGCGGCGGACAAGCGCCTGTTGCGTCACCGCGGCAAAGCAATCGCGTTCGAGGACTACAACCATATGGCTCGTGAGATCGAACGCGACGATCTCGACGTCACGCCAGACCATATTCTTGTGCTCAAGAATGGCGGCCCAAAAGGCGGGCCTGGCATGCCCGAATGGGGCATGCTGCCGATCCCCAAAAAGCTGGTGAAACA
>DASYSQ010000090.1:0-2698 GCA_036003145.1 Pseudolabrys sp.
GATCGCTTGGCTGAACCGTTGCCGCCGACTGGCCAAGGATTGGGAGAACCTCAATCGCAGCGCTCTCGCTTTCCTCAAACTCGCTTCCATCCGCCTCATGTTGCGAAAGCTATGCAATCCTTGATGAAGTCCACGGACGGACTCTTAGCCCATTTAGCCCGAAGTTGCTCCCCGTCCAAAGCGCGAACCATTGACCGGCCTAACGAATTTTAAATTCGCGGGCGGCCGGACTGGCTACACTTTGACGCCGAGGGCGAGCAGCTGGAAGGCGCGGTCCTGGACGGGGGTGAGTTGCGGATAGAGGACGAAGCTCGCCTCCGGGGCGCCGTCCATGGCCATGACATTGCGGGTCACGGTGGCGAGGTCGGCGAGGAGGGAGCGGAGGCTGTGGACCGGCAGGCCGTCGTCGGTGCAGCGGCTGCGGGCCTTGCGCTGGGCAGCCTCAGAGCGCTCCGCCTTGGCGACGACGGAGGGCCGTGCGGCGTCGGCCGCGGCCTTATCGTGATCGTCGAACAGAATCGATTTGAGCTTTTGACGCATGTGCCATTCGACGTAATAGGCCAGCATGCATAAGAACACGTGGGATCGTACGCGGTCGGCGCGGCGATGATAGATCGGCCGAACCTCGAGATCGACCGTCTTGAGACTGCGGAAGGCGCGTTCGGCGGTCGAGAGCTGTTTGTAGGCGGTGACCGTCGCGGTTTGATCGAGCACCGCTTCAGCGACAGTGGTGCGCACCACATAGACGCCGTCGAGTGTCGCTTCGGCGCCGATTTTGGCGGTGTTGCGCGCAAAGGTGAAACGGTCGTCCGTGATATTCAAATCAAAATGCTTGGCCATTTTGTATTTGTCGATAACGCGGCCGATCGCGAGCGCAATTTTGTCCTTGCCGCGTAGCGGCTTTTTGGCGCGATGAACGCGGACGGCAATGGTGGCGAGTTTCTTTTCGGTAGCGACCAGCAGGTCTTCACGCTTGCGGGCGCGCTCGTCCGCCAGCAGCGGATTGCGGCAGGCGACGAGGCGCTCGCCCGGATAATCCAGCGACGTGATGGTGGCGAGATCGCGCTCGTCAAACAAGGACAGTTGCAAACTGCCGGCCTCTGCGAGGCTGCGGATCGCTGGCGCCCGCAGCGTGGTGATCCAGTCGAGCCCGGCGGGCTTGAGAACCTCCTCGATCCGTGCCTCGGTGATCATACCGCGATCACCGATCAGCACGACGCGCTCCAGCGCAAACCGCTCCTTAAGTTTTTTGACCTGATTGGCGAGCGTTGCCGGATCGGCGACATTGCCGTCGAAAACCTCGATCGCCACTGGGCAGCCGTCCTTTGCGCACAATAGGCCGAACACGATTTGCAGTTTGCCGGACTTGCCGTCGCGGTTATGGCCGAATTTGGCAAGTTCGCAGGTCCGCCCTTCGAAATACGTTGAACTCACGTCGTAGAGCACCAGCGTGCCATGGCTGAGATGGCGGCGGGCCAGCGCGGCTTCGATGCGCTCCTGCTGGGCAAGGAGCCAATCGAGCGCGTCGTAGAGTTCCTGCTCATCGACCTTGCCGAGCGCCAGCACGGTGCCGAGCGAAGAGGTCGCAGTGGTGGCGTCGAGCAGCCGTGCAGTTGTGAGCTTGGAGGCCGGATCGAGCAGCCGCGCCACCACCAGGGCGGCGACGAGCGATACCGTGCGCGCTCCCTGCCGTTGCCCCTGCGCCAGCAGGTCGTCGAGGCCGAGCTTGCGCAGCATGCCGAGCGCGGCCGCGACATGGCCGTGGGGCAGGCTGCGCATGAGCTTGAGGTCCGCGCGCGGCTCGTGAGGCGCATACTCGTCGCGCAACAACCGGCGCAGCGCTTCGATCTTGCCGTCCGGCCAATGCGTGATGTTGGCCAGCGTGCGCTTCTTGACCTTGCCGTCCTCGCGATACGTTTCCCGCAGCAGAAAAGCCGGTGGCGATGTCCGATTCGGAATCCGATCAACGTGCATGACTCGCGTGAATCATGCCGATTCAGCCAAGTCAAGCCAAAAATGACATTTACTTGGGTACAAATAGCGCGTCTTCAAACCGTTTCGATTCTCTATCAATGACTTATGCCAAAAACGCCCGGCAACTTCCGATTAATGTGCGCTACCGAACGGGCGGGGACATCACTCCATTTCATCGAGGGGAGAACAGCGATGGCGACGAAGATCGACCAGAAGGGCGCCAAGAGTCCTGTCGTCCAGTCCGATAAGCTGGAACGCATCCAGGTCCGCGGTGAGGGTGACGCATCGGTGCGTTGGGCGGGTGCGTTCGCCGCCTGCGGCGGACGCGGCGCAACCCAGTCGTCGACGATCGTATACGAGATCGAGCCCGGAGGGCGGCTCGGCCGGCACACCGACGCCACCGAGGAGACGCAATACATCATCGCCGGCAATGGCGAGCTTCGCATGGAAGACGGCAGCACTCATTCCGTCGGGCCCGGCAGCGTCTTCGTGTTGCCGACCGGGGTTCATCATGACCTCGCCAATGTCGGCACCGAGACGTTGCGGGCCGTCGGCTTCTTCGCGGCCGCGATGTTCACGCAGGAGTTCGATGACGTGATGCTGCCGCCCAGGACCCACATCCTCGGCACCCCCAACCGGGGCGGCTAGAGCATCTTCCGATTACACCGACCCATTAGTGTCATTGCCCGGCTTGACCGGGCAATCCAGTACTCGCGGCCGGTGT
>DASYSQ010000091.1:0-14377 GCA_036003145.1 Pseudolabrys sp.
ACTGCACATGTCTGCTTTTGACCCAAGGCGGACGTTACCACTATCGAAGTTCCTTCCCGCTTTGGACATCGAGAATGTCTAGAATCGGGCATTCAGGCGCCATGGTGCCGGTACATTTGGCAACCGTCTTTGCCAACAACCGCTCTAGTTTGCGTAAATCGGTGATCCTTGCTCGGATGTCGGTGAGGTGATCGGTCGCAATATCGCGAACCTGGCGGCAGGGTGCTTTGTCGGGGCCTCCGAGCCGGAGCAAATTTCGAACGTCGTCAGGGGAAAATCCCAATTCCCGTGCTCGCTTGATGAATGCCAGCAAGCGCAGATGTGTCAAACCATAGATACGACGACCGCCGGTTGTGCGCGGCGGCTTCGGCAGCATTTTGATCCGTTCATAGTAGCGAATCGTCTCAATGTGTACGCCGGTCCGATTAGACAATTCACCAATGGATATTCCGTCGGTCCGCGAAGTCGTGACGACGCGCATAGAAAAAGCCTTGCTTCTGTAGGCGCTACAGGATGCAACATCCTCAGATCAAGCCGTGCTTACGTCAACACAAAAAAGCGCGGCGGTATCAACTCGGGCGGCCGGCCAATGTACGAGGTCATCGACGATCGAACGTGCGTTGTTTGTTTTCGAGTCGCCGACAGGCCAAGGCCAAGAGTGCCATCGGAGCGGCACCAATGTGCGAAGTGCTACGAACCAATCTGGGTCGCGAAAGAGTGGCCAGCCGGATTGGCGAAAATCTGCACCCACTGCATGAAACACCAGGGGCTGAAAAAACCGAACAGGGCGCAGAATGCCCGACACGGTCAACGCCCACGCTTTCATTGACATTGGCGTAACCAAGGACTGATCTAGGGACACTGCGTGACGGTTATCGAAAATTATTTTGGAATTTCGCCTGATGGTGGCGATGGCTCAATCATGCGTCCGGGTCAATCAATGCAGCTCTGATGCCAAAAAATGATTTTGCAATCCACCATCACTTGTCCGGACTGCGGCAAGGCCAAAATCGAAACGATGCCGACTGATGCATGTCAGTTCTTCTACAACTGCGCCAGTTGTGGTGTGCGGCTCAAACCGAAGACGGGCGACTGTTGCGTGTTCTGTTCATACGGCGACGTGCCGTGTCCCCCGGCTCAGAAGGCGCTTGAGAAGAACGAGCCCAGTCACGAAAAATGCCAAGGCATTGCGAAAATAACGAGCCGCACCAAAGAATTTGGTATGGCCTAATTTTCCGGCGAATATTGCGGCCGCTCTCGCACTTCTGGCGGCAGGCGGCGTCGTCTGCATGTTCTGTATGTGACCGTGACGGTAAGGTCATTTAAAAGCCTGCCAACACGGCGCCTTTTTGAATTCGAGGGCTGTCTCTAACTTGAAAATTTGAGTCTTCGACGCCGCACGTCGGAAATCTCCGGCCACAGTTTCAATTATTCCCGGATTTCGGAGAATACGGCCGAAAACTGGTTCGATGCCGACTGCATGACCGACTCGGCAGTCGCGATATGCGAAAGAGCTACGGCGGGCAGATATAACCTGGACCGTTCGGATTGGGGAAACAGCCGACCGAAGCCGGCAGGACCTGTTTCGGCAGCCACAGCACGACCGACGGGAAATAGATTGTGAATGCGATCGTAAACAGAAAAACGACATAGATCGGACAAGCTGCCCGTAAGGCCTGCGAGAAACGGACCCCGACAAATTTCGATGCCATGAGCAGAACGAGTCCGTAAGGCGGCGTAATCAAGCCGAACGCAAGTGTCGCGATCAGCACGACGCCCATATGGACAGGATTGATGTTTCCTGCCTCGGTCAGGGCGTTCACCAGCGGCATAAAAATGATAATCGTCGGCACCGGTTCGATGAAATCGCCGATGACTGTGAAAAGTGCGACCATCAGCAGCATGATCAAATGCGGGTCATTGCCGGCAATGCTGGTAATCCAATCGGCGATGACTATGGCGCCGCGCAGATAGGCAAAGAGCCAGCCGAACGCATTGGCCGCGCCGATCGTGATCAGCGGCAGCGAGAAAATTAGGCCCGCGAGGCAGAAATCATAGGCAAGAAACCTGATGTGGCCCCTGTTCAGCGAAGGAATAACAACAAAAAGTATGTAGACGACGGCGACCACGCCGGCCTCTGTCGGCGTGAACCAGCCGGTGAGAATGCCGCCCAAAAGAATGACAGGGATCATCAGCGGCAGCGAGGCGTCTTTGAAAGCGCCAGCAACTTCGCGGAATGGAGCGCGGGGACGCTGTATACCGATCGGACCGAAGAAATAGCAAAAGATCATTAGGCCGAAGCCGATCATCAAGCCCGGCACGACACCAGCCATGAAGAGCCCGGCGATCGAAACATTGCCGATCGCGCCGTAAACCACCGCGGTGATGCTTGGCGGAACGAGCGCCGCGATTGTCGAGGCCGCGGCGATGATCGCGGCGACGAAGGCAGGGCTATACCCCTCTTTCTTCATCGGGCCGCCAAGTGCCCGGCTGATCACTGCGACATCGGCGGTCGTGGATCCCGACATTTCCGAGAAAAACATGCTGAACACGGTGACGACTTGGGAGAGGCCGCCACGAACATGGCCGACCAAGGCGAGTGAGAGATTGACGATGCGCACCACCACGTTGGCCGAGCTCATCAGTTCGCCGACGAGGAGAAAGAACGGAATGGCAAGCAACGCTTCTGCGTCCATTCCATCGAACATCTTCTGGATGATTGCGACGTGCGAGACTTGCGTGAATGAAGCGCCCACGAGCACGCCCGCCATTAACGCGAACGGGACCGGCACGCCGAGATAGCCGAAAAACAGGAATAGGAAGCTCATCAGGCCGAGAACAAGACCGGAATTCATGGGAGCGGTCCCATGGATGCTATGGTGTCGATCGGCTTGATATCCACCGGCTCTTCCGGTGGATCGGCGTGGTCGAAGCCGTTTCGCAAGCCGTTGACGATCTGCTCGACGGTGAACAGCGCGACCAGGAAACCGCAAATCGGGATCGCCGCATAAAGCGTGGCGATGGGCGTCATCGACGGCATGCGGAAGCTTGAAAAGCCGCGCAGAAAATTCAGGTAGCCGAAATAGACGAAACTGATCGCCACGCCGAGCACGACGAGCCGGATGATCATCTCGACAACGAGGCGCGCTCTGCCGTCAAGCGCCTCGGCGATAGCCGTGAGATAGAGATGATCGTTGCGGCGCGTAGCGACCGACGCGCCGAAGAAGATCGCATAGATGAACAGCGTGGACGTCACCTCCTGCAGCCAGAGCCAGGGAGCGCCGATCGTGCGGGTGATGATGTCGAACGTGACGGTGGTGCAGAAGCTGAACAACAGGATGCCGCACAGCACCATCAGCGCCAGCTCAAGGCCATCGAGGGCGCGCCACTTCAGGTGGCGCTGCCGCCGAGCGACCAGCTTGACCGCGATGGCCATAGCAAATCCCGATTGCGACAAAAATGAAGGAGCCGGCAAGCCGGCCCTTCCAATGGCGTCTACTTCACGGCCTTGATCAAATCCTTGATCTTGACCGCATGGGGCCCAAGCTCGGCGGCCAGCTTGTCGAGATAGGGATCGGCCAGCTTCTGAAAGCCGGACTTGTCGACGCTGGCGACGATCTTGACGCCGAGCGCCTTGAGCTTGTCGGCCGACTGGTGCTCGAGGTCGACGGCCTTGGCCGGCTCCTTGTTGCTGACTTCATCTGCGGCGGTCTGCACCCATTTTTTTTGCTCGTCGGTCAGGCTCTTCCAAAGCTTGTCGCTAATCCAGATCAGATTGTTGTTGGCCTCGTGCTCGGTCATCGAGAGCACAGGAGCGACTTCATAATGCTTGTTGGCCTGATACACGTTGACGCCATTCTCGGCGACGTCGACGACACCAGTCTGCAGCGAGGTATAGACGCTGCCGAACGGCATATGGACGGTCTGAGCGCCATAGACCGGGAACATCAGATCTTCGGTCGGCGTCGCCTGGACGCGGACCTTCAGGCCCTTCATGTCCTCGATCTTGGCGATCGGCTTCTTACTGTACATGTTGCGCAAGCCGAGCGTGATCACCGCGATCACATGCGCGCCTTGCACGGTGTCTTCGACCATATCCTTAACGGCCTTGGTAACCTGCGGATCGGCTAGCGCCTTCACGAGATGGTCTTCACTACGGAACAGGAAGTGTAACGACATCACGCCGGCCTGCGGCGTCAGCGTGGCGGCGTTGGCCGACGAGCTGATGCAGAACTCAACGTCGCCCGCTTTGACGAGTTGAAGAACCTGCGGCTCCTGGCCGAGCTGAGCGCCGGGATATTGGTCGA
This sequence comes from Pseudolabrys sp., assembly GCA_036003145.1. Taxonomy (GTDB): domain Bacteria; phylum Pseudomonadota; class Alphaproteobacteria; order Rhizobiales; family Xanthobacteraceae; genus Pseudolabrys. The sequence continues at coordinate 4,308 of DASYSQ010000091.1, forward strand.
TCAGCATCGTGCCTTTACTCAACTCCTTGAGCTTGTCGGCGAAAAGATCGCCGGCAATGCCGTATCCTGTGGTCTTGGGTTGGTCATAGGCGAAGCGATAATGCTTTGCCTCCTGAGCCATCGTAGTTGAGATCCAAGCCGTCGCAAGAACGGCGAGCGCAATTCGGCAGGCGGTCTTTCGAATTGAGAGCATGAGTTTCCCCCCTTACTTCTTTTGCTGTTTTGTTTTTATGTGCTTCGCAGTAGGAACGATTTAATCCTCTCTGGTTGAGTTGAGCAACGGCGTCAAAATGGCTTATCGCCGACGATCGTGCAACGGCGCATCACGCGTTTCAGGCGCGCCTCGTCGAAGCCGGTAGCGCGATGGAGCGTGCAGCGGTTATCCCACACGATGCACTGGCGTGGTGCCCAGCGGTGAGTATAGACGCGGGCCTCCGGTGTGATCATCTGGTTGATCTCCTCGATCAACGCGCGGCCTTCCGAGTAATCCATGCCTTCGATCATCTCGGCATGATCGCCGAGGAAAATAGCCTTGCGCCCAGTCTGCGGGTGCGTGCGTACAATTGGATGCGGGACCGGCGGCACCTTGGCCTTTTGTTCTGCCGTCAACGGATCCTCACCGTGGCGACGCGTGCGAGAAAAGTCGAAATTGTGGATAGCGCGGCGGCCTTCGATCGTAGCCTTCATGGCGGCGGGTAGCAGGTCGTACGCGGAATACATGTCGGCGAATTCGGTTTCTCCACCCGCGTCCGGCACGATCTCCGAATACATCATGGTTGCCTGCCCGGTGCGCTCTTTCCAGGAGCCGTCGGTGTGCCAGTACAGCGTACCCCTGTCCGGGTGCTTGCCGCTCGGATTGCCGTCCTTGTCGAGGTTGGACAGCATGTAGATTTCCGGATGGTCTTTGTAACCGTGGTACTGGCTGAGCACGTGGATCTGCACCTCGCCGAAATTGCGCGCGAAAGCGACCTGAGTCGCCGGCGGCAGATCGACATCGCGGAACAGGATCAGTTCATAGTCGAGAAAGGCTTCATAAACCTTGGCGAACATCGCTGGCGATACCGCTTCCGCCAGCGTGATGCCGGAGATCTCGCAGCCCAGCACCGGATGCAGCGGCTTGACATTGAATGGCCAATCACGGACTGCGCGCTGCGACTTAAGCTGGGGTTGAGCCATGACAACCTCCCGGCACGATCGGCAATGCCGGGATTATACAGAGCCCGCGTGCGCTTCCTAGGCTGCTTGGTCCGCCCGACTGGGCCACCGAAGCCGGTGCTAATAGATGGCAACTTCCCCGCGTGGAAGCCTCTGAGCCCGTATTCGCATAAATTCGGCATAATTTCTCGCGTGATTTCAAAGGCGATTTTCGGAATGGGAATTTGGAAGTTCGAATCCTGTGTGGTCAGCCAGCGAGTCCAGTCTCGCTCTTTTGAGCTTTAAAAGAGTCAACTTTAACGAAAGCGACCCAAAGCGGACGCAGCATTTACCACTGTCTTGACGGGCCAAAAACGCAGCGCAACACTCCCAATGACAAAAAAAATCTGTGCGGCGCCGTTATGACAACCGACACAGCTTCTCGGGAGGTGCCAATGCCGAAACGTAATGCGCCCGACGCTGGGCGGCGCAATTTTCTTAAAGGGGCAACGCTTGCGGGCGCGGCGGTTCTAGCGCCTCCGGTTGCCGCCAGTACGCAAGCATCGGATCCATCTAAGGGAAGCACCAAAGCCGCGGTTCCCGGACCGAGGCTTGCGGCGGCTGAGACAATGCCGCCATCGAAGGATCCGGTCAGTCAGACGACCAGTGGTGGAGATTTCATGGTCGACGTGTTCAAGACACTCGACATCGACTATCTGGCGATGAATTGCGCGTCCAGTTTCCGCGGACTGCACGAAGCCGTGCTCAATCATGGTGGCAATACGAAGCCAGAGATCCTCACCTGCCCGCACGAAGAAATCGCAGTACACATGGCACAAGGTTACGCCAAGATCGAGGGCAAGCCGATGGCCATGATTTGCCACGGCGTGGTCGGTCTGCAGCATGCAACGATGGCGATGTACAATGCTTGGTGCGATCGCGTTCCAGTCATCGTCATGGGTGGCAACATCATCGAAGCCAACAAGCGCGGGCCGGGCGCCGAATGGGTGCATTCGGCAATCGACCCAGGCGCAATCGCGCGCGACTTTGTAAAGTGGGATGACCAGCCCACATCGCTTCAGCATTTCGCCGAATCTGCCGTGCGCGCCTACAAGGTTGCGACTACGCCGCCGATGGCGCCCGTCATGCTGTCGCTTGATGCCGAACTGCAGGAAAATCCGATTGCCGACGCGGAAACACTCAAGATCCCGAAGCTCTCCAAGGTGATTCCACCGCAGGGGGACTCTGCGGCGCTCGCGGAACTCGCAAAGATGCTGGTGGTCGCGGAAAACCCCGTGATCATTGTCGATCGTGTGGCGCGCACGCCTGCGGGCATGGCACGGCTTGTCGAACTTGCTGAGACGTTGCAATGCGCGGTCATCGATAACGTCGGGCGCATGAACTTCCCCTCGCGGCACCCGCTCAACCAGTCGTTCCGCCGCGCCATCCTCCGTCAAGCGGACGTCATCGTGGCGATGGAAGTCAATGAATTGTGGGGTTCATTGAACGCTTTCAGCGACCGTATCGTGCGGAGCTCCAAGCCCAATTACAAGCAAGGCGCCAAGATCATCACGCTCGGCAGCCGCGATCTATATATGAAATCCAACTACCAGGATTTTGGGCGCTACCAGGAAGTCGATCTCACTATCGGCGGCGACGCGGAAGCGAGTCTACCGATTTTAATCGAACAGATTAAACGTTTGATCGACGACGGCAAGAAGTCGGCATTCGCGGCGCGCGGGCAAAAGCTCGCGGCGGCCAAATTGGCGGCGGTAGAGCAGGCGAAGTCTGATGCGACCATCGGATGGGACGCCAGTCCGATCACGACTGCGCGGCTGTGCGCCGAAGTGTACGGCCAGATCAAGGACGAGGACTGGTCATTGGTCGGCACCGCAATCCGGCTCACATGGCCGCACCGGCTTTGGAAATTTGACAAACCTTATCAATGGAACGGCGTTTCAGGCGGTGCCGGCGTTGGCTACAATCTGCCGGCGTCACTGGGAGCCGCGCTCGCCAACAAGCGGCATGGGCGCCTGACGCTCGCATTTGGCGGCGACGGCGATTTCCTGTTCGCGCCAAGCACGCTATGGACGGCCGCGCATCATCGCATTCCAATGCTTTACATTGTGCACAATAACCGTGCCTATCACCAAGAGTATATGTATCTGCAGGCGATGGCGGCGCGTCACGGCCGCGGCATTACAAATACTGCGACAGGCATCACCATCACGGATCCGAACGTGGATTACGCCACGATCGCACGCGGTTTCGGCGTGCATGGCGAAGGTCCGATCATCGATCCAAAAGATCTTGGACCCGCGCTCAAGCGCGCGATCGCCGTGGTCAAAACCGGCCAACCAGCGGTCATCGATGTCGTAACCGATCCGCGCTGAGGCAATGGTCATGAAACTCTTCACAATGCGGTCCGCATACGTTGCAGTTTTGGTGGCAGGTGCATTTGCGGCGCGCGGACCTGGTCCGACGGCGCTGGCACAGAATGCGGCGTCCGGCGATGCTGCCAACGGAAAGCGTGTCTATCTCGCTGACGGATGTTTCATGTGCCATGGCCGCGCCGGGCAGGGCGGCGCGATGAACTACCCGGCGCCTGCGATCGCGAAACTGGAGATGCCAGTCGAATCGTTCGTGTCGTTCCTGCGCGACGCGCCGAACGATATGCCGGCCTATTCGACAGACGTGTTGTCGGACAAGGAGGCCGCCGACATTCATGCGTTTTTGCAATCGCTCCCCGGGCGCAAACCGGCAAAAGAGTTTCCGCTCTTGAACCAATGAGTGACAATCGAGGCCGGCTAGCCCGAATGCTTGCGGCGGTATGCGACCAGCCTTGGTTTGATGTCGGCTACTGGGTAAACCGGACATTGCCTGAAACGGTCGGAATGTCCGCCTATGACCCAAAGCGGCATTGACCTTTCCGCATTCGCCTAACAGAGGCGTTTGCATTAGCGGTTATGTGGACGCCGAGTGGCTAATTCAATGCAAACGAGACCTTTGCAACAAATGTGGCACTGCACCAGCGCGACGTCAGGCCATCCGGGTTCGTGACGGGATCGATGCTGCCGCCCGCCCTTGCATTGGGGTCTCCGATGAAGACGAAGCAGTTTTCCTTCGACAGATTGGTGTCGTAGTAGCGCAGGTCGAGGCTGAAAATCTTCCGTGTAAACGTGACGCCGACCTGCCAATTGAGATAGGCGGGCAGCGCAAAACCGCCAAGCTCCTGAGATTGATTACCGAACCAGGAGTAGCCGGCACCTCCGGTGAACGATACGCCGATGTCTTGCGGCAGTAGACTGCTCGGGACGTCGTAACCCAAACCAGCAGCGGCATACCAGCTCCAGGCGCCGGTATTGGAGACGTTCGGCGAATAGGCGAAACCGCCAGCGACCCGGACCGAGTCGGTGATCCGCTTGTCCGCGCGAATGGCCGCCTCCCAGTAATCAATGCCATTTGTCGTGCTGACCAATGTTTCACCCGGATAGAGGTAGTACGTCACGCGCAGATCGAGATCGATATCTCCGATTTTTGGGCGCACTCCGCCGCTTGCCGTGATTTCCGCAGCCGGTTGTGTCGGCAACTTGACACTGGCCACCGAGACGCCAGCGTAGAACTGGGCAAAGGTCGCTTCCATGGCGGCACCGACCGCCGGTTTGTGATCAGATAGCGTCGTTCCCCGATACATGTAGTCGGATGCCAACCCGGCGCGCACATCAAACCCAAACTGGTTCGCCGAGCGATCCGACGTGGATGTGCCTTGGCCCGGGAGCCAGCCACGGCCACCGAGGCTGATCATGCCCCCGGAGGTTTCCGCAGGGGCTTGTCCGTGCACGGGACCCGTGGCAACCGAAATGAGCCATATCGCGGTGGCAACGGCCACCGCGCCTGCACGCGCACGATCCAATTCAGCCGACCACAAATGTTCGCTCCGGCTCAGCCCTCTCAACGCCTGGCGCGCGAATGCCGCTATTGGCGCCGGATTACACAGGATGCTTGTGCTTCTTCAGCCGAAATGCAAGCGCGCTATAGACGCATTCCGCCCTTCGTGTTGACCCTTCACCGGACCTGGGGAGGCAAAAGATAAAGCGTCATGGCGAAAACCAGATACACGGTCATGATAAGCACCCCGACGAACCACGCCGATCGACCGGTATTGCTGACCAGGGCTGCCGTCATGGTCGCGATCAGTATCATTGCCACGGCGCCCGGCCAGAATTGTAAATTCATCGGCATCGGGCCGATGACGTAACTGGCAAGGACAAGCACCGGTGCGACGAAGAGCGCGATTTGGGACGCGCTCCCCAACGCAATGCCCACGCTCAGGTCCAGTTTGTTTTTGCGTGCGGCGGAAAATGCCGACACCATCTCTGCGGCACCACCTACCAGCGCCACAATAATGAAGCCGACAAACGCGGGAGAGATTCCAAGCGCTGTAGCGGCCTGCTGAACCGACTCGACGAAGACCTCACTGACAAGGGCCACCAGCACTGTGACACCCGCCAGCGTCGCCAATGAAAGGCCCAATGACCATTGCGCTTCGCCGTGCTCTGCGTGATCAGCGCTGGCGAAGAGTTCGCCATGTGTCTTGAGTGAAAACACCAAACCCAGTCCGTAGGTCACGATGAGCAGCACAGAGAGGCCCGTGCTCAGCGTCTGGCTGAATTTTGCGGTCGCCGCGGTGGTATCGGCTTCAGCGACGACTGATGGAACCAGCATCGCAATCGTCGCCAGAAAAAGCAGGCCGGCCTGAAGACGGGCGTTATTGCGGTTGTATTCCTGCACATGATGTTTGAGCCCGCCGAGTAGAAACGATGCGCCCAACATGAACAATGCGTTGGTGACAATCGCGCCGGCGATGGAGGCCTTAACAAGAACATATTGCCCGGCGCGCAACGCAGCCAACGCGATGAGCAATTCGGTCAGATTTCCCAGTGTAGCGTTGAGCAAACCGCCGATCATATCGCCCGTCCTGGCGGCAACGGATTCTGTGGCACGGCTCAGCAACGCGGCCAGTGGCACGATAGCCACGACGGAAAGCACAAACAAAAGCGTATGTGCTTCCGGCTTGAGTACCTGAGCGGCCAAAACCACAGGCACGAAGGCCAATGGCCAGAGTAACGGATTGTGCCGGATTTCCTTGAGTAAACGAGTCACACTATCTCCCGCCACCGGTGAGGCTTAATCTTGTAGCGCGTTGGGTTCCAAGAGTTTAGGCCAAGAACTTAGGGCCAAGAACTTAGGGCCAAGAGCTGTGGCGAGTGTCGCACATTCAGACCGCGTCAGCGAACCATGATCGCAATCGCCATTGCGACCATCGCCCAAAACAGGGCAACAGCAACAATTCTCAGATGTGTGGCACGATCGGCTGTGGCAATTGAGTGGTTCATTTCAGCCCCCGAGTCTGGAAAAGCTGGAATTCATCATTCCTGGGCGGGCCCGCAGGTGGGTTGATGAGGGTCAAATTGTTACAAGGGGAAGTACTGAGTGCGACGAGGGAGGCGTCGGCTTGAGACACGTCACTTTCCATCGAAAAGTGTCGATTTTTCAAATGTGTTAAGCAGGGCGTTGCCTGACAGGTCGCCAAAATGGGGGATTCAATGAGACTACCTGATCGGGTACTCGAGCCAGCGGAACGGATCGCGGAGATCCTATTCGGCCTGATCATGGCCCTCACAGTTACGGGCGCAACGAGCGTTGTCACAGCGGACCGATTTCAGATCCGGACCATGTTAATTGCGGCACTCGGCTGCAATGTCGCTTGGGGAATCATCGACGCTGGAATGTATCTTATGGCTCGCCTTGCCGAGCGAGGCAGCAATGCCTTGTTGTTGCGGGAAGTGCGTGATGCGGCCGATCATGAAAGCGCAAACCGCATCATTGCAGATGCTCTGCCACTGCCGCTCGTGTCGATTTTTCAACCGCTGCAGCTGGACTTGATACGAGAAGGACTCCGCCGCATACCGGATTCCGAAACGCGTCCCAGGCTGACCGGACGCGACTGGCTGGGGGCGTTGGGCGTTTGCATCCTTGTTATCCTGTCCACCTTCCCGGTCGTAATTCCCTTTATTGTCTTCGAAAACGCGCAACTGGCGCTACGAATCTCCAACGCTATTGCAGTCGTATTGCTGTTTTTTTGCGGGTTTATTTTTGCGCGCCATGCCGGGCTTCGGCCATGGGCAACGGGTCTTATCATGGTGTTCGTCGGTGCCGCACTGGTGGGCATTGCGATAGCCCTCGGAGGATGACATTGCCAACGCCGCACGAGGTGATCGAATAGATGCAACCATGTACGCTATTGGCACGTAGCGGACATTTCTAAGTCGCTCGCGAATGTCCGATTTCGGGGATAGAGCGGACATCACGCCGATACGCGGCCAATGAAGTTGGAAACCGGGCAGCGCACTCGTTTGTTGAACGTTGTGCGTTACTCTTGCGCGACGGAGTTCCACAATGACGAAAGCAATCGTGTTGGCATCTGCTCTTTTGATAGGTGGCGCAGCTTTCGGCCTATCAGGAGAAACGGCGCTAGCTGCCGGAGCAAAAGGGGCAGATGCGATAAAGAAAGAACGGTGCGAGCGCGACGCGATGCTGCAGCGTTATATGGGCAAGCAAAAAAGCAGGTTCATCAGGCAATGTCTGGCCAGCAGCGAGCGGTTGCCAGGCAAGGCTGCACCTCGTCAGCCGAGCGTTCGTCTGTCCGACCCAAAATCAACATCAAGGATTTCGCCGTTAGGCGGCGCCAATCCGCCCAGCACCTCCACGGGCAGCACCGCCCCAAGCAACGCGTCAGTGGCGCCTAGCGCGCCGGTGATCGGCTCTACCGGCACGTCAACTACCGGGTCTAGTGCTACGTCCACAAGCGGCTCGAGCGGTACCAGCATTGGCAGCTCCAGAGCGCGTTAGATCCTCACGTCAGTTCGCTTTCGGGGGTGAAGCGGACATGCGTCAGACGCCGTGAGCGAAGGAAGCCGCCAACTAAGGCGGCCCCCCATTTCGCAACTAGAATAACTGGGGATCAATTGCCGCCGAGATTTTGGTCTCGCTGCAACTGGAAGCGTATATTCGGGTCGGGATCGGTGCCGAGCAGTTGTCCCTCCCACCCATACAGTTCATGCGCTTGTTGGGATTGGTAAGCATACGCGTCAGAACCTTTTACCCTTGCTTTGTGCGCTGTGCTGGCAAGTGCTGGGGTGGCTATCAAGGCCGCCACACTAAGGGCTGCCGAAAGAAGTTTGAGTTTGCCTGAGGTCATGTTGCACCTCTCATTTCGAGTCGGTCGCCTTGCGCTGTACGTATCAGGGCTATTGCGATGCACAATGCAATTAGCAATCACATTGATTTGTTGTGATTTCATAATCAGTTGATGGAATAATGTGCTGCACAATTTTTGGGCACGAACTTTATTGCTTTGTGCCGGAAATTAATACTGCGAGTCCTCGTTTTGGCTCGAAGATACTCGCACTGAAAATCTGCCGGTCGTTTGGGATGAGGCAACTTCGGCAAGACTGCCATCGAGAAATCCTTTTTGGCGGTCCTGCGAACTCAGGCGACCGGCACGGCGTTGTTGCGCGTGCGCGGACATGGCGCGGACATCGCGCGGACATGGCTTGAGGGTAGCTCATGCATAAAGCGTTACTCAACTTTGACCTCAAGAGAGCCCACATTAGGGTCGACTGAGGCGCCAGTTCAAAGCGCCCAGGCCTTCAATTCAACTTGTCGGTCGGAACCCATCTGGGCGCCCGTAACCTCGCCCCGAAAACATGTCGGGCGAAAGGAAAACTCATGCAGTTACCAAAAATCTTCCAGGGAGAGTCGCTCACGCGTCTATTACAGGGAGCCTTCGCGGGCTTTCTCGCCACAGTGGTCATCGGCTTCGGTTGGGGCGGATGGATGCTTGGAAGCACGGCCAAGAAAATGGTGGATCAAAGCACGAGTAGCGCAATCGTAGCGGCTCTCGCGCCGATCTGTGTTGATAAATTCCAGCACGCCACTGAGGCCAAAGCAACCTTGGCCGAACTAAAGCTGGTCGATTCGTGGAAGCAAGACTCGTTTATCGAGAAGGGCGGCTGGGCGACGTTCCCAGGAACGGCATCGCCTAACAACAATGTCGCGGAAGCCTGCGCCAAGATGCTCAACGAGTTGAAATAGCCACCCGGGGCGCACGCGGGAACAACTAGACGCCGCCTCAATTGGCGGCTTCTTTCATTTCAAACCAAGCGTGAGAAGAACTCGGTGCCGTAGCCGGGGTTCTCCGACGTTGTCACGTTTGGCGGTGGCGCTAAAATATCCGCCGTCGCGGAGCAGCCGATGGAGCCATGGTACACACCATACCCTGTTATTGCCGCCGCCTTGCTGCTAGCGAGCGTAGCGCCATGCCTTGGCGACGACGTCGACAGCGCGAATAAACCCAGGCCCACGGCCTACGCGTTGTGCGGCAACGATGGCGCCAGGTTGCCCGCCTGCAAGGACGGATCGTTCGATCGCTTGGGGCAGGAGGTCGACGCCGCCGTCAAAGTCGCGCTCGCCAAAGCGCAGCCGACCACGACTCCGATCTTGATGCGCGACCAATTCTGGTTTCGCGAAATGATCGGAGCCGTCATCGACGACGCCACGGGCGGTGGCGACGATCAGCTGGAAGTGCAAAAGCGGACATTGGATAACGTCGTCGCGACATTGCACCAGCGCACCGCGACGCTGCGCGCCATTGCGCAAGGTTTCGGCCGCACCGGCGTCGCCGGGCGCTGGGCCAACGCATTCGGGACGGTCGAGATCACGGCGGTCGAACACGACGGGTACCGTATCGTGCTGTCCGGCAAAGCAAGCTACGGCGGGTCCGCCGACAATCTGCAGCAAACCTGCAACGCAGATGCGGTGGTGCACTTAGGTGCCAACGGATGGCTCTCCGGCAAGGTGGCCGGGCGCCGCGA
>DASYSQ010000092.1:0-2845 GCA_036003145.1 Pseudolabrys sp.
TCGGTCGGGGCTTCTTCTTGCGGCTTAATGCGATTACCAGCGACGAGAATTGTGTACATGCGGCCATCAATTGAATAGCCGAGGAAGCCTTCCGGGTGTTCACCAAGCTGGTTGTAGCGCTCGCCCGTCCCCGTTATCTCGCGTACAAAAGATTTCAATTTTTCCATGTGCCGACTAAAGGATTGTCATCTGCTGACCCACTCGTCGGAATAATTACGAGCGCCAATGCCACAACGGCAGCGTGCCAATTGATTTTCATTGAGCCTCCTACGCCGGTAGCGCCCGGCGCTTTCGGTTGCGCAGTTTCGGGATTGAGGTCAGCAATCCACAAAATATATCTTGCAAAGAATTAGGGGACAAGAACGCTCGTTCTGCTCAAGGGCACCCATGTCCGCTTCTCTAATCGGCCGGTTGGGGTCAAGCGCTTTCAGACCATCCACTGCTACAGTGTCGATGTCACCCGCGGGCTCGTGCTTCTCTTCGGAATCGGCACCAAGGCCCTTCCATCATGGGATTCGAGAACGAGGCGGAACAATCTTTGGGGCGGCCTTGCCGTCAGACAAATGGCAGGTCCAAGCGGACATGCGGTCTCACCTCATCCATCGTCCCGCGAGGGACATCATTCCACCGCTCGGTGGAGCTCGAGTATCCTCCTATTGCATTGGATCCTGCACGGCTCTCATGCGACTACGGCTTGCCTGGTCCAGCTGAACTCGGTGCCGTCAACCCAGATGCGGTGCATGATCACGGCCAACCGGCGCGCCAGCGCCACGATTGCCTTTTTCAGTCCGCAGCGCCTAGCGATCGTCATCGCCCAGGCCTTGAGCCACGACCATTTGACGGTGCGGGTTAGCATGCTCTGGGCCGCTTCGTAGAGCATGACCCGCATCATCTCGTCGCCGCATTTTGATATCGCTCCGGTTCGGTTGATCTCGCCAGATTGATACTTGGATGGCGTCAGTCCAAACACCGCTCCGACTGCCTTGGAGTTCTTGAAGCGGGCCGGCACGTCGACGGTGGCGCGATAGGTCAGCGCCACCACCGGGCCGACACCGGGAACCGTCATCAGGCGCCGGCACACCGCATCGTCGCGGACGATGGCCAGCAAGCGGCGGTGCAGGACGGCGATCTGCTCGCGCAGCACCCGCCGGACAATAAGCAGCGGCTCGACCAGCGCGGCCAAGTCCGGGAGACTCTCGACCAGCTCCTTGATGCGCGCCTCGAACTTGACCGTCCCCACTACGCCGACCTTGAGACCGAAGTTGCGCAAGGTTCCGCGCAGGTCGTTGTCGACGGCGATGGCCTTCGACTGCAGCAGCTTGCGATGGGTCAGCAACATGCGCAGTTTCTGGCTGCGTAACGTCTTCACATGCACCGGGCGATAAAGCCCCGCCCGCATCATCTGCGCGATCCCGCGGGCGTCGTTGCGATCTGTCTTGTTGATCTGCGCCTGCAACACCGCCCGCATGTGCCGCGTCTCGACACAGATCACCGGCAAGCCCGCTTCGCCGAGAGCGCTGAACAGCCACTGCGACAGTGGTCCGGCTTCCAGGCCAATCCGCTTGAAGTGGTAGGCACTGTTCGTCAGCACCGCTAACAGAGCCTCAGGTTCGCTCGCCACCTTCACTTCCCGCACGATCCTGCCTGTGTAGTCCACAATGCAGACGCTCGTGTCCTTGACTGAAACGTCCAGTCCAGCAAAATGCTCCATGCTGCGCTTCTCCTTCTGATGCTTGGGGCCCGTAACCACGGTGACCCCGTTTCACCATCAGCCTGAAGCGCAGCACCCAAATCTTTTAGCTATCCACAAAAAGCGCCGGCCGATTACCCCATCTTTGGGTCAAAGGCGGAAGTAAAGGCTTCCAACTTCGAATTCCACTTATCCCCGAAAGCGGACATTCGCGAGCGACTTAGAAATGTCCGCTAAGTGCCAAAAGCGGACACTGCAGAAACTGAACTGAACAAACAGAAAGACCGCCTCGCGGCGGTCTTCGTAGATCTGATGCGATTGCTTTTTACCCTCTGGTTTGAACAACTGGCGCTTTGCCCTTGCCAACCGGAGCTTTGCCTTTACCTATGCAACCGGAAAGGCCAAAGGCGAGAACCATAGAGCAAATTACAACTAAGAATTTTCTCATTGGGTGCCCCTCGCTTTAAAATGCCAAAGTCAGTATGGCCACTATTTCATTTGCATTTGATTTCTAGATAGTGCCGAAAAGCCACACTTCACAGAAAAATAGAATCAGCAGCAAAGTTTTGGCCTGGCGAGAGCCATTTTGATCTGAGTCAACGATCGTCCCGCCGTGTGGTATCGTCTACGCTCGGGGGTGCATCTTTAAAGAATATCGGTTGGCTGTCGGGAGACAGCCAATCAAAAATGTCGGGGGAACAGTTCGATTGCATCAAGTGCTGCTGACCGCGCTGTTTTTCTTTGCTTTGGCTTCCGGTGCCTGTGCCGAAGTCACGCTGACGTTTTATTCTCACCATTTTGGCACCTATGGACTTGGCGTCACATTCCCGCACGCCCATGTCGTGTTGAGTGGAACGACCAGAGCGGATGCGAAACCAGTCAAGGCCAACTTCGGCTTCACCGCTGATACAATCTCACCTTCCATACTTTGGGGTTCGGTAGAAGGTGCTGTCGTCTCGATGCCAGACGATTACATCGCGATGAGCCAGCCACATCTTTCGCTCCCGATCAGTGACGAACAATATCGCTCTGTGCTTGCTATCGTGGACCGTTGGCGAAAATATCCTCAGCCATCTTATAATCTTGATACGCACAATTGCGTGACGTTCGTAAAGGAAATCGCTATCGCACTTCGGCTTCCTGCGAGCAACAACG
>DASYSQ010000093.1:0-6166 GCA_036003145.1 Pseudolabrys sp.
GGCATCGGGGTTTATCTCGCCACACTGCAATTGCTTGGCGTGACGAAGCTCAAAGAGCTGGCCGCAGCGGTCCGTCATAAAGCTTGAGAGCCTTGGAGCTTAAGGGCCTTGCGCCACGCGCCTCCGCCGTGGCATGGCTCCGCGCACAATTAAAGAGGGCGGGCAATGGCGTTCAAGGAGCGCGTATTTTCCGGCGTGCAGCCGACTGGAAACCTGCACCTCGGCAACTATCTCGGCGCGATCACCAAGTTCGTGGCCCTGCAGGATCGATATGACTGCATCTATTGCGTAGTGGATCTGCACGCAATCACGGTGTGGCAGGATCCGAGCGAATTGCCGCGCGCCACGCGCGAGGTGACCGCTGCATTTCTTGCCTGCGGAATCGATCCGAAGAAAAACATTATCTTTAACCAGAGCCAGGTCGCCGAGCATGCCGAACTTGCCTGGGTGTTCAATTGCGTCGCGCGCGTCGGCTGGCTCAACCGCATGACGCAATTCAAGGAGAAGGCGGGCAAGGATCGTGAAAATGCTTCGGTCGGGCTTTATGTCTACCCGAACCTGATGGCCGCGGACATTCTGGTCTACCGCGCAACCCACGTGCCGGTGGGTGAAGACCAGAAGCAGCACCTTGAACTGTCGCGGGACATTGCCCAGAAATTCAACAACGACTTCGCCGCGTCGATTCACGCCCGTGGTTACGGCGATGCGTTCTTCCCGCAGCCAGAGCCATTGATTCAGGGACCTGCGACCCGGGTCATGTCACTGCGTGACGGTTCGAAGAAGATGTCGAAGTCCGAGGCGTCCGATTATTCACGAATTAATCTGACTGATGACGCAGATGCCATTGCGCAGAAGATCCGCAAGGCAAAGACCGATCCCGAGCCGCTGCCCGGCGAAGAAAAGGGCCTGGCGCCGCGCCCCGAAGCCGACAACCTGGTCGGCATCTATGCCGCGTTGCAAGGGGTGACGAAAGCCGAGGTGCTCGGGCAGTTTGGCGGCGGGCAATTCTCTACCTTCAAGAGTGCGCTGGTCGATCTCGCTGTCGCCAAACTCGGGCCGATCGGTGTCGAGATGAAAAAGCTGGTGGAAGACCCGGTCTATATCGACTCCGTATTGGCAGAGGGTTCGCAGCACGCGCAGGCGATCGCCGCCGAAACCATGAAGGCAGTCAAGGATATCGTCGGTTTTGTGCATCGCTAGGTGCAGCGCGGAACACCCGCCTTGTCGGCGCGGCGGCCGCCGTGCCACCATTGCACGCTCGTGCACCCACTACTGCGCATATGATCGGACGGGAGCGTCGCGCCCATGAGCAGCAAGCGCCGCAGCTACGAGGCCGGCCACAAGCGCAAATATCTTGTCGTCATTGACGACACTGAGGAATGCGATCGGGCGGTCTATTGGGCGGCCAAGCGCGCCGGCCGCACCAAATCGCAGATCGTGATGTTGCGCGTTATCGAACCGGGCGATCGCAATCAGCAATGGCTCGGCGTCGCCGACATCATGAAGGCAGAGCAGCAGGAAGCAGCAAACGCCACGCTCGACAAGTTCGCTGCACGGGCAAAAAAAATTGCACGCATCACGCCAGACCGCGTGATTCGCGAAGGCGATACGGCCGAAGAAATTGTCAAACTGATCGACGAAGACGCCGACATCGGCATCCTTGTGCTCGCGGCCGGCACCGGGAAGGAAGGGCCAGGTCCATTGGTCTCCAACCTTGCCAAGACTGCCGGCACTTTCCCGATTCCGGTAGCGCTCGTGCCTGGCCATCTGAGCGACGAGGACATCGACGCGAGTTCCTAGCGCCCGGTGGTCGGGAATGGCGTTAGCGCCGGCTCTACGCTCGCCGCCGGAAAGGCCGGAAAGAGACGGTTGACCCGAGCAGGCACAATCGCCATTTATGAGTTATAATTCTGCAGCCAGCGGGCCTTGAACCCGTGTGAGCAAGGAGCGAAGTCGATGTTCATTCAGACCGAAGCCACGCCTAACCCTGCAACGCTGAAATTCTTGCCCGGGCGCCCTGTGCTCGAAGGCGGCACGCTCGACATACAGTCGAAGGACGCTGCGGCGCAATCGCCCCTGGCGATCCGTTTGTTTGACGTTGCGAATGTCGGTGGGGTCTTCTTCGGCTCGGATTTCATTTCAGTGACTAAAACCGGCGGCGATTGGCAACTGATGAAGCCGGCTATCCTCGGCGTCATCATGGAGCACTATATGTCGGGTACGCCGCTCCTGGCGGACAACGTGCAGCCGGCGGCAGCCACTGACGAATTCTTTGATGCCAAGGACGCGGAAACCGTCGCAACCATCAAGGACCTGATCGAGACACGCGTGCGTCCTGCAGTGGCAGGCGATGGTGGTGACATCACCTTCCGCGGTTACAAGGAAGGCATCGTCTATCTGAACATGCAGGGCGCCTGCTCGGGCTGCCCGTCCTCGACCGCGACGCTCAAACACGGCATTCAAAACCTTCTGCGCCATTTCGTGCCCGAAGTGGTCGAAGTGCGGCCGATGTAAACGGAAATGCCGCCTCAACCTCGTGATGCCCGGGCCTGTCCCGGGCATCCGCGTCTTTGAGCCTCCGCAGCAAAGACGTGGATGGCCGGCACAAGACCGGCCATAAATGATGCTAGAATTACTGTATGCGAGTCCTTGCCATCGACACCGCGCTCGAAGCTTGCTCGGTTGCTGTGCTCGACACCAGCCGAGCCGATCAACGTGTGCATGAATCTGTGCCGATGCAACGCGGTCACGCCGAGGCGCTGATGCCGCTGGTGGCGCGCGTGCTCGAGCGGGCGCAGATCGACTTCACGGCGCTCGACCGCATCGCGGTAACGACCGGACCTGGAAGTTTCACCGGCTTGCGTGTTGGTATCGCGGCGGCCCGCGGTATCGCGCTCGCCACCGGCAAGCCTGCGATCGGCCTCACGACGCTGGCAGCCTTCGCCGCACCGTTCATCGCCGCCGATGATACGCTGCCGGTGGTCGTGGCAATCGACGCACGCCACGATCACGTCTACCTCCAGGTCTTTGGTCCGGGTGGCCGCACCGTCGTTGCACCTCGCGTGGCGCCATTGCGGGAGGCATTGCGTGTCTCGACATCGGGCGCGCCGCGCATCACCGGCACGGCGGCAAGCAGGCTGGCGGCGTTATGGCCCCCCGGCGAGCGCGCGCCGAGTGCCGTCGAGCAGCGCGTTGCGCCGCAGATCGAGTGGGTGGCGCGGCTCGGCGCCGCAGCAACCGATACCGGCACGTCACCGAAGCCGCTGTACCTGCGCGCGCCTGATGCCCACCCCCAAGACTCTGTACAGTTGGCCCGGCGATGATCGGCTTTGTGAGCAGCCTTTTCGCGCGCGCCGAACCGGCGATGTCGGAGGCGAGCACGCGCGACGCGGCTGCGATATCTGCGCTGCATGGTGCGTCATTCCAGCGCGGCTGGAGCGAACAGGAGATCGAAGGCCTTTTGCTCGACCGTCACGTCGTCACGCACCGCGCGCTGGCGGGCGCAAAGCTCGCGGGCTTCATCATGTCGCGGTTGGTCGAGGACGAGGCGGAAATCCTTTCTGTTGCGGTTGCACGCCGGCAACGCGGGCGGGGCCTCGCGCGCCGGCTGCTTAACCTTAATCTGCGCCGCCTGGCGGGGCTTGGCGCACGGGCTGTATTTCTGGAAGTTGATGAGCACAATGATCCGGCGCTCCGTCTTTACCACCGTGCGGGTTTCCGTGAAGTGTCGCGCCGCACCAATTATTATCCCGGTCATGACGGCGGGGTGGCCGCGCTGGTGCTGCGGCGCGACCTTTGATGACGGCCCAATAGACACATGGCGGACACCGCCAAATATGATAGGAAGACCGCGGACGCTGGCCGAACAGACGGTAGAGATGCAAGGTGACGCAGGCCGGTAAGCACATCGCCGAAAAGAAGAACATCGAAGCTCTCTGCGCTGCGAAAGGCATGCGCATGACCGAACAGCGTCGCGTGATCGCGCGCGTGTTGGCGGAATCCGACGACCATCCCGACGTCGAAGAGCTTTATCGCCGGTGCGCCAAGGTTGACGACCGTATCTCGATTTCGACCGTGTATCGCACCATGCGCCTTTTCGAAGATGCCGGGATCATCGAGCGGCACGATTTCCGTGACGGCCGCGCGCGTTACGAGACGAGCCCTGAAGCGCACCACGACCATCTGATCAACCTGCGCAATGGCGAGGTGATCGAATTTCAGTCAGAGGAAATCGAACGCCTGCAAGCCGAGGTCGCACGCAAGCTCGGCTTCAAACTCGTTGATCACCGGCTTGAGCTGTATGCGGTACCGCTCCACGACGACAAGAAGCGCTAGCGCATGAGCCCGATGGACTAGACGCCAATGGCGCGCGCGCTTTTCATTGCGGCATTCTTTTTCACGATGACGCCGCTATTGATCTTGATTCAATGGCTGCTTGGAAAGCTCGGATTGCCCGGATGGGGTTTTATCGCGACGGGCTACTTTCGCCTGCTTTGCTCGCTTCTGCGTATTCGTGTGCGTGTCAGCGGCGTTCCGGTGCGCAACCGCGCGGTGCTCTTCGTGTCCAACCATGTCTCGTGGGCCGACATCCTCGTGATCGGCTCGCTCGCGCCAGTCGCCTTTGTCGCCAAGCACGAAGTTCGCGACTGGCCGCTGGTCGGAATTACGGCAAAGCTGCAGCGGACCGTGTTCGTCGATCGTACGCGCCGTCACCAGACCGGAAATGCCGTGGCCGAGATCGTCAAGCGGATCGAAAGCGGCGTTTCGGTGGTGTTGTTCGCGGAAGGGACATCGAGCGACGGCAATCGCGTGCTGCCGTTCCGGACCGCTTTGCTCGGCGCAGTGGAGGGAACCACCGGCAACGGCGGTGACAACATCCTGATTCAGCCGATGTCGATCGGCTATACCGGCCAGCAAGGCATTCCGATGGGGCGCCAGCACCGCCCGCTGGTTGCCTGGTATGGCGATCTCGATTTCATGCCGCACATCAGGGCCTTCATCGAACACGGTGCTGTCGATGCTCTGGTCACGTACGGAGAGCCCATGCCTGCTGGCCGTGACATCGACCGCAAGGCGATGACCAAACGGCTGGAAGGCACCGTGCGCCGGCTGTTGTCGGCCGCCCTGCGTGGACGGCCAATGCTTGCGGAGCGCGCCGACTAGCCGCAAATTTATTTTTGGCGCCGGGCCCGGAAAGTCTTAAAATCGTTGTAAAATCAAATATATGGTCTGGCGGGACAAATCCCGCGATGACAGCTAGATTGGACCCGCTTCGCACCGAAACGGCATGAGCAGACCCCGCAAAGTTCACGTCAAATCCTTTGGCTGCCAGATGAATGTCTACGATTCACATCGTATGGCAGATACCCTGGCGCCTGCCGGCTTCGTCGAAACTGCAGGTCCAGAGGATGCCGATCTCGTCATCCTCAACACCTGTCACATCCGCGAAAAGGCCGCGGAGAAGGTGTACTCGGAAATCGGACGCATCCGCGAAATGAAGGAGGCCGCCGCTCGCGATGGCCGTCACATGATAATCGCGGTGGCCGGTTGCGTCGCACAGGCGGAAGGCAAGGAAATCATACGCCGGGCAGGCGCGGTCGATCTGGTTGTCGGCTCGCAAAATTATCATCGCCTGCCGGATATGATCGCGCGCGTGCAAGGCGGCGAAAAAGTCGTCGACACGGAATTTCCTGTCGAGGACAAGTTCGACGTTCTGGCCGCGCCCAGGCGAGACGCGATTACCAAACGCGGCATTTCCGCCTTCGTCACGGTGCAGGAAGGATGCGACAAGTTCTGCACGTTCTGCGTCGTGCCCTACACGCGTGGTGCTGAAGTCTCGCGCCCGGTTGAAAAGATTGTCGCAGAGGTCGCGCGACTGACCGAAGCGGGCGTGCGTGAAGTCACGCTGATCGGCCAGAATGTGAATGCCTATCATGGGCTCGGAGCGGATGGACGGCCGTCGACACTCGGACAATTGCTGCGGCGCCTTGCGGACGTACCCGGTGTGCTGCGCTTGCGCTACACCACGAGTCACCCGCGCGACATGGACGGAGATCTCGTCGCAGCACACAGTGAACTGCCGGAGCTCATGCCCTGTGTGCATTTGCCGGTGCAATCCGGATCCGATCGCATTCTCGCCGCGATGAGCCGAAAACATACACGCCGG
>DASYSQ010000094.1:0-21856 GCA_036003145.1 Pseudolabrys sp.
CGACCTGAAGGAAATCGCGCGTGGCCAGCAAGCGACGCTGTCGAATGTGGTCGCAGAGATCGACAAGGCGCGCCAACGGGGCAACCTATCTTCAGCGATCCGTCTGTTTGTACTCGACCGGGTACGCGCGCCGGCGACAGCCGGGTTAGTCCACCTGGACTAGTCCGCATTTGCAGGGAATACCAGGTTAAGCGCGCCGGCCCGCGCTGCGGGTTGGCGGAGGAAGGCTTCGATTCTGACGACGCGACAGCACGCGATGTGATGACTCCAGGTATCCATTGTTGCAGCGATGATGATGACCTCGCCAAGGCGGTGCGGCACATGGAAGAACTGAAGGTTCGCAGGTTGCCGGTGATCAACAAGAGCAAGCGGATGATTGGCATCCTTAGTCTCGGCGACGTCAGCGGGTTGGCATCGAGTGATCTGCTGTCCGAATACGTTAAGAGCGTGTCGGCCCATCACCAGTGAAACGCGAAGAGCACTCGCCCGGCGGAAATCTCGTCCGCCGGGTGCCGTGCGGGCGACAGGCGCGTTCGACGCCGGAAGAAACGTGACTTTGACGGGACGTCCACGGGAGGAATGCATGGACAAGCCTCGCATCTTCCTTGGCTCGTCAGGAATGCAGAAGAAGCTGCTGCAGGCGCTGACACGCGGTCTCGAAGACTGCGCGCACGTAGAACCCTGGACGACATCCTTCAATCCAGGGACCACCACACTGGCCCGCCTCTTCGAGCTTGCGCATGAAGTCGACTTCGCCGCGTTCGTATTCGCTCGGGACGACTGGACGGCAGCCAGCGCGCCCGCATCCCCTCCCCCGGGGTCCGGTCAGGCTTCTCCGCGAGACAATGTCGTCTTCGAAGCCGGCCTTTTCGGTGGAGCCCTCGGAATGCACCGAACCTTCATCCTCCATGCGAGCGGCTCGAAGCTTCCGAGCGATCTCCTCGGGTTTACATGCGTACAGTACGGCGAAGCGACGAATCCTTCCGAGATGAGAGTTGTCAACCAGAAGCTTCGGAAGGCGATCGAGAACGAGGGCCGCGTCGCGCGCATCGAGGGCCTGTGGTGGCAGTTTTCCCTGACGGCGCGTGACCAGCGGGAGCCTTCCGCCGTGAGTCTCATCCGGATCTCGCGAGACCGCGACGGCGCGCTGGAGCTACGCGGCCGCTCATGGCAAGAGGATGGCAGTCAGTCCGCGAGATACTGGAGCGAAGCGGTGAAGGAGAGGAAGGAGCCTTCGGGCGTTTTCTATTATTGGAAGGGAGAGCGGCCTCGGGACCCGAACGCACCGCAGCTGGACGGGATGGGAGAAATCCTGCTGGAGTCCGCCGATCGCGCGGCCGGGTACTTCACGACTCATTTGGACGCGCCCGCGAGTGCGAACGTGCGGACGGCCGGTGTTTACTGGCGCGCCGATCCAGAGGACATGGGCATCCTCGACGGAAACGACGATCGGCGACGCGCGGAGTTGATCGCAGAGCAGCTGAGGCGCTGGAAGTCGATCGCGAACGCCTGAATCAGCGGTCCTTTGCTAGCCGTCCGCAACGAGGCTTGCCCGGTTTCCTTTGGCGAACGGCAATAACGATCAAATTCAATCTCGCCATCACGACAGCGAGCGTTCCGACAAGCGGACATTCCATGGCGAGCGAATGTCCGCTTTTGACCCAAAGCAGACATTGCTGAGCCCTTCCAATATCCCTATGTGGGCCGCTAGGATGCCTCCCGAAGTGCGGGACGAGCATGAAGCGGCGCGATTTCATCATCCTTCTCGGCGGCGCGACGGCATGGCCGCTTGTTGCCCGCGCACAGGGAAGAATTCCACGCGTCGGCTTCATGGGTAACTCTACCGCCGCGCTTGAAGTCAATCTCGTCGACTCTTTCCGCGAAGGCCTGCGCGAGCTCGGCTACGAGGAAGGACGTAATATTGCCATCGAATACCGCTGGGCGGACGGACGATACGAGCGCTTTGCGGCGCTGGTCGCCGAACTCATCGCCGCCAAGGTGGATGTGATTGTTACCGCCGGCACGCCCGCCGCGCTTGCCGTCAAGAAGGCAACGAGCACTGTACCGCTCGTCATGGTCGCGGTCGGCGATCCGGTCGGTACTGGTCTGGTGCCAAGCCTGGCGCGGCCCGATGGCAATCTCACGGGCTTAAGTTCGGTCGCGCCCGACCTCGAAGGCAAGCGGCTCGAGCTTCTCCGCGAAATCGTGCCATCGGTTTCGCGTATCGCCGTATTTATAAATTCGGTCAATCCGTTCCACGCGACGTCGATGCGGCAGGCGCAAAACGCCGGCAAGACACTGGGGATAAAGGTTCAACAGTACGATATTCGCAAATCCGAAGACCTAGACGGCGCCTTTGCCGCCATTCGCAAGGAGCGACCGGACGCGCTGCTGATCCTCGCGGACCGCGTGTTCCTGCACAACCGTGAACGCATCGTGGACTTCACTGAAGAGCAACGCCTTCCAAATGTGAGTGCGTACAAGGAAGTGGTCGAGGCTGGTGGCCTGATGTCCTATGGGCCAAGTTATGAGGACATGCACAAGCGCGCCGCGATCTATGTGAACAAGATTCTCAAGGGCGCCAAGCCGGGCAATTTGCCGATCGAGCAACCGACAAAATTTACCCTGGTCGTCAATCTCAAAGCTGCCAAGGCACTTGGCATATCCATGCCGCCAGCCGTGCTTTCGCGTGCCGACGATGTGATTGAGTGAGCATTGCGATGTCCGCTATTGGCACAAAGCGGACATCGGCAACAATCACACTCTTTTGGTGCTAGACTTGGACTGACGTTGGTGGGGGGACCGATGAAGCGGCGCGAATTTCTTGGGCTCGTCGCAGCTGGGATAGCGTGCCCGGTTGCAGGGCAGGCTCAGCAACAGACGATGCCGCTGATCGGCTTTCTCAGCAGCCGGTCACCCGAGGACTCAAAGCCACATCTGGCGGGGTTTCTTCGAGGGCTTGAGGCGTTCGGGTATATCGATGGCAAGACCGCGAGGATCGAATATCGCTGGGCCAATGGACAATACGATCAGCTCAGGAAACTGGCGAGCGAATTGGTAGCGCTAAACCCTGCCATCATTGTCGCCGCGGGGGGCGCACCCTCGGCGCGGGCAGCAAAGTCGGTTACGACATCGATCCCGATTACATTTGTCACAAGCGACTCCGTGAGCGAGGGGGTAGTCGTCAGTCTTAACCAACCCGGTGCGAACATCACCGGAGTGGACCTGATGAGCGGTGAGCTCACGGGAAAACGCCTTGGATTGTTGTCGCAGTTGCTTCCGGCAGGCGGTGTCATTGGCTTTCTCACCAACACCAAAGGCGTCCAGAGCAGTTTGCGATCGGAAGACTTTAAACTCGCGGCGGCCGGCATGGGACGAGATCCAGTGATGGCCGGCGCCAGCACCGATGCGGAAATAGATGTCGCTTTCTCGCTACTGGTTCAGAAACGAGCTGTCGGCCTCGTCGTCGAAAACGATCCTTTTTTCGATTCCCAACGCAACCGGCTCATACAGTTGACAGCGCAGCACTCCATTCCCGCGATCTATCATATAAGGGAATTTCCCGTCGCGGGTGGATTGATGAGCTACGGAGCCAATTTGGTCGACGCCTATAACCAAATGGGCGTTCAAGCTGGGCGAATTGTAAAAGGCGCCAACATTGCCGATCTGCCCGTCATCCGTCCGACGAAGTTTGAGCTGGCTCTCAACCTAAGTACTGCAAAAAAGCTTAGTCTCACCATCCCACCGACAGTGCTGGCCATCGCTGATGAGCTTGTCGACTAGGCTTGGCCATATTCTCATGTCCGCTATTGGCACTTAGCGCACATCACCGGTCCACGTGCGAAATGTCCGCTTTCGGGGGTACAGCGGACATGACGATTGCACTGCGGAATGTCCGCTAAAGCGGACACTAAGTCCGGTGCATGCACACCCATGCCGCCTATTTATTCCGGGATGGCCGGACTTTTTCCTCGCACTCTTTCGTGTGCAAAACACAGAAAACCCGTGGAACGAAAAATCATGATTTGTAACGGTGATGGGGGCGGTCGGAGGGGCTGACTATGCGAATTCTATGGCTCGTTATTTGTTCATTTCTGCTGAGCACCGGACTGGTACGCGCGCAACTTGGCCCCGAGTCGCTTAAGGGCCTGATCAAAATAAAGCTATTGGTGGAGCCGCTCGATGATACGGCCCGTGCATGCGGTGTCACAGAAGAACTGATCACAGCCGCATTTATGGATCCTGCCCGTTCATCTTCGCTGCGCGTTACAAACGATGCGGTAGACCCCTTTTTTTACGTACAGGTCAACGCGATCGATTTGAAGAATGGGATGTGTGTTTCTGACGTCACTCTTCAATTGCTTCACCGTCAGCTCATTAGACCAGATTTCTCAGCAGACCCTAGATACGTAACGACAATCTATTGGTCTGAATCTACGCTCGCTGCCTCGGCGCAGTACCAGCACGCTGAAATGGTCAAAAACGCTATCGAAAGCCACACGGCGAAATTTATTACAAAATGGACTTCTGATAATAAGGCACGCCAGAGCCGCTACCGCTGACTGACGTCCGCTCATGGCAAGCGGACATGCCGCTGTTCGTACGGAATGTCTGCTCCTGGGGGTAAAGAGACATAGCGCTGACTTAAGGGAATGTCCGCAAATGACCCAAAGCGGACATTGGCGGCTCACGCGCTGACCTCTTCCAGTAAGCTCGTTTTAGTGGGTACGATGTCCGTCCTGAACCCCGGGGGACACATGAGGCGACGCGATTTCGTTAGGGCAATTGTTGGCTCAGCAGCCAGTTGGCCACTCGTCGCGCGGGCACAGCCGTCAACAACACCAGCGATCGGCTATCTCGGACTTACGTCTGCCAAGGCTGACGCCTACTTGCTCGCCCCATTCCGCAAGAGCTTGAGCGAAGCCGGCTTTGAGGAAGGCCGCAATGTCACCATCGAGTATCGTTTTGCGGAACGCGATGTTAGTCGGCTGCCGGCGCTTGCTGCCGAACTCGTCAGTCGCAATGTCACGGTTATCTTCACCGGCACGACTGTCTCGGCAGTTGCCGCAAAGGCCGCGACCTCAACCATTCCTATCGTGTTCGCGATTGGCGCTGATCCGGTGAAGTCTGGCCTCGTGGCCAGCCTGAACCGTCCAGGCGGCAATCTCACTGGCATAAGCTTCTTTACCAACCAGATGGAAGCCAAGCGGTTAGGTCTGTTGCACGAAGTTGTACCCAAAGTTGGGCTGGTTGCCGTGCTGCTCAACCCCAACAATCCGTTCTTCGATAATCAATTGAGTGACGTGGACGAAGCGTCCCGCGCACTCAATCTAAAACTCCATATTGAACGCGCCAACAACGAACAGGAAATCGGAAGAGCCTTCAAGGAATTCGCTGAACGGCAGGCAGGGGCTCTACTCGTCGGCGCTGACCCGTATTTCAACAGCCAGCGCCCTCTGGTCATTGATCCGGCGGCACAGCTCCGGCTTCCTGCCATCTACGAATGGCGAGAGTATGTGGAAGCCGGTGGGCTGATGAGCTACGGGACCAGCCTGACTGAGGCGTATCGCCAAGCGAGCGGCTTCGTTGTACGCATTCTTAAAGGCACGCAACCTGCTGACTTGCCCGTGCTTCAATCCACCAAATTTGAGTTCGTTATCAACCTGAAAACCGCGAAAGCGCTCGGCCTATCGCTTTCGCCAACGATGCTCGCGCGTGTCGACGAGGAGATCGACTGATGTCCGCTTTTGGCAGTTAGCGGACATCCTGGGGCCAGCGATCAATGTCCGTTATTGGACCAAAGCGGACAAAGCCGAGTTTTGGCCCCGGGCGGTTTGTCTGCTTTTGACCCAAAGCAGACAGCCACCTATCCGATTTGAGTGATTTGCGGTTGCTCGGTGTTATTACAATAACCTGATCGGGGAATATCATGAGGCGACGGGAATTCATCGCGCTGCTCAGCGGCGCCGCAGCGACATGGCCGCTAGCCAGTCGCGCACAAAAGCCTTTCAAAATTGGGCTCCTTGATACTGGTCTTGGCGCAGATTTCGCCGTGCCATTCATGCAGAAGCTCGCGGAACTCGGTTATGTGGAGGGAAGGAACGTCGTCATCGAGCGCAAATCTGCGGGCGGGAATACCGCACTCCTGACAGACCTTGCGGCAGATCTGGTGCGTCAGCAAGTCGATGTCATTGTGACGGCCGGGACGCCGGCGGGGTTTGCCGCCAAGAAAGCTACCAGCACAATTCCGATCGTTCTTGGCGCCAACAGCGATCCGGTCGGTGTAGGCCTGGTCGCGAGCCTTGCCCGGCCCGGCGGAAATACAACCGGCAATTCGCTGATGGCGCCTGAACTGAGCGCTAAACGCCTCGATATCCTTCACACGCTATCGCCGGGAATTTCCCGCATTGCGATCCTGTGGGATTCGTCGAACCCTGGCATGGCGGAACGCGTGCGCGAAACAAAAATCGCAGCCGATCAATCACACGTCCTGCTGTACACCGTCGGTCCCCGCAATCTCAATGAGTTGGATGCGGCATTTGCCGACCTTCTGAATTCGCGGCCCGACGCGCTTCTGGTAACGGCGGAGGCATTCACGCGGCAGCATCTCGTGCGCATTCTCGATTTTACCAACAGCAACAAGATTCCGGCGATGTTCGAGGACAACTCATATGTAGTGGCCGGCGGGCTCATGTCCTACGGGCCCGATTACCAAGACGTTTTCCGGAAAGCGGCGATCTTTGTCGACAAGATATTAAAAGGCGCCAAGCCGGGCGATTTACCGATCGAGCAGCCAACGAAATTACAGCTAGTGATCAACCTCAAGACCGCAAAGGCGCTTGGACTCGAAATTCCGCCAAAGCTGATTGCGCTGGCCGATAGGGTGATCGACTGACCGCTTGTCGGCGAATATCGGCGTTCAGGGGTAAAGCGGACATCTTTCAGCATATCATGGTGCAGCAGTGCCGATTTGCAGGCGGAAATCGCGAACTCCTCGCTAACCTGGCGGCCCGCCACCATCTGCCCGCAGTCTACGCATTTCGCTACTTCCCCACGAGCGGCGGCCTGATGTCCTATGGAATTGATGTGGTAGACGAATATCGGCGTGCAGCGACCTATGTAGATCGTATCCTCAGGGGGACTAAACCCGCCGATCTGCCGGTGCAGCAGCCAATCAAGTTCGAGCTGGTCATCAATCTCAAAACCGCTAAGGTCCTCGCCTCACCGTACCACCCCCGCTCGTTGCCCGCGCTGACGAGGTAGTCGAATAGAATAAAGTTGGCTCGCTTGCCGCGCCGGAGTAATAGCACAACAGACGGGTCGCGACGGCGCGGCGCTCGCGCTACCTTGGCAGACCAAAACCGATTCTGTTCTCAAAAGAACGGCCCCTCGTGATGACCCGCTACAAAGGCAGACCAAGCACCAAACTAAGATGCAAAAAGTAGCTGTCGCTACCCTCGCTGTCGGGGCGGCCCTGGTGGCCGGGGCGTTGGTGCAGGTTTACTATTCAGACCTGCCGCCGCTAGCTGCGTGGAGCGCGCCGGCGCTGTATTCCTTCCTCGGTGTGATTCTTTTGTTCATCGCCTGGTGCTTATTTTGGTGATGCCTGTTCTCAAGTGTGCAAACGACAGCCGGCCTGGAAGCGTTAAACGGGCCTGCAATGATTACAACATGCTCGAATACCCACTCGCGCTCCACAATCGGGGCTGGTCAACACGTCGTGAGCGGGCCATGCCGGAGCTTAAATCACGATGGCTTCTCAACTAACCTGCACCCATGGCGCAGCAGAACACGTCAGAGCCGCCGGCTGAGACTGGCGACCGCCCGCGATGCCCTCAGTGCGGAACACGAATGTGGCTTGCTCACATTGAGCCAGATATCATGCCAGGGCACGAAGAGCGGCATTTTGAGTGTCCGCGATGCCAGCACACCGAGACCGAGAAGATCAAATTCCGGTAGCCGTTCGCGCTCAGGCCATGGCCGATTTCAAAAGCAAAAAGCAACGGACGGCGCGCTCATGGGACGCAAATCATTGATCGTGGTATGTGCAGCTTACCTTTTGGGCTCTGGTGGTGGTTGTACGTCGACATCTCTGTCAGACGATGGGCCACCGCAAGGGCCAGCCCCGAACTATCGGGCCATTATCGCCAAGGGTTTGATTGAAAAAGCCGAACCGAACCCAATGACGGGCGCTTCATATTTTGCAGATCAAGCAGGACTCTTTCTGCCGGATAAAAAACTCGGTCAGATCGAGATTTCCGACGCGGTCAGGATGGTGCAAACAAATACCAACGGGTGGGCATGGCAAACTTGCATGCGACTGAGTGTCGATAGCAAACCCGGCACCTATGCAGTGCTTATCGCTGATGGACGCGCAGTGCTCGCGCGGGCAGCAAACCCGACCGATAACTGCGAAGCCGGTCAATATGCTCCGCTTGACGTGGGACAATATAACCGGGTGAAACGGGGCGCCCGCACGGTCCGTAAATAACGACTGTGCTGATTGAACCCGCGCTAAAATTCCTGAGCCGCGCGAGATTGACGCAAATATGCGCGGCGCTCAGGTCGTCGCGGTCGCGGCGACTCCGTTGAGGGCAGCGTCGCGCAGGCGGTCGCAATCGCGCTCACCCGCTGCTGCCGCCTCAAGAAGGCGTGTCGCAACCAGCGACTTGGTCGTTCGCGCTTGCTGCTCGGGACTCAGCAACTCCCACGCCTCATCCAGAACAGTTCGCAGAACTGTCAGGGTTTCAATATCGAACGTCACCAGTCATCCGCTCTATGTTGTCGAGCGGGAAGTGTAGATGCCGGTGACGGGTCGCGGTATTGAAATGCCCCATTCAACGTATCTTTTTCATAAACGCCTTTTTTGCATCCCAGCTAACCACAATTGTCGGGTCATGATCTCGGAACAGGCGCAATCGTTTTGCAGTTTATGTGACAGCCGCGTCGGCCTTCGTCGCCGCAAAATATTCGCGGCTATCAAAGACGGGTACATCATCACCGTCCCAACAAAGTCACAACAAGGAGATGTCAATGAAGCTTGCTATTCTTGGAATCCTGGTCACGGCCTTGATCGCTGTTTCGCCGACTGCTTTTGCTCAAGACTCGTCCGGCAAGACGTCCGGCCCGACGATGCAGGACAAAAACGCGATGAAGGCTTCTCATGCGCGGAAGCATGAGGGAAAGACTGTGGGCGCCAAACCGTCCTCACCCGACACGGACAACACCTCGGTGCCGGGCGCAAGCGTCGACAAAGACGACACGACCCCGAAGTCAAGATAGTTTCGATACAACGAGAGGGCCGCCCCCGATGAGCGGTTCTCTCGTTTCGGGTGGCTCTCAGCAGACGGTTTGTCTTCACCGGATGTCCGCCCTACCCCCGAAAGCGGACATCAACGGCGCGGGATGTCCGCTATGGACCAATAGCGGACATGACCATTACTCAATCACTTCGTCGGCAAACAATAGGAATGATTCCGGGACGGTCAAACCAAGCCGCTTCGCGGTCTTCAGGTTCACCACCAGGCTGAATTTTGTCGGTAACTGCACAGGAAGGTCCGCCGGATTTGCGCCGCGCAGGATGCGGTCAACGTAAGAAGCCGCTTCACGTACTGTCTCCAACTGGTCAATTCCATAGGAGACCAAGCCACCGCTCTCGACATAAAAACGGAACGGGTACACCGCAGGCAGCTTCACTTTGTCGGCAACATCAATAAGCACGTCTCGTTTCGTCGCCGTGAGCGGGCTCGGTGTTACGATCAATCCGCCATTTGGCTCCTGAGCGAAGTCTTTCAACACCCGCTCGATATCCGCAGCGTCGCGAGCTCCCAACCCAGTGACGCTCATGCCTAGCGGCTTAGAAATCGCATCCGCTGCGCGGATAAACGCCACATTGGCGGCGATCTCTGGAACATGAACCACGCCAACACGACGAACTTGCGGTGCAATCTGCTTGAGAATTCCCAGCCATTTTCCTCCAACCGCGGGCTCGAAATTATGGAAACCGGTTACGTTGCCACCCGGACGGGCAAGGCTGCTGACGTAACCACTACCCACCGATTCGGATACCCATGTGAACACAATCGGAATCGTGCGGGTCTCGCGCAGAAGCGCAGACAGCGCCGGATTGGTCGTTACAAAGAGCAGATCCGGTTTGCTGCCAACCAGTTCGGCAGCCTCGAGACGTGTGCGTTCGGCACTCTCGCCGGCAAATCGGTATTCAAACTTGACATTTTGTCCGTCTGTCCATCCGAAGTCGCGCAGGCGTTCCCGGAAAACCCGAAGGTAGACCTGCCAGACTTCGTCCGTTTCAGCGAAACCCATCAATACGCCAATGCGGCGTAGGTGATCACGCTGCTGCGCAAGTGCTCCGAGCGGCCACGACGCTGCGGCACCGCCAAGAACTCCGATAAACTCGCGCCGCCTCATTGTCGCCCCCGAGGCTTGGACAATAGATCGTAACGACTCTCACGCGTACGCAAAAGGGGCGTTGGAAGGCCAGGGATGTCTGCTTTGGGTCAATAGTGGAGCAGGCAGCGCGACAAAATCGTTATTCGATTACTTCGTCGGCAATTAGCAAAAAATCTCGAGTAATTGTCAGGCCGAGTGTTCTGGCCGTCTTCATATTGATGACCAGCTCGAATTTAGTCGGCTGCTGCACAGGCAACTCCGCCGGTTCCGCCCCTTTGAGGATTTTTTGCGCATAAACAGCAGTCGCCCGGGATAGATCCGGAAGGTTTACCCCGTAGGAGACGAGACCTCCGAGTTCTATCGCCTCCCTTGCTGCGTACATTGCCGGCAGCCGGTTGTTTGCCGCGAGGGTTGCGATGCGTGCGTACTGGCCAAATAACATCGGACTGGGGAATACAACCAATCCGTCGGCTCGCTCTTTGGTCATCGCGGCGAATGCGCCCGTGAGATCGTCAGGCCCGGCAGCCGGCACAAGTTGAAGTTTTATTCCTAAGGTTTGGGCCGCGCTTTCGATCTCTTTCAACATGCCAGCCATCGTGCGCTCGCCATATGCACGGGGGTGCCAGAGGACAGCCACGCGCGAAAGTCCCGGAATAATCACTCTGAGCAACTGCAGGCGCTTGGAGACTAACTCTGGACCGAGAAAGGTGGTGCCAGTTACATTCCCCCCTGGCCGCGCAAGACTGGCGACAAGCTCATCCTCGACGGGATCGGCCATAGCTATTGCGACAATGGGGATTGTGGTGGTCGCGTGTTTGGCTGCGCGGGCGGCCGGCGAACTGGACGCGACGATGACATCAACCTGACGTTCGACCAGTTCAGTCGCCATCGCGCGGAGCTTATCCGCATCCCATTCTGCGAATTTCCGCTCAATGGCGACATTCTGTCCTTCTGTGTAACCAAGCTCGTGCAACGCTGGAAGGAATGCGTTGAGAATTGTAAGGCTAACATCGGATTGGTCGGCACGGCCGGGCATTAGCACACCTATCCGGGATATCTTCATTGCCTGCTGGGCATGCACCGTGATCGGCCATGCCGCCGCGCCGCCGACTAATGTGATGAACTCGCGCCGCCTCATTGTCTTCCTCGGGGGATTCAGGACAAGGTATCGTACTGTGTCTCGGTAACACGCTGAAAGGGGGATGTCCGCTTTGGGTAAAGCGGACATTTGGCGGCGTTCAGCGCCCTCGCTTTTGATCAGTAGGCCAATAGCCATTCCACTGCATGCGCGATCGCGCCGCAATTTCGTGGCGATGCCGGCTATTGCCGTTGCACGTTCCGTCCTACAATACGCAGATGTGGGGTCGGGCCGGTGTCTGGTTGGTCATCATCGCGATGGTCGCGATTTGGGTTGCCGCCATCTACATCGTTGTATGGCAGCCGGTATCGCTGCTTCATCTGTTGCCCGGCCGGTAATCGAAAACGTTCAAGCCGCCAACTCAAGGACCCGGGCACAAATCCAACGCCGTGCAGAAATAAAGCGTGTAGTGCCCTGCCCTTCCATCCCCCGCCGCAATCTCGAGCGCTTCGTCGGAGACCTCGCAGGTGAGAATCGCGTCTGTCTGGTCAATTTCGTGCCCGGTATCGCTCATGGCATTGCCCCTCAAGTTTCCCGGCAGCCTACGTCGTCCAACAGTACCCAATTGGTCGAGCGGCAGCGAGGGCCACAGATATTGCAATCACAGAGAACCCGTGTGGAATATGTAACATTCCACCATTGCGCTTGTCCGCTTTACCCCCAAAAGCGGATGTAGAGTTGCGTGTCCGACAGGACCATAACGGGCAACGTGTTTCGACCGACAACTTACCCATTCCAATACTTTCGAAGAAATTGTGGGGCCACCATTTGCTCGTACGGGACCGGTTCTGAAATCAGTCCGTTGGCTTTGGCAAAGTTATTCAGCCCGTCGATCGCTTCCGGCGAAATGTGTGCGTCGTAGAACGGTGCATCTCGCCTCACCAGGTCGGCGATAAGCGAAGCCTCGCTTGGCGGGAAAAGGCGGTTCCCCACTTGGGTTGCGAGAGAAGGATCGGACTTGAGCGCTTTTTGGGCTCTTACAATCGCTCGAACCGCGCCGGCAGCAATTTGCGGCTGCTCGTTTATCAGCTGCTCGGTCGTTGTCAGTGCAGCAAAATTGTACCAGCGCGCTCCTGGTGGGCCGTCGCCACGGCGGAGATCAAGGTGGAGCTTTGCAACCCCGAGACTCTCACCGATTGCGACCCGCATGCCGTTGCCCCAATAGGCATCTGCAAGGTCTTGCTCAAGGGCATCAACGCCGTCGTGCCCCCGCCACAGTTCATTTTTGTTTGTAGACGGGCTCGGAACAATCCGAACATTGTCCCGATCAAGATCAATTCCGGATTCGGCCAACATGTACCTGAGAGCCATATTGGGGAACGCCATCGACGACGAAATCCGCAGCCCTTTGAGAGCGTTGACATCACCACGTTTGGCATCGAGATCGGCGCGAACGGCCAAAAACCAATATGAGTATTGGGAGAGTGAACACAGAAGTTTGGCACCCTTCCAGGCCGGGAACGCCCGGGTCGCTGCGTAGGCCGGACCACCAAAAAAATGCACCGTCCCATCTCGCAGGCGTTCCGGTCCGCTTTTAGCCCCGTACACCAGCTCGAGCTCGATATCGACTCCCTCTTCCCTGAAAAATCCGAGGTCCGCCGCAGCCGTGGCCACGAAATACGAGGGCGAATCCACGTCGGCAACCATGAGCCGAAACATTCGAAACACGCCTGCAAAGCTGGGAGGGACAAGATCGCGCGGTCACAGTATCCGTGAGACGAATTCTTGAGTCGAGGGGTCTTCAAACCGCCATTGCGACGACTTTTTCATAGGGCACATCGCCCGACAGGATGTCGACATGCCGGGCGAACCGGTTCATTCCGGTGACGAAGTCTCGTGAAATCGTGGTGTCGTAATACGGGAGATCGCGCCGGATCAGTTCGGTGATCAATTCCGCCTCCGATGGCGGAAAGAGCTTGCGTCCGATCCCGGTCGCGAGCGTGACGTCCTTCTTCAACGCGGCGTGTGTCCTGGCAATCGCCCGAACCGCCGCGGCGGCGGCGGCAGGTGAACGTTCGATCAGGCGGTCGCTCGTCGCTATCGACGCCATCGTGTAATTGAAGCAAGGCTTCGGGCCATCGCCACGACGCACATCGAGCACAACCGTTCCGACGCCGCGACGCACGGCCACCTCGGCGCCCATGCCGTTGGCCCAGAAGCCATCGATTTTGCGATCTTCCAGCGCCTTGGCCGCCGTCAGACCGAAATTGACGCTGCTGCCGGTTGCACCGGGCACCGGTGCGATCTTCACGCCGTCCCGATTGAGATCAAAGCCTGCCTCAACGAGTAGCCGGCGAAGGCCCATCTCGACCCAGGGCGCCGCTCCGATGTTGCGCCCCTTCACCACATCGAGTTCACCGCGCCGGCCCGCGAGGTCTTTGTGCATGACCAGAAACCAGTACATGCCCTGGGCTTGCGCGCAGAGCAGCTTGACGCCTTCCCATTGCGGAAAGGCGGCGAGCGCCGAATGGGCCGATCCGCCGACGAAATCGACGGCACCGTCGCGCAAGGCGGCATAGGCCTTGTCGACCGGGAAGATCAGCTCGAGCACAATATCCAGGCCCTCTTGCTTGAAGAATCCGAGTTCAATCGCGGCAATGGCCGGAAAATACGAATTCGAGATCATATCCGGCACAGCAAGTTTCATGACGCAATCAATCCCATTTCGCCGTTTCATCCGAGGTGACGGCGCGCGGGGCTATCCGCCGCTCGATGACGCCACCGGATTTGAACATCTTTACTTGGCGATCTGCAGTGCCTTCGTCCGCACGTCGTTGTCGACAAAGGCATCGAGGTCGACTGGCTTGGTAAGATTCCCGGTCGTCACGAGCAGGTCACGCATCCATGCGAGTTTGGTCATGGGTATCGCCATATCCGGGTCAACCGCCGACAAGCGCTTGATTTCATCATAGATGAAGGCAGGTTGCGGATTGTCAGGCTTGGCCAAGGTGACTTCGCGTGTCAGCGCAAGCGTCTGGTCCCGGTTCGCCAAGGCGTAACGAATGCCTGCCATCTCGGCGGCAAGAAAGTGCACGGCATCCTCTTTCCGCGCGGCCAGTGTCTTGCTGGTCGAATATATGCAGAAGCGGATATAGTTCGGAACGGCATCGATAGCATGAACGAGCATCTTGATGCCGGCCTTCTCGGCTTCCGGCGCGAGCCCTGTCGACGCCGCGGCTGCGTCGACGATGCCGGCCGCCAATGCCTTAAAGCGATCGGCGTCACTGCCCATGATCGTGAACTTCACGTCGGCCGCCGTGAGATTGTTCTGCGCCAGTACGGCGCGCGCGAGCAGATCCGGCAGCGCGCCAGGTGCCGAAATAGCGAACGTCTTCCCCTTCAGTTCGGCCGGACTGTTGATGCCCGCCTTGGAATAGATGGCGTATGTCAAACCCGGCCAATAACAACCAACGAGTTTAATGTCGGCGCCGCGCGAGGCAGCAATCATGGGAGATCCCGGGTTGCCTTCGTAACTGTCGAGTTCGCCCGCAAGCAGCGCCTTGAGCGCCAGAGTATCGCCCTTGAACTGCTGAATCTCAATCTTCAAACCCTGCTTCTCGGCAAAGCCACCTCTGCTGGCCATGAAGACAATGCCGGCGTCGCTCTTGGCCTCGACGATACCGTGGCGCCAGAGTTTCAATTCTTGTGCGCTCGCGGGGACGACGACGAGTCCCATCAATGCTGCCAGGGCCAATATCCGCTGACGTCCGTTTTTTTTCGTCCGCATGACTAGCTCTCCGTCATCTGTTGAACCTATATAATCTCGTCACAAAATCTCCGTGCAAAATACGGGCCGCCATGTTTGTGCGGCGGCTGCGCTTCAATCCCGGGCATCTTGACCCCTCAGTACAGTTTCCACACACGCAGCGACGGCGCAGGTCTTGGCATCTTTACCGTCGAAGCCCGTCACCTGAAATCCGAGCGGTAACCCTTGCTCATGCAGCAATGGCAGCGAGATCGCCGGCACCCCGAGCAACGAGAACGGCACGGCAAACGCGGGATCGCCAGTCGAGCCAAGGCCGACCGGTGCGGCGGCCGGGGCTGCCAATGTCACGCAGGCATCACCTTGCGTGACGAGGCTGTTATAGATAGCGCGAATGCGTGTCCGCTCGGCAAGGTCGGCGCGATAGTCGTCGAGGCCCATTGCCTCCGCCTGCGCGAGACGGTCGAGCATAACGCGGCTCAATTTGCGGGGATCCCGCGCTCGATAAGTATTGAGAGGCCAGCGCGACTCCCAGGCATTTATCTGCGTCGACAGCGACCGTGCGCCGACGATGGCGTCCTCCGCCGCGGCGACCTGCGCATCCGATCGCCGTGTGGCTATATCGATGCCGGCATCTGCCAGTCTTGAAATTGCACGCTCCAGAGCCTGCTTCGCCTCCGCAGTGGCTACCTGCCAACCAGCTGTCTCAAGAACAACAAGCCGCCGCGGTTTGACCGGCGACGGCGCACGAAGCGGGCCGGCTAGCCCCATAAATCCAGGATCGCCGCCTGCACGAGCAACTATTTCGGAAGCGACTTGCCATGCGTCTTCCAGTGTCGCAGCCAAAACGCCCATACAGCTCTGACTCAAGTAGTCGTGGCTCCCGCCTCGATTGACAGCGCCGACACTCGGCTTGAACCCGACGCAACCACAGTAGCTGGCCGGCCGAATGATCGACCCGATCACTTGCGTACCGAGCGCCGCACTAACAAGGCCGGCCGCAACTGCGGCGGCCGAGCCGCTGCTCGAGCCGCCCGGCGTGCGGGCCATGTCCCAGGGGTTGCGGGTGCCACGCGGCTCAGTCGCTGCGAATTCGGTCGTCACTGTCTTCCCGAGAATCACCGCCCCCGCTTCGCGCAACGCCGCAACGGCCGCAGCATCGCGTTCGGAGCGCCAACCTTCAAACAAGGGTGAGCCCATCTGCGTGGCCATGTCGGCCGTCTCGATAATGTCCTTGACGCCGATTGGCATGCCGTCGATCGCCGATAGCGGTCTCCCGTTCTCCCAGCGCGCGGTCGACGTGTCAGCCGCTGCTCGTGCATCATCAATCCTGATCTGGACGAACGCGCCGATCTTTGGCTCCCAGGTGGCAAGCGCATCAAGGCAGCGTTCGAGGTACGCGCGCGGCGTATCGTCTCCCGAAGCGAATTGTGCGGTCGCGGCAAGGAACGGCCTCGTTTGCGGCACAGGCGCGGTACCGGGAGACAACATGGTCAAGCCTCTGCCAACGTCATCGCGGCAACCCGGCGCTGGCTCGCAATCATCGAGGTTCGCAGCAGGAATTGACGGGCGCGCGACGGATCGGATGCGATTTCACGCAGTTCTTCGTGATTACGCCGGCGCATTTCCGGATCGCGCGCCTCCAGTCGCTTCTTGTTAGTAATTGACTGTTCCTGCACATACTCGGTCGCCACCGTGCGGCGCTGCAAGCTGTAGAGGTCGAGCAAGGCGTCGGGCGCACCAGCGAGCAGCACCGGCGCGAGCTTGTCCGCCAGATTGGCGGCGTCTTGAATGCCGCCGTTCAATCCCATGCCTCCAATAGGATTGTTGACGTGTGCGGAATCACCGGCCAGCAGTACGCGCCCCTTGCGGAAGGTTGCCGCTACACGCTGGTGGGTGACATAGAGATTCCGGTGGACGATCTCATAGGGTTGAGACGCCGGAAAGAATTTTTGCATTCGTTCTTGAACGGCGGCGTCACTCATCAACGCTCCTTCTGACAAATCAGGATTGGCCGGAAAGACTGTGCGCCATAAGCCGGGCGAGCCGTCCGCCGATACCTTGAAGCAATTGCACCATTCATCGGGGTCGGCGAAATAGCTGCGGAAACACAATCCGCGGGCGGCTTCGAAATCGAACGGCGTGGTCAGCACAATAAAGCGCTCCGGCCAAGTGAAGCCGTCGAAGGCGATGTCGCTCTGCTTGCGTACGACGCTGCGCCCGCCGTCAGCACCAATCAGATAAGCACCGGCGTGCGTTTTAATGCCATCGGGGCCACGCACGTCGACACTGATGGAGCCGTGGGTCTGCGTGATGTCCAAAACCTCGTGGCCAAACAGAACCTCAACGTTGCGCAGTTTGCGCACACGCTCAAGAATGAGTTTGGCTGTTTTGAACTGCTCGCATTGAACTACAAATGGATGGTGGGTGTCGTGCTGGAGGACCGCGTGATCGAACTCGGCGATCTTCTCGCCGCTCGGTCGGTCCCAAAACTGGAAGATAGGCGCAACGAGTCCAACGCGCGCCATTTCGTCTGCAAGGCCGTCTTCGGCAAGAAGATCGAGTGTGGCGGGATGAGTCGTGGCGGCCCGAGGATCCGCTTGCGGGCTTTCGTTGACGTCAAACAACCGGACCGGGAGACCCTGGCGCCCGAGCAGCAACGCGGACAACAAGCCGACCGGGCCGCCTCCCGCTATCAATACACGCCGTTGCTCAAGACTCATATTCGCAAACTTTGCTCACAGGCTCTGGCGACGTGTACGTCGTTGGGTCACCGCTCGACACGGCTGGCTTGCGGAGAGTTTTCATCAGCGTCAGCGGGTCATGAGAGATCGTAGCTGATCAAACTGGCACACTGGAAGGCATCTCTCATTCGACTGCCTCATCGATACCCGGCGTCGTCGGGATATGTGCCGACGTAGTTCGGCCAGTTGGCGAGCCACTCCTTGGCAACCTCGTAGCCTTCCTCACGCAATCGGCGCATGAGGTCGGGACCGCGGTCAAACTTCGACGAAAATTGCAGTTCGTCGACGGTTTCTTTCCTCATCTTGATCGTGCGCACGATCACATCCGTTGGGCCGAATAGCTTCAACCTGTTGGCCTTCAGTATGAAATCCAGCTCTTTGTGCAGCGACAGATTGCCCATCAGTTCGTTCTGCCGATCCTGGATTTCCGCATTGGTTTTGGGCAGGTCCGGCCATTGCTGCGGATTGATGCGCACGATCCATAGTTCGTGGGGCGCCATGTCAACGTCCTTAACGAACTCGCGAATAGGTGGATTCTGTGAGTAAAGGCCGTCCCAGTAGTAGCCGCACCCGGGGATATGTTGGGCTTCGCGAAAAGCAGGCAGCGTTCCTGACGCGGCAACCCCCTCCAGGCTGAGCGGCAATTGCTGGTGCCAGAAACTATCCGACGCGGCCCCTCCCATTCCCTTATTGACGGCGGAGTCGAACACCGTCTCAAAGCCGTTAACGACCTCCGTGGCGCCGATCAGCAGGCGCGTCTTTACGTTTGGCCAATCGATGCTGTTGAACTCCGGACAAGCCTTGGCAAGCGTGTCCTCCAAATCAAAATAGTCCCTGCGTACGCCAAGGCGCGGCAGGCAGGCAGCGAACGCCTTGTAGATTGCACCGCGCGGATTGAGGCCGAAGATCGGCGCATAGAGTCCAAGCACCGGTACCTCGCTCTCCTCAGCCCTGATTGCGCCGTATGTCAAGACGTTCAGCACAGTCTCGGCGCCTGTTATGGCAACGAAGTTCTCCCAGAAGCGCTCGAGTCCGCCGATTGCTTCATCGACTGAGCCGGCGCGTCCATTCTTGATCGGAGCAAGGCCGTACCAAGCCATCAGCGCGCACAGGGCGCCGGCTGACGTCCCGCTCAAGCCCACGAGTTCGAACTCGGGTTCGGTTTTCTTTGGGCCCGGTGCCCTTTTGCTGCGCTCGAGGATAGCCTTGAGGACGCCAACCGCGAAAGCAGCATGCATTCCGCCGCCTTGGCAACCGACGGCCACTTTTATCCGCCCGGAATTGGCCATTGTTCGTCCTCCTCTGCCGTGTGTCGGATTGACCAAAGACGACGCCGCGCCTTCGATGGCCCCCGGCGATCAGACGAGGGATCGTAGCAATTCACGGGTGTGCTCAGGAAGTATGCGGACGCCAGATGTCCGCTCTGGTTTCAAAAATGGACATTCGGCAGCGCGATTGCACCGCTGCCTTCGTCCTGTGGCCGGTCGGTCAGAATCTATAATTCACGCCAACGCGAGCAATGTGAAAGGCAAGGTTGGCGGGGAAACTGTCGGTCGTGTGCGGACTGGGCGGCGTGGTGATGACGATTGTGCCTATATAGCGGTAGTCCGCCGATCCCAGGTCGACATAAAGATATTCGGCCTTGAGGGAAAAGTTACGCCAGAACATCCACTCGACGCCGCCGCCCGCCGTCCACCCGATGTGATTTTCACTGGCTGATGCGACCGCAGTCACCTGCCCTGTAACAGGAAACCCCTGCCCCTCGAAGCCCGTCACAACCTCATTGCCCTTGGTCTGGCCAAAGGCGACACCGGCCGTGCCGTAGATCAGAAATCTGTCGGCGGCGATACCGGCACGGCCGCGAACCGTTCCGACCCAATCCAGACGGTTGCTGATAGTCCAGCTGAAGTTGTTCCCCCCGATCGTGCTGAAGGTGTTCTCACCCTTGAGGTTCGTCCACGAGATGTCGGCCTCCGAGCCAAAAACAAAAGAGCCAAGCTGGTAGTTAAATCCGATCTGGCCTCCGGCGAGCCAGCCGTTGGCGTCGATTTGGCGGCTGGACGGGTCGAAAACCTGCACCGGACCAGTGCCCGGATCGAAGGTCAGGTCGCCGTCCCAGCGTCCCCAGGAATAGCCGGAATGCACGCCGATATAAAAGCCGGTCCAGTTGACCGCCTGGACGGCTTGCATGGGCGGAACTGCGGGTGCCTTGCGCGGTAGGTCCGCCGCTATCGCTGATGTCGCCAGCGCGGTAAGCCCGAGTGCAATCAAAAAGGTGCGCATAACGCCCCCTCTCCTGATGCAAATCTACGACCGCGAGCGAACGGTGAGAGGTATGGCGATAAATCGAGTTACCGACCGAACTGAATCACGCGCGACGTTGCATTTGAGCAACTGAGCGGCGTTCCGTTTTCTGTCCACCAATGCGCGCAATTCCGCGTGCCCAGTCCGCGTGCCCATTCCGCGTGCCCATGTGCGCAAGAGGCCGGAAGCCGACATCGCACCACTTATTCGATCACCTCGGCTGCCCGAGCGAGGAGCGGTGGAGGCACGGATAGACCGAAGGCCTTCGCCGTCCTGAGATTGATCACCAACTCGTACTGAGTTGGTGCCTGCACCGGCAGATCGCCCGGCTTTTCGCCCTTCAGGATGCGATCGACATAGCTGGCAGCACGACGGTACTGGTCGAGGAAATCGGGGCCATAGGAGATCAACCCGCCCCCGGCAACGAAGAGCCGTTGGAAATATATCGTGGGTAGCTTGTGTCGTTGCGCAAGGGCGATGATCAGCTCGCGATGCACGATCGCCAATGCGCTCGCGGCCACGACCATACCGGCATTTGATACGCGGGCGAACGCCGCAACGCCGCGCTCAATCTCGGCAGCATCACGAACGTTGATGGCGCGAACTTCCACACCAAGCGAAGGCGCCACGGACTGAATGACGGCAAACTGGCCGACCCCGGCGAGTATGGTTGGATCCCAAAGTATCGCAGCGTTTGTCACGTTCGGTGCGATTTGCGTCAGGAGTTCCAGCCATTTCCCACTCAAATTGTATTCGAACTGCACAAATCCGGTAGCGTTGCCACCCGGACGCGAAAGACTTTCGACAAACCCGGAGCCAACCGGATCGGGGACATTTGCGAACACGATCGGAATCGTTCTGGTCGCCTGCAGTAAAGGTCCAACGCTCGCCCCGCCTGTGGCTACCAAAACATCCGGCGCGAGGGTCACCAGTTCTGCCGCGTATCTGCGCATCTCGTCGGCATTGCCGGCGCCCCAGCGGTAGTCGATCCTCGTGTTGCGGCCCTCAGCCCAACCCAATTGTTGCAGGCTTTGGAGAAACGCGGCGTTGTTGGCTTGGCCTTGCGGATCGTTGGCAGCCAGCCCGTTAAGGACGCCGATGCGGCGCGTTCGTTCGACCTGCTGCGCCTGCGCTGCCAAAGGCGAAGCGGCCGCGGCGGCGCCAAGAAATCCTAGGAACTCACGCCGCCTCATGTCGCCCTCGATGCTCAAACAGAGCATCGTACCAAGTCATACAATCAAATTGAAATAGGGAAACGGGTCACCGAGCGGACGAATTTTGCGGAAAGCACATAAAAACTTTTCCGTCGCACTCGTACCTGGGCTGCTAGGTATCCGCCTTGCTGATGCCCCCCTCGATCCGGAGCGCCTCGCTCTCCTCTTCAGCTGCCTTGCTGGCGAATTCCGTGCTCATCGGCGTATCGCCGCGTCGTTCAGCTTCAATGGATAGCGCATTGTAACGGGCTGCTCTTTCCCGGCATTCGGCCGCCTGACGGATCGCCTCTTCGCGCATTTTTGTCTTGTCAGCCATTGCCGTCACCTCTGTTGACGCGCGCAA
>DASYSQ010000095.1:0-2916 GCA_036003145.1 Pseudolabrys sp.
GACAGCACTTCGCGGTAATAGAATTCGGCAAGCTTCGGAAAGCGCCTGCCTTCGGAAATCATCAGGCGGATAACGTCCTTGCGCCTGGTCTCGTAGACTTCGCGGACAAAGAGTTCGACGATGCGGTCGGCCAGCACAGGCAACGGAACATCGGCCTCACCCAGTGCTTCGATCGTGCCGACGAGCGGCGTCAGCATGGATCGGATGAGTTCCTGAAACAGGCTCTCCTTGTCGCGAAAGTAGAGATAGATCGTCCCTTTTGCGACGCCGGCGCGGCGCGCGACATCGTCGAGGCGGGCGGCCTCGAAGCCGCGGGTTGAGAATTCGTCGAGTGCCGCAGACAAGATGGCGTCGCGGCGTTCGGCACTCCGCACCTTGCGCGAAGCGCTCGCGGGGATGGCAGGCGCCCGGGCGGCCTGCACCGCGCGCTTGCGACGGCTCTCTCGCGGTGTCTTGGACTTCCGGGACCTTGGCGGACGCAACATCGCTGCACCACTATGACTGACCGGTCAGTCATTATTTAGTGCAAAAAAGAGGCCTTCGCAAGCCCTCAAATTTCAACAAGGATTTCAGCTGTCTGGATGGATATGAGTGGACGGCAGCGCGCCGGCCCGCGCGGTATTCACAGCGACAAACATCAATGTCGCGGTCGCGAGTACCAAAGCCACAACAACGAGCGCGCGCATCAGGGGCGCATAGATGTTGGTCATCACCCTCCCCTATCCGAGCATCCTCGACAGCTAGGGGTGAGTCGGGTCACGCGATCAATGATTCGAATCTCAGGCGCGCTCGATTTCCGCCTTGACGGCAGAAAGCGACTCGGGCGTGTCCACGTCGGTCAGTGCGGCTTCGCCGGTGACGGGAATTTCGACAACCGCCTCGGCGTAATTGCCGATCAGATAGCGTGCGCCGAAATCGCCCCCGATTGACATGAGATCGGGAAAGAATCGTCGTGCCCACACCACGGGATTGCCGCGGTGCCCGTCGATCGTTGGCACCACAATGAACGCGCCGCCCTCCGGAGCGAACGCGCCGAGCAGAGTATCAATCAAAGTTGCATCAACCTGCGGCATGTCGCCGAGGCAGACGATTGCGCCGTCGGCACCTTCCGGTACCGCCGCGATACCAGCACGCAATGACGTGCCAAGGCCTTCGGCATAATCCGGATTGTGCACGAAACGGACGTTGAGGCCGTTAAGCGCAGCCTCAACTTTCTCGCGCTGATGGCCGGTAACGACGATCACCGGCCCCGCCTGCGAGGCCAGGGCCTGCTCCGCAGCGATGCGAACGAGTGGCTTGCCGCCGATCTGCGCGATCAGTTTGTTGATCGCCCCCATGCGGGTTGACCGCCCCGCGGCAAGCACAACAGCCGCGACACGCTTGCCGGCTTCCTCGACAGGCTTTGCGCGGGGTTGCGGGCGCGTGACAATTTCCATCAGCAGCCCGCCGACACCCATGCCCGTGATGTCTTCGCGTCCGACCGGAAGGCCGGCGAGAAGCCGCATCAACACCCAGTCAAAACCGTTCTCCTTGGGACTTCGCGCACAGCCCGGCGCGCCCAGCACTGCAACGCCGCGGGCCTTGCCGACGAGCATCAGGTTGCCGGGATCAACCGGCATGCCGAAATGCTCGATCTCGCCGCCGACCGATTCGAGTGCGGCGGGGATAACATCACGGCGGTCGGCAATCGCAGATGCCCCGAACACGACCACCAGCTCGGCGCCGCTCGTGAGCAATTCGTCGATCGCCTTGCCGAGCGACGCCTGATCATGCGGCGCGCGGAGCTCTGCGATGATCGACGCGCCGGTGGGCGCTATGCGCTCGGCCATGACCTTGAGGGTCTTCTCGACCACCTTTGGCGCAAGACCCGGCAGCAGCGTCGACACAACACCGATTTTACGAATCTTGTAGGGCACTATGCGAATGACCGGCTTTGCCTTCGCCGCTTCCTTGAGGGCAGCATCGCGCTGACCGGAGGCCACGGCGAACGGAATGATCTTTACCGTGGCGACCATCTCACCCTCGACGACGGGTTTAAATTCCGGAAGCGTGGCCAGCGTCACGGCTTCGTCGATGCGATTGAGCCGGTCGACCGCGGGCTTGTCGATAACCAGGACGCCCGCGGTGTCGGCGAAAAGATTGCAACGGCCGGTGAAGGCGCGGTCGAACCGCACACCCTTCCCGCCTATTGCCCGGGCAATCTCGGCGGCCGCTTCATCTTCCGTCACATCGCCAGCCTCGAGGCGCGACACCACAACCTCGGAGACGCCGGCAGCCTTGAGCGCCGCGACCTCGGCAGCGCCGATCACGGTCCCTTTCTTGAGAACAAGATCGCCTTTTCGGATCGAATGCACGGCAGTCGAGCCGAGCGCCTCGTCAGGCGAAACTGGGCCGAATTTCATGC
Source organism: Pseudolabrys sp. (assembly GCA_036003145.1). Taxonomy (GTDB): domain Bacteria; phylum Pseudomonadota; class Alphaproteobacteria; order Rhizobiales; family Xanthobacteraceae; genus Pseudolabrys. Next base: position 2,405 of record DASYSQ010000095.1, read on the forward strand.
CGCCACCGATTTCTTCTCGCCGCTTTGCCGCAGCCGCGCGGTAATCTCGCCCATGATAGCAACCGCGATCTCCGCTGGCGATACGGCGCTAATGTCGAGGCCGATCGGCGCATGGATTCTCGCAATATCGGTGTCGCTCAAGCCTGCCTGCTTCAGCCTCTCGACGCGCTTCGCATGGGTTTTTTTGGAGCCGAGAGCACCGATATAAAAACAATCGCGCGCGAGCGCGTGCTTGAGCGCAGGATCGTCAATTTTCGGATCGTGCGTGAGCGCAACGAACGCCGTGTAGTGGTCTATGCCGAGCGGCGGCAACGCCACGTCCGGCCACTCGGCGATCACCTTCACATCAGGAAACCGTTCGATCGAGGCAAAAGCCGTTCGCGGGTCGACAATGATCACGTCATAGCCAAGCAGTTGGCCGATCGGGGCCAGCGTCTGGCTGATATGGACTGCACCAGTGATGACCAGTCGCGGCGACGGCACGTAGACGGTCAGGAAGGAGCGCCCTTGCG
>DASYSQ010000096.1:0-23108 GCA_036003145.1 Pseudolabrys sp.
TGAGCGACGTCGTGATCATAGGCGTCCTGCGGATAATCAGCCTGACCTGGCGCGTAGCCGCGAGCTTCGTGGTCGGCCGGATAGACATCCTCATCCGCCGGTGGCGTGCCCCTGTAGGTCTGGCGCCCATACCCTTGAACAGCATGCTCACTTTGCGGTGCGTCGAGTTGCTCAGGGGGCGCAGAGCGCGCGGTGTAATAACCATTGCCGGCGGATCGCTGCGACAACACGCCCGCGCGCGGATCGGGCGCAGCCTGCGGCGCATAGCGCGTTCCCAATGGCTGCGTGTTCCAGTCGGAACGCTCTTCGGACGGGGGGGCGGCTGTCCGACGCGCGGCCTCGCGGCCGAATTCTCCAAAGGGATCGGTCTGCCCAATAAGGCGTGCGAGCTCCGCAAGCGGATCGGTGCCAGTGCTTTTGGCCGGAGCGCGCACGGGTGGTTCACTTGCGCGATAAGATCGCTGGAATTGGTCGTCCGCCATTAGGTCCCCAGTTACTGAGCTCGTCCTTGCTACACTTTAATGACTGCGGGCAATGCACGCCAAGTGCAAATCGGCTGACGAGCCTAACGCATCTCTTCCGGCGCGCTGACCCCGAGCAACTTTAGACCCGAGGCGAGTACGATGACGATCCCCTCCACCAAGGCGAGCCGGGCTGTCGTCGTTTCTCGATCATTCTGGATAATGAAGCGTAAATGAGGCAAGTCTTTTCCTCGCGTCCACTGTGCATGAAATTCGCTTGCTAATTCATACAGATAGAACGCAATTCGGTGGGGCTCGTGGGCGGCGGCGGCAGCTTCGACAGTGCGTGGGTAAAGCGCAAGCCGACGCAGCAAGGAGACCTCACCGGTATCAATTAGCCTCTCAAGCGGCGCTCCCTTGAGCATCGTTGCGCGCGCCGGTGCTTCCTCGGGCAGTTCCGGAAGCTCCTCCCGCGCATTGCGAAACACGGACTGCCCGCGCGCATGCCCGTACTGGACATAGAAAACCGGGTTGTCGCGGGAATGCTCGATCACTTTGGCAAGGTCGAAATCGAGCGCGGCGTCGTTCTTGCGGTAAAGCATATCGAAGCGCACAGCATCACGGCCGACCTCCTCGACCACCTCGCGCAAGGTGACGAACTCGCCGGCCCGTTTCGACATTTTCACCGGCTCGCCGGCACGCAGCAGGCGCACCAACTGCACGAGCTTCACATCGAGATCCGCCTTGCCGCCACTGATCGCTTTGACAGCGGCCTGCATACGCTTGACGTAGCCGCCGTGGTCGGCGCCCCAGACGTCGATAAGATTGAGGAATCCGCGCGCGACCTTCGACCGGTGATAGGCAATGTCAGAGGCAAAATAGGTGTAGCTCCCGTCCGACTTCAAAAGCGGCCGGTCGACATCGTCGCCGAAACCGGTCGAGCGAAAAAGCGTCTGCTCGCGGTCTTCCCAATCCTCGAGGTTGCCGCCTTTGGGAGGTGGAAGCCGGCCTTCATAGACCTCGCCGTTTTTGCGCAAGTCTTCGATCGTGGCACGCACTTCGTCGCGTTTGCCTTCGATCAGTGAACGCTCCGAGAAGAACACATTGAAATGAATATCGAGCGCGGCGAGATCGTCGCGGATACCGTCCATCATCATGGCAATTGCCTTGGAGCGCACAATCGGCAGCCATTGAACCTCTTTCATCGTGCTCAACCCGGCGCCGTGCTCCGCAGCAAGCTCTCCACCAACCGGCTTGAGATAATCGCCCGGATAAAGACCTTCAGGGATCGTGCCGATGTCTTCGCCGAGCGCCTCGCGATAACGGAGGAAAGCAGAGCGCGCGAGCATATCAACCTGTGCGCCCGCATCGTTCACGTAATACTCGCGGGTGACGTTGTAGCCGGCAAAGCTCAGCAGGTTCGCAAGCGCATCACCGAAAACCGCACCACGACCGTGGCCGACATGCATGGGCCCTGTCGGATTGGCGGAAACGTACTCGACGTTGACTTTCTCGCTTTTGCCGATGTCGCTCCGGCCATAGTTACTGCCCGCCTCCAGGACCAGGCGCAGTTCCTCGGTCCAGACATTCGGCTTGAGGGTGAGATTGATGAAACCCGGACCGGCGACGTCGACCGATGTCACCTTGTCGTCGCCGCGCAGTTTCGCGGCGATGCCTTCCGCCACGTCGCGGGGCTTTTTGCCGGCGTCTTTCGCCAACACCATCGCCGCATTGGTTGCCATATCGCCATGAGTCGGGTCGCGTGGTGGCTCAACCACAATGCGCGAAAGGTCGGCGTTCGGGCCCAGAACCGCGACGGTCGCGCCTCGCACGCGCGCGAGTACGTCGGCAAACAAATGTTGTGGCTTGGATGCGCTCGGCATGGTGGGCTGCGGCTAACGCAATTCGCAAGGGGAGTCAAAATTGAACGTCTGGAGCGATGGGTATTCTTCCTACCAAATCGTCGCTCCGCTATCGACGACCAAAATCTGGCCCGTCGTAATGGCGGCCTCGTCCGACGCCAGATAGACGGCCATGTCGGCCATGTGAATCGGCAGGCCGAGGCCCAGCAAATGTGTCTCCGCGAGCTTCTCGATGTCACTCGAACCTTCGAGCAGCTTCTTGACGCGGTCTGACAAGGTGACCGACGGCGCGATCGCATTGACGCGAATTTTGTATTTCGCGTATTCGACTGCCATCGATCGGGTCAATGCGGCGATGGCACCTTTTGCGGCCGTGTAGCAGTCACGCCCTGGAACCGCGCTCAGGGCGAGCGAGGATGTCATGTTGATGATCGCGCCGCCCCCGGACTTGATGATGTGCGGAATGCCGATCTTGGAGCAGAGAAACGTCCCGTAGAGATCAAGTTTGATGACGCGCCAGAATTCCTCTTCCGGCACGTCGGTGACCGGGCCATCCTGCGGCGTGGATCCGCCGGCGTTGTTGTGAAGGATCGTCAGCTTTCCAAACCGCTCCACGGTTTGCGCGAAGGCTGCCTCGACGTTCGCCTTGTCGCGGATGTCACAGTGAATGAAATGCGCATCGCCGCCCGAATTCCTGGCCAGCGCGCAGGCCGACTGAGCGGCGGCCTCGCCACGCTCCTTATCAATCTCGGCGATAACGACCTTCGCCCCCTCTTCGGCAAAGCGCTCGGCGGTGGCACGGCCAATGCCGCCACCGCCTCCCGTGATAAATGCAACCTTCCCCGCCAGTCGCGCCATGACTTCCGCTCCCGTCACCGATGATATTTTGTGGTGACCGCGCTGCGCAAGCAGTCTCCTCCAAATGGATGAGATGTTCTAGCGCGATCGTGAGCTGCGCATCCTCCGAGCAGGGGACGTGATGCGATCGAAAAGCTGTCATTCAGATTGTCGTCCAGTTCAGCGCGCGTTCATGGGCACAGCTTTAGGCATTTTGCATATGACGACGACTGCGAAATAAATCTCCGACGCACTACGGCACCAATATGGAGCCAAGAGATGACAAAGCTGATGACCATTTCCAGGGTCGCGTGCCTCACGGGCGCGCTCGCAGCAGGCGCGATGATGGTCAGGGCCGACATCGCCAGTGCCAAAGGCAACAACAGCCACCAAAGCAGCGACGCCCGAAGCACAAAGGCGGATACAGCAGCGCGAAGGAAAGGCGGGAGAAACACGAAAGCAAGGAACGCAAGGATCACAAGGATCACAAGGACCACGAGGCCAGGCATTGCGGCAAGAATTGCAAGGGCGCTCCAAAAGCGACCCCGGTGACGATCTCGAATGGTGTGGGCAAGACAAAGATCAAAGTTGGTCCAACAGAGGTCCTGGGCCTCAGCGCCAAGAACGGCACGATCACCGTCACCGAATTTACGGGCAAGCCGGGCTTGCGCACGGTGACGTTCGGCGGCAGCTCGATCACGCTGTCGAGTTCCGTTGCCGACGGTTTGCGCCTGCGTGGTTCGAACGGCAAATCGCTCAATATCGAGATCGACAACACCGTGTCCGTCAAACAGAACGCGAACGGGAGCGTGACCGTCACCGCTAATCCGCCACCTCTCAAAGGTCTGTAGCTAGCAAAATGCGCGTGATCGAAAACCTGTCATTCAGATTCAAAGGCTGCAGCGCAGCTGCCGCACCAACACCGGAGCCAAGAGATGAAGAATCTAACGACCGTTTCCAGGCTGGCCTGCCTCACCATCGTGCTCGCAGCGAGCACCATGATGCTCACCGCGAACATCGCCAATGCCAAAGGTGACCGACATCAAGATAACAAGGCTCAAAATAACGGCGCCCGTCCGCACGGCGTAATGAGCGGCAAACCCGTTGTCGTGAAGAAAGTGCTGCACGATCGCAAGGATTGCAGGAAGAAGGACTGCGAAAGGGCTGCGCAGACCAAAACCAATACGAAGCCGGTCCAGCCAACGGCTCAGGGCGGCGCGCACGTGCCCCAGTTCGTCGTCAGCGGCCAGCCTGTCGACGTGAAGCGCGTGGTGGTCGCCCCCACCGCAACAATATCGAATGGTGTGACCACCTCCGCCATATCCAACGGCAAAGGCCTGATCGTGACAGCCGCAAGCCCGACGAGCATCATGGTGACGAACAGCGGTCACAGCTCGGTGACACTGGGCGGACAGTCCGTGACTTTGCACGATGCTGCATCCATACAAATTGGCCCGGGCATGGAAGCGCGCCGCTTGCCAAACGGCGACGTCACGATCGCAATGAAGCCCGCGGTTGCCGGCGCACCAACAAGAGCGACGCCCCCCGGAGTTGGCCCCGGCGATGACGTAAAGGCCGTGGCAACGACTCTGGGCACCGGCGCCAATGTCGTCGCCGCCAGTCCGGTCATCCTCGGGACAGCGGTTGGCCTCACCGCCGCCGGAGCGGTCGCCGCGACGATTGCCGGAGAGCCTGTCAAAGGCACCAAACAAATAGCCGGTGAAGTTGCCGATTCTGCCGGCGCCGCCATCGAGTGGGTTGCCGGCTGGTTCTAGGAATCAACATACATGCGCAGGCAACAGATTTCTGTTGCCCGCGTAAAAACCTTCACCGCAGCTCGGGCGTCTCTTTGAAATATTTCGCGTGCTCTACGAGCGCGTATCTGTCAGTCATTCCGGCGATATAGTCGCCGATACGCCGGGCGCGCGCAGGCGCGTCGGTGACACGAATGCCCTCATTCCAACCCGCCGGCAGATCGCTCGGTGTCGCCACGTAATGCGCAAAGAGGTCGCGCACGACCCGTTCGGCATCGGCCATCACGCGCATCACGCGGTCATGGCGATACATGCGCGGATAGAGAAATCCCTTGATGTCGCGGTCGGTCTTTTCCATTGCAGGTGAAAATCCCACAACGGGTCGTGGCGCCTCGCGCACCTCCGCGGCAGAACGCGGCTTGAGCATCGCGATGCGCCGGCCAGTCTCGCCGATCACGTCCTCGATCATGCGTGTGATGAGCGCGCGCACAGTTTCATGCACGCGCCGTGGCGGGTCAGCATCCCGATATTGCGCGTCGATCATGTCCAGGATGTTTGCAACCAGCGGCACCGTGGAGATATCACCGAGCGTAAAGAGGTCCGCACGGAGACCGTCATCGATGTCGTGGGCATCGTAGGCGATGTCGTCCGACAAGGCCGCGACCTGTGCTTCGGCGCTGGCATAGGTCCACAATTCCAGATCCTGAATCTTCGAATAGGCAATAATCGGCGCAGGCACGCCGGGCCTTACATAACGGCCGACAGGCGCGCCGTCATGGCCAAGCAGCGGCCCATTGTGTTTGACGAGACCTTCCAGCGTTTCCCAACTCAGATTGAGACCGTTGAATGCGGCATAGCGGTGCTCAAGATCCGTCACTATACGCAAGGCCTGCGCATTGTGATCGAAGCCCCCATAACCAGCGAGGCACTCGTCGAGCGCCCGCTCGCCGGCATGCCCAAATGGCGGATGCCCCAGATCATGCACGAGCGCCAACGCTTCGGCGAGGTCTTCGTCGAGGCCCAGGGCACGCGCGAGCGAGCGGGCGACCTGCACAACTTCGAGCGTGTGCGTCAATCGTGTGCGGAAGTGATCGCCTTCGTGATAGACAAACACCTGCGTTTTATGAGCGAGCCGCCGGAACGCCGCCGAATGGATGATCCGGTCGCAATCGCGGCGGAATGCATTGCGGGTCGGACTCACCGGTTCTGTAACGCGTCGGCCACGGCTTTGCGCCGGATCGGAAGCAAAAACTGCCCGCTCGCGCCCTGTTTCGACCACCATTGCCGCATTGACCTCACTGGCTCGCGCACTTAACTATCCGTTGGGCCTTCTGCCAATAGGATGACCCGAAAAGGCGAGCAATGAGCACAAGCATTACGGTCAGCGAACGGGCGGCGCGGCGGATCGGCGAAATCCTCAAGGGTGAGCCGAGCGGCGCCATGTTGCGCGTCAGCGTGGAAGGCGGCGGCTGCTCGGGCTTTCAGTATAAATTCGATGTCGAACGGGCGAAGGCGGCCGACGATCTTGTCATCAACCGCGAGGGCGCGGTCGTGCTTATTGATCCCGTCTCCGTCAACTACATGGCCGGTTCAGAAATCGATTTCGTCGATGATCTGATCGGCGCCTCGTTCAAGGTGAAAAACCCGAAGGCGAAAGCCTCTTGCGGCTGCGGCACAAGTTTCGCGCTCTAGCCATGAAAAGCGAAGGCGCCGCCGAAGCGGCGCCGTCTATTCCAAACGTCAAAGCCTAGGCCTTCACCGGGACGAATGCGTAGCCGCTTCCATCCTTCTTGAACGTGCCCGCACCCGGCATGCTGTAGTGATAGCCAGTCACCGTGAGATTTTCGGCAATGGCGCGATCGATAATCTTGCGCCGGTTCATCTCCGCCAGCGCACCGTCAGTGTCAAAAACCGCCTGCCAGCCCGGATTTCTCACAAACAGCAGCGGAATGTTGGTGACATCTCCGAGCACCAGCAACGGTTTTTTGCCGGAGCCCACCAGATAGCTCGTATGACCCGGCGTGTGACCCGGTGTCGAAATCGCGCGCACGCCCGGTATGACGTCCTTGTCGCCGTCAACCTGCTGCACGTTCTTCCAACCCTGCAGTGTCGCCTTGACCCTGTTGCTGATGCCTTGCGCCGGCTGCGGCACGTTGCCGGTCCACCACGCGAGCTCGGCCTTCGGCACGTAGATCGTGGCATTCGGAAAATTCTGCGCGTTGGTCTCTTTTGCCATCAACCCGAAGATATGATCCGGGTGGAAATGCGTGACGATGATCGTCTTGATCTTGGCCGGATCGATACCGGCAGCTTTCATGTTTCTCGACGCCATCAGACCAGCGGTTGGCTGAACCTGGCCGCCCGTGCCTGAATCGAACATCACGTATTGACCCTTCATCTTCACGACAGTGATCGTGAATGGGATCGGCACAATGTTGTCGGCGAGGCCTGCACCTTTGAGCGCGGCCTTGACCTGATCGGCTGGCGCGTTTTTCACAAACCCGTCTTCCAGCGTTCGATTCCAGATGCCGTCGTATATTTGGGTGACTTCGACGTCACCGGACTTGAATTTGTGAAAGCCCTTATCGAGGAGCTTGGCGTTGGCGTAGCTCTGCGCCTGTGCGGAGCCGATGAATTCAAGCGGACCGTTGAGGCCGAAGGCAGCGGACGCTGCCGTGGCCGAAAGTACAAAATTACGGCGTGAGATGTTGTGCATGCTTGCACTCCCCTTGGACAATGGGCTGACAGGCCCAAGCGATAAACACCAACCCGCCTGGGTCCATCCGCAATGTGCAAAAAATATATTCTGCCGGTGTCGTCCGAAACCGCTATTCCGCGGCAACCGCGGGCGGAGCCTCTTTGACTTCCTCAAGCTGCGGCTCGAGCCGCCGCTTGAGCAGCCGATCGAACCGGTCGAGATAGAGATAGATTACCGGGGTAATGTAGAGCGTCAGGAGCTGCGAAAGCACCAGGCCGCCGACCACCGCAACGCCGAGAGGCTGGCGCAGTTCGGCACCGGCGCCGGTGCCGAGCGCGATCGGCAACGTGCCGAAGATCGCGGCGAAGGTCGTCATCATGATCGGACGGAAGCGCAGCACCGCCGCTTCGCGGATTGCGGCTTCGGCCGAAAGGCCAACACGGCGGCGTTCAAGGGCGAAGTCGATCATCATGATCGCGTTCTTTTTCACGATGCCGACAAGCATCACGATACCGATCATGGCGATCACCGACAGATCCATGCGGAACAGCATGAGCGTCAGGATCGCGCCGATGCCCGCCGATGGCAGGCCGGAGATGATGGTGATCGGGTGGATGAAGCTTTCATACAGAATGCCAAGCACGACGTAGGCAGCAAAGATCGCAGCAAGGATCAGGATGCCCTGCCCGCGCAAAGAATCCTGGAAAACCTGCGCCGTACCCTGGAAGCCGGTCGTGATCGTCGCCGGCAGCCGATCCTCGCGCTCGAGTTTCTGAATGGCGTCCACCGCCTGACCGAGCGAGAAGCCGGGAGCAAGGTTGAACGCGATCGTCACCGCCGGCTGCTGGCCCTGGTGATTGACCTGCAGCGGACCGACTGTGCGCTCGAAACGGGTGACCGCCGAGAGCGGCACCGTCGTGCCGTTTGTCGTCTTCAGATAGACGCGTGCCAGATCATCCGGACTGACCTGGAAGTCAGGCTGGGTCTCGAGAATGACCTGATAGTAGTTGACCGGACTGTAGATGGTGGCGACCTGCCGCACGCCGAATGCGTTATAGAGTTCTTGCCGGACCTGATCGACCGTGACCCCATAGACCGCCGCTTTTTCGCGATCGACATCGATCGTCACCTGCGGATTGGTGACGTAGAGATCCATCGTCACGTCCAGCAGACCGTCGATCTTCGAAATCTTGTTGCGCAATTGCGGCGCAAGCCGATAGAGCGCCGCGGTATCATTGGATTGCAGCGTGTACTGATATTGGCTCTTGGCCAGCTTGCCGCCGAGATTGATGTTCTGGATCGGCTGGAAATAGATCGCGAGACCGGGCACGCTGTTCGAATTCTTGCGCAGGCGCGCGAGGATTGTCTGCAGATCATCACGTTCCTTGCGCGGCTTGAGCGCCACCAGCATGCGGCCGCTGTTACCGACCGAGTTGGGGCCACCCGTGCCGACCGTCGAATTTACGTAGGCAACCGCCGGGTCCGCGCGCACAAGGTCGGCAACCTGGCGCTGAAGCTGCGAGATTGCCGGGAACGAAATGTCGGTCGCGCCTTCGGTAATACCGATGACGTAGCCGGTATCCTCCGTCGGAAAGAAGCCCTTGGGCACCACGATATAGAGCGCGATGGTGACGAAGAACGTGGCAAGGGTGATCCCCAACACGATCGGCTTGAAGGCCAACACCTTATCGAGCGTCCACTGATATGTGCTGAGCATCCACTCGAAGAACCGCTCGAATATCCGCAGTACAATGAACTGCTTCTCACCCTCCGGATGATGGCTGCCGAGAACGCGCGCGCACAGCATCGGCGTCAGCGTGAGCGAAACGAAGCCCGACACCACGATTGCGACCGCGATCGACACGGCGAACTCGCGGAACACGCGGCCGACCATGCCACCCATCAGCAGTACCGGGATGAACACCGCGATCAGCGAGAAGGTGATCGACACGATGGTGAAGCCGATCTCGCGCGAGCCTTTCAGCGCCGCCTCGAACGGTCGCATGCCGCCTTCAATGTGGCGCACGATGTTTTCGAGCATCACGATGGCGTCGTCGACGACGAAGCCGACGGACAAGGTGAGCGCGAGCAGCGTCATGTTATTGATGGAGAATCCGAACGCATACATCGCGGCGAAAGTGCCGACCAACGACACCGGCACGGCCAGCGCCGGAATGATGGTGGCCGAAACTTTCCGCAGGAACAGGAAGATCACCATGATGACGAGCGTAATCGCAATCGCCAGCGTCTCCTGCACGTCCGTTACCGCCGCGCGAATGGAGAGCGAGCGGTCGAATAAAGGCTCCATCTGGATCGAAGGCGGCACCTGCGCGCGCATGGCCGGCAGCGCTTGGCGCACAAGGTCGACGACCTGCACCGTGTTCGCATCAGGCTGACGCTGGATCGCCAACACGATGGCGCGCGCATCGTTGAACCAGGTGGCGACCTTGTCGTTTTCGACGCTGTCGATCACGCGGGCAATCTGGTTGAGCTTGACCGGCGCGCCATTGCGATAGGTCACGACCACATCGCGATAGTCGGCCGCATGCGGCATCGCGCTGGTGGCGGCCAGCGTCACGCTCTGCTTCGGTCCGGTCAGGACGCCGACGGGCGTGCTCGAATTGGCCTTGGCAACGACACTGCGCACATCTTCAAGCGCGATATTGCGGGCGGCCGCCTCGATCGGATTGACCTGAACGCGAACCGCGAATTTCTGCGCGCCATAGACCAGCACCTGCGCGACGCCCGGCAATTGCGACAGCTGGGGCGCAAGAACGGTCTCGGCGTAGTCGTCAACCGTCGACAGCGGTACCGTGTCCGAGCGCAGGCTCACATAGAGGACCGGAAAGTCACCGGGATTCACCTTGCGGAATGACGGAGGTATCGTCATTTCGATCGGCAGCAGGCGCGCCGAGGTCGCGAGCGCGGTCTGCACATCGAGCGCAGCGCCATCGATATTGCGGCCGAGATCGAACTGGATCGTGATCTGCGCCAATCCAAGGGAGGATGACGAGTTCATCGACGTGATGCCGGAGATCGTCGACAGCTGGCGCTCGATCGGCGATGCAACCGACGACGCCATCGTTTCCGGGCTGGCGCCGGGAAATTGCGCCGTGATCTGGATGGTCGGGAAATCCACGGCCGGCAAGGCGGCCACCGGCAGCAGCCGATAGGCGAAAATGCCGAAAACGATCAACGACGCCGTCATCAGCGTCGTCAGCACCGGGCGGCGAATACAGGTTTCCGAGATATTCATGCTCAGCTACCGGCGACCTTGGGCGTGCGGACGTTGACGCGAGTGCCGCTCGACAGCAGCAACTGTCCCTCGGTGACGACGGTTTCGCCGCCGTTGAGACCCGAAGCGATCACGCTTTCGGTCCCGATCTGACGCTCGACCTTCACGACCTGAACCTGAGCGACGCCATCCTTGATGACGAATACGAACGTCCCGGTCTGGCTGACCTGCACGGCCTGCGCGGGCACCACGACGCCCTCTTCATTTCGCAAAGTCATGTCGGTGGTGACAAGGGTGCCGGGCCAGAGCAGTTCGTCCTTGTTCGGCATCGTCGCCCGAACCGTTGCCATGCCGGTCGCCGAATCGACACTGTTCTCGATCATCGTGACCTGTCCGCTGGCGCGCTTGTCGTCGCCGGGAATGATCGCCTCCACGGTCGCGGTCTCGGCAGCGATTGCCTTTCGGATATCTGGAAGATTTTTCTGCGGCACCGTGAAGCTCACATAGACAGGCACCATCTGATTGATGGTCGCCATCGGCGCGGTGTCGGCCTGACGCACGAAATTTCCGACCTTCACGTTGGCCATGCTGATGCGGCCGGAAATCGACGCCCGGATTGAGCAGAAGCTGAGCTGGACCTTCAGATTCTCAAGCTGCGCGCGATTCGACTCCGCGGTGGCCCGGGACACGTTGACCGCAGTCTGTGCATTGTTGAGCGTGACGATGGGCGTCGCATTCCTGCCAACGAGATCGGTGTAGCGCTCGACATCCCGCTGTGCCTGCTCAAGCGTGGATTGCGCGCCGTCGATAATGGCCTGGACGCGCTTCATGTCGGCCTCGATCTGCCGGCAATCCAGCGTGAACAACAGGTCGCCTTTCTGCACCGAGGCGCCGTCGCGGAAATGAACCTCTGTGATGGTCGTGTCGACCTGCGTCTTGATCGCAACGCTGGCGACGGGCGTTACGTTTCCGAGAGCGGTGAGACGCACCGGCATGGTTTTGCGCCCGGCCACAGCCGTTTCAACCGGCACCGGGCGGGCCTCATTCTGCCGCGCCGCCACCCCGTCCGTGGTCCAGAAGCCGCGCACAAGCACGGCAATTCCCACCAGGGCGAGGGCCGCCCCACCAATGAGCCATTGTCGCTTGATCATCCGTAATTTCGGTCCGGACTTATGTGCGCCTGCCCGAACGCTCCCTAATCCGCGGAATGGCTTGCTTTCTCAGTTTGGGACCGCGTTGACGGCTTTCCTAGCATATAAACGTTTACCAGTGCATATACCTGCGCTGGCCGATAAACACAGTGAATACTGCATTATTCGTCCCCTCCGGACATAAAAACCCATGCGAATAGCCACCTGGAACGTCAATTCAATTCGCCAGCGCATGGACAACCTCCAGGCGTGGCTTAAGGAACGACAGCCGGACATTGTGTGCCTGCAGGAGGTCAAATGCACTGACGAGGCGTTTCCGCGCGAGCCGCTGGAGGCGCTCGGCTACAACGTCGCAGTGCATGGCCAGAAAACCTTCAACGGCGTCGCCCTCCTGTCGAAGCTGCCGTTCGATGAGGTTGCGCCCGGACTGATCGGCGACGATGCCGACGTGCAGGCCCGTTTTCTGGAAGCGATCGTTTCGACCAAAACCGGAGCGCTGCGCGTGGTCAGCCTTTATCTGCCCAATGGCAACCCGCCGCAGACGGACAAATACGCATACAAACTCAATTGGATGACGCGGCTCATTAATTTCTCACGTGAACGACTTAAACTGGAAGAGCCGATGCTCCTGGCCGGCGACTACAATGTCATTCCGACCACGATGGATGCGCGACGGCCTGACGCGTGGAAAAATGACGCACTGTTCCTGCCGCAGACGCGCGAGAAATTCCGGGCCCTCGTCAACCTCGGATTGACCGACGCGATCCGCGCGGTGAGCGATGCGTCCGACCTTTATACCTTCTGGGATTATCAGGCTGGCGCCTGGGCGAAGGACGACGGCATCCGCATCGATCACCTGTTGCTGTCACCGCAAGCGGCCGATCGATTGACAGACGCCGGCATCGACCGCCATGTCCGCGGCTGGGACAAACCGTCCGACCACGTCCCCGTCTATGTCGATCTGGATATCGAGGGGCGGTGACTCTTATCCGTTATGCCCTTTATCCGTCATGCCCCGGCCTTAGCCGTCTGAAGGACGGCGTGCCTTCGCACGCCCATGTGCCGGGTATCCACGTCTTAACAAATAGCGCGCCGCCCAAAGACGTGGATGGCCGGGACGAGCCCGGCCATGACAGAAAAACGTCCTCTGAATATTGAACTTCGTTTACTCCCGCCGCGTCTCCAGCCAGTGGCGAAGATAGACGGCGGCGAGCGCGCGTTCGTCTTCGCTCGCCTGCTGCATGGCGCTGTCGTAGAGCTTCGTGATCCAGGCCTGATCGGAACGCGCGCTGTCCTTGGCGAGCGCGAGCCACATCAGCCCGCGCGCGGCCTGACGCGGCACGTGATCGCCCTCGAACAACATGGCGCCGAGCATCGCCTGCGCCTCGCACTGGCCTTTCTGGGCCGAGAGGCCGAACCAGCGCGCCGCGGTGCGCGCATCGCGCGGCGCACCGGTGCCATTGAGATAAAGCCGCGCGAGATAGTACTGCGCATCCGGATCGCGGAAATACGACGCCGCGTAGGCAAACATCTCTCTGGCGCGCGCCGGATCGGGCTTGATCTCGGTCTTCGCGATGCCCTCGAGATAATAGTGACCAAGCGCGACGAATGCGTTGGCGACGAAGCGGGATTGCGGCGTGTCCGGATTGTCGTCGGCGTGGCTGTCGGCGATACGGCTGAAATATTCGAACGCCTTGAGATCGTTCTGCGCGACGCCATCACCTTCGGCGTACATGCGACCGAGCTTCCACTGCGCAATCGCGTGACCTTTTTCGGCGGCATATTCGAGCGAGTTCACCGCCTTGACGGTTTCGCCGGCCTTGAGCCAATTCGCGCCGGAACGGAACGCCTCCATCGGCGTCATCGGCGGCGGACCCACAGTGCCATTGGTCTTGCTGCCGTCGAGCGCATGCGCCGGCGCAGCGGCCAACAGGCCGCCGAGCAACAAGACGCGGAGGATGCTCTCAGGTGTCCGCATAACACTCTTTCTCGCCCGCGCCGCCCGGATGCGTCACCGCGCCGTTGACGGCAGGCCCCACCTGCTGGGCGTATTTCCACAAATAACCGGATCCGAATTCGTTCTCGCGCGGCTTCCACTGGCTCTGGCGCCTGGCGAATTCGTCCGCGGAAAGCTTGACGTCGAGCGTGCCCTTTACCGCGTCAATCTCGATGATGTCGCCGTCGCGGATCAGACCGATCGGGCCACCGATCGCTGCCTCAGGCCCAACATGGCCGACACAGAACCCGCGGGTTGCGCCCGAGAACCGCCCATCGGTGATCAGTGCGACTTTTTCGCCCGCGCCCTGGCCATAAAGCGCGGCCGTCGTCGAGAGCATCTCGCGCATACCAGGGCCGCCGCGCGGCCCCTCGTAGCGGATTACCAGAACGTCGCCGTCTTTGTATTTGCGATGCTTGACCGCATCGAAGCAGGCTTCCTCGCCGTCGAAGCAGCGCGCCGGGCCGCTGAACTTCAGCGTCTTCATGCCGGCGACCTTCACGATCGCGCCTTCGGGCGCGAGATTACCTTTGAGCCCGACCACACCGCCCGTCGGCAGCAGCGGTTTATCGGCAGGGCGCACGACGTCCTGATCGGGATTCCATTTCACGCTCTTCAAATTCTCGGCGATCGTGCGTCCGGTGACCGTCAGGCAATCGCCGTGCAGGTAGCCGTGATCGAGAAGTGTTTTCATAAGAAGCGGCACACCACCAGCTTCGAACATATCCTTGGCGACATAACGGCCACCTGGTTTCAAATCTGCGACATAAGGAGTCTTTTTGAAGACTTCGGCGACATCGAACAGCGTGAATTCGATACCGCACTCATGCGCGATCGCCGGTAAATGCAGCGCAGCATTGGTCGAGCCGCCGGTCGCAGCGACGACCGCGGCCGCATTTTCGAGCGCCTTGCGCGTAACAATATCGCGCGGACGGATCTGCTTGACGATCAGATCCATGATCATTTCGCCTGCAAGCATGCAGAACTTGTCGCGGATCTCGTATGGCGCCGGCGCGCCGGCCGAATAGGGAAGCGCGAGACCGATGGCTTCCGATACCGTCGCCATCGTGTTGGCCGTAAATTGCGCACCGCATGCGCCGGCCGATGGACAGGCATTCTGTTCAAGAACGTCGAGATCTTCGTCGGACATCTGTCCGACGGAATGTTTGCCGACCGCTTCGTACACATCCTGAATGGTGACAGGCTTGCCCTTGAACGTGCCGGGCAGGATCGAGCCGCCATAGATGTAGATCGACGGCACGTTGAGGCGGCACATCGCCATCATCATGCCGGGCTGTGACTTGTCGCAGCCCGCAAGGCCGATCAGGGCATCATAGGCATGGCCGCGCACGGTGAGTTCGACGCTGTCGGCGATGACTTCCCGCGAAGGCAGTGAGGACTTCATGCCGGCATGGCCCATGGCGATGCCGTCGGTAACAGTGATGGTGCAGAATTCGCGCGGGGTGGCGCCCCCCGCGGCAACGCCGCGCTTGACGACCTGCGCCTGGCGCATCAGCGCGATATTGCAGGGCGCTGCCTCGTTCCAGCAGGTGGCAACACCGACGAGCGGCTGGTGGATCTGCTCGGTGGTCAGACCCATTGCGTAATAAAAGGCGCGATGCGGCGCACGCTCCGGGCCTTCGGTGGCGTGCCGGCTCGGCAGTTTCGACTTCAAACTGGTCTTGGCGTCCATAGTCTCTTGTCGCCCGGCCCCGGTTACGGCTTTGCCGGGGTGGCCCGCCGGCGCCTGTCGAGGCGATACCCCGCCTCTAGCGGGCCTCGATGTGGTTTGATGGTATGGCCGAATCGCGGCGCCAGCAGGGACGTTCAGTGTGTATGCTTAAATCTTCTCCTTGTGTTGCAAACGAGACACAGCGCCGTGAGGCCCAAAATGTCCTCACGTAACGCTTTAGCTCCCGCTGCCAAGGCGAATTCGCTTGTGCGGATTCTCTGTCGGACCAAAAGGCGTCGACGAGGCGCCGGCAGTGTCTGCCGGGGGGCCCTGTGGCCGCCAAGCATCACCCCGGCCAGGGTCGCTGCCCCTGCTTTCGCGGGGCCGACCGGACTGTGTAGCGTGCGCGCCAATGCCTGCGCCCCCTTGCCTCCGCCGCTCATTTTTCGACCGCTCCGTGCACAAGGTCGCGCCCGAGCTCATCGGTGCGACGTTGTTCGTCGGTGGCGTCGGCGGCACGATCGTCGAGGTCGAGGCCTATCATCACACCGACCCGGCGGCCCACTCCTATATCGGCCCCACCGAGCGCAACGCCGTGATGTTCGGCCCGGCCGGCTACGTCTACGTCTACCGGTCCTACGGTATCCACTGGTGCCTCAATTTCGTGTGCGAGGAAGAAGGCAGCGCCAGCGCGGTGCTGATCCGCGCGCTTGAGCCCGTACATGGACTGGCGGCGATGCGGCGGCGGCGCGGCCTGTATGAGGTGCGTGCACTCTGCTCCGGTCCGGGAAAATTATGCGAGGCGTTAGGCATCACACGAAAACAGAACGGCCTGGCGCTCGACCGCGCGCCGTTTGAATTGCGCGCGCGCAGCAGCACGCCGGTCATCGCGACCGGCGTGCGGATCGGGATTACCAAGGCCGCCAAGAAGCCGTGGCGTTATGGCTTGAAGGGCTCGCCGTTCCTGAGCAAGCCGTTCAAGCCGGAATCCTGAACCCCGCATCGAAGCCGAGGTCACGCTTGGCCTTCTCGCTCGAGATCGCGCCGTCGTCTTCCGCGATGTTGTAGATGCCGTGCCTGCCTTTGCTCACGGCAAGCAACGCCGCCTCCGCAGCCGCATCCACGTGCAACGCCGGCTTCGACCGCTTGGCATCCTCGAACCAGGTGCCGGGGCCGTAAAGATAGCCGTAGCGCAGCACGATGCCTTCCGGCAGTTCTAGCGTCGCCTGTTCGAGCGCTACCACACCATCGACCGTGCGCTTGCGCGCGCCGGCTGCCGACAGATCAAGCGGATCAGTCTCGTCGCGTGCGACATCACCCGGCGCGTAGACGAAGGCAATACTCTGCGTGATCATCCGCCGCACGCCGGCCGCTTTCGCGGCATCCGCCAGGTTGCGCGTGCCTTCGATGCGCAGGCGGGCATTGCGTGTAAGACCTTCCTCGTATTGAGGCGTGCCCGGTGCAAATGCGAGATCGGTGAGCTGATGCAGGACGACGTCAGGGGCAGCCGCATGGACTGCGCGGGCGAGCGCTTGTGCATCAAAAACATCGACGACCACCGGCTCGGCGCCGAGAGCGCGCAACGCTCCGGCCTTGTCTGCCGCACGGGTGGTGCCGAAAACGGCGTGTCCTGCGGATCGCAGGAGCGGCGTAAGCCGCCGTCCAATCGCGCCACCTGCCCCGGCGAGAAAAATCTTCATACGGCCTCAGTACGAGACGATGAATTCGCAGCCCGCCGCGGTCGGAAACTGGCGCGTGATCCGGCCGCTCGCCAGCTCGAACTCAAGCGTAATTGCGGCATCGTGGCAGCAGAGATAGGCGTGCTCGCCGTCGGCGGCGAAGCCAAACCCCATGGGCGCTTTCGGCGTGTCGAAGCCAGCGATCTGCTTCAACGTCGCAGACTCGTAGACCGCCGCAAAGTTGTCCACATGTGACGAGGCACAGACGTAGTGCCCATCCGGCGAAACCCGCACGCGGCGCAGCTGATTGGCCTCACCCGGTGCGCCTCCGATGGTGATGGTCTTGCGCAGCACGTGCGCGCGCGTATCGAACACGTGCACGACGCCTTTCCAGTGTGCGCAGACAAAAAGCGTTTCCCCGTCCGGCGTAACAGCGATGCCCTCGGCGCCGTGCGGAATTGGGATCGCACCGACCATCCGGCGCGATGCGGTGTCGACCACCGCAACGGCTTCCCTGGTCTTGAATGACGCGAACAGTTTCCCGGTTGGATGGCTGACCGCGATCCAGTGTGGCGAGCCGCCAAGATCGATGCGATCGACCTTCCCCGCCCCCGGATCAATGGCCAGGACCGCGTTGCCAAGCTCGGCCGTGGACCACAGCGTGCCGGAAGCGTCCATCATGACGCTGTGCGGCGCGATATTGGCGCCGATGTCGATCGTGCGTTCCAGCGATTTCGAAGCGAGGTCGATCACCGCGATACGGCGGTCGGGATCCTTGTTTTTGCCGAAGATGCCGCCGCCATAGACCGACGCATAAACCTTGCTCCCGTCCGGCGAGCGGATCAGCTCGTGGGTCGAAGCCGGCATGTCGAGATCCGCGAGGTGCGCCAGCGTGCCGGCGTCGAACCACTGGATCTTGTTGGCGCTCTTGGCGGTGAGGACGACCGTATCGCCGCCGGGCCGGTTGTTCGGATCGATCATGTCGCGCCCTTGAGCCGCTCCAGCGCCTCCGCGATCTTGGCCTTGCGCGCGAGCGCTTCTTCGCGCTTTTCCCTTTCCTCTTCGACGACTTCTTCCGGTGCCCGTGACATGAAGTTCGGATTGCCGAGTTTGGCATCGACACGGGCAATATCGGCGTCGGCCTTCTGCATTTCCTTTGTCAAGCGCGCACGCTCGGCGGCAATGTCGATCACGCCCTTGAGCGGCAATGCGGCCGTTTCCCCGCGCACGACGAGTTGCACCGAACCCTGCGGAGCCGCGGGCGCTGACGAAATCTCCGACACGCGCGCAAGCCGCTTGATGAATTCCGCCCAGCGTTCAGCCCGTGCCTTGGTCTCGGCCGACGCGCCGGCCAGCACCAGCGGGATTGCCGCCGTGATATTCATTTCCGCGCGCACGGACCGGATTGCTGTGACGAGATCGATGACCCAGCCGATTTCGCCCTCGGCCTTTTCGTCGACGAGACCCACGAGCGCTGGCCATGCATTGAGCGCCAGCAGCGCGTCATGCTTGCCGGTCACCGCCCACAATTCTTCCGTGATGAACGGCATGAACGGCTGCAGCAATTTGAGAATCTCATCGCGCGCCCAGGCCACCATGGCCTGCGTTTCGGATTTTGCAGCGCCATCCGGCCCGGTGAGCAGAGGCTTCGCGAGCTCCAGGTACCAGTCGCAATAAATGTTCCAGACGAAGCGATAGGCAGCGTTCGCCGCATCATTGAAGCGATAGGCTTCGATCGCTTCGGTAATCTCGGCGGCGGCCCTCGCCGTTTCGTGCGCGATCCAGCGATTGAGCGTTTCCTTCGCCGCCTTCGGATCGAACTTTGCAATCGTTGCACAACCATTCATCTCGGCGAACCGCGCAGCGTTCCAAAGCTTGGTCGCAAAATTGCGGTAGCCCTCAACACGTTGCGTGGAAAGCTTGATGTCCCGGCCCTGCGCCGCCATGGCGGCAAGCGTGAAGCGCAATGCATCGGCGCCATATTCATCGATCAGCGCCAGCGGATCGATGACGTTGCCTTTCGACTTCGACATCTTCGCGCCGGACGCATCGCGCACCAGCGCGTGGATATAGACGTCGTGGAACGGGACCACTTCCTCCAACGGAGCGCCTGGGCGCTCCTTTTGCATAAAATGAAGACCCATCATCATCATGCGCGCAACCCAGAAGAAGATAATGTCGAAGCCGGTGACCAGCGTTGACGTCGGGTAGAAGCGCGCAAGCTCCGGGGTCTTGTCAGGCCAGCCCAGCGTCGAGAACGGCCAGAGTGCGGACGAGAACCACGTGTCGAGCACGTCCTCGTCGCGCGCCAATGCGGACTTCTTGCCGTAGTGCCTGTCCGCCTCGCTTTGCGCTTCGGCTTCGGTCGTTGCGACAAAAACTTTCCCGTCAGGTCCGTACCATGCTGGAATCTGGTGGCCCCACCAGAGCTGGCGCGAGATGCACCAGGGCTGGATGTTTTCCATCCAGTCAAAATAGGTCTTCTCCCAATTCCGCGGGACGAATTTTGTTTTTCCTGAACGCACCGCGGCGATGGCGGGCTTCGCCAGTTCTTTTGCGTTGACGTACCACTGGTCGGTCAAGAACGGCTCGATCACCACGTTGGAGCGGTCGCCGTGCGGGACGACGTGCGCATTCGGCTCGATCTTTTCCAACATCCCTGCGGCTTGCAGCATCTCCACAACGAGTTTGCGAGCAACAAAGCGATCTTTTCCGCGAAGCTCCGAAGGAATTGCTTTTAAAGCTTGGATCTCGGGGTCCGCAGAGTCAGTAACAATGACCGAGCCTCGAGTCCGATGCAGAAGATCTTCTTCAGCGGTCAACGATAGGTGCTTCTCATAGTCTCGTATTTTTCCCTCGCGATTCAGGACGCTGACTTGCGGCAGGTTATGCCGTTTGCCGACCTCGAAATCATTGAAGTCGTGCGCCGGCGTGATCTTGACCGCGCCCGAACCCTTCTCCGGGTCGGAATACTCATCGGCGATGATCGGAATCGTCCGGCCCACCAGCGGCAGGATCACGTTCTTGCCCACCAGTTTCTTGTAGCGCTCGTCGTCCGGATGCACCGCCACCGCGGTGTCACCGAGCATTGTCTCGGGCCGCGTCGTCGCAACGACGATGTACGTCGAGCGGTCCTCCGGGTTGAACGTCTTCCCTTCGATCGGATAGCGCAGGTGCCAGAGGTGGCCCTTGGTCTCGACCTGGACCACTTCAAGGTCGGAAATGGCGGTCAGCAGCTTCGGATCCCAGTTGACCAGCCGCTTGTCCTTGTAGATGAGGTCGGCACGGTAAAGTTCTACAAAAACTTTAAGAACGGCCTGTGAAAGCCCCTCATCCATCGTGAAGCGCTCGCGCGACCAGTCGCAGGAGGCCCCGAGGCGCTTTAACTGATTGACGATCGTGCCGCCGCTCTCTGCCTTCCACTCCCAGACCCGCTTGAGGAAAGCCTCGCGCCCCATCTCGCGCCGGCTCTTCTCCTGCCGCTCCATCAGCTGACGCTCGACCACCATCTGGGTCGCTATGCCGGCATGGTCGGTGCCTGGCTGCCAGAGCACGTCCTTGCCGCGCATGCGCTCGAAGCGGCACAGGATGTCCTGGAGCGTGTTGTTGAGCGCATGGCCCATATGCAATGAGCCGGTCACGTTCGGCGGCGGAATGACGATAGAATACGGCTTCGCGCCGGCGCGCCCGGGCTGACCGGCACGGAAGGCGCCCGCCTGTTCCCAAGTCCCGTAGATGCGGCCCTCGACCTCCGAAGGCTGATAGGTCTTATCGATCATCGCCGTTTTGCTTGAAGTCGTTCGCGCGGTAGAAAGCCCGTCGAGCCCGCCGGAGTCAACTTTGCCCTCAACCCCGCCCGTTTTGCGCGGCAGCGCGACCAGCGCCATCACGCTGCTGGCGCTGGCCTCCTTCGCCAGCCAGTCGATGGTGCGGGTGTCAGATTCGCTGTTGCCGCAGATTTCGGCCGACCTCGGGGTCAGCGTCGGTGCAGCCTCGATCGTGGTCACCGCATACGCTCTGGCCCACGGCTCGGTGCAGTTGATCATCGGCCCGGTCGGCGATCGTTTCGGCAAATATGCCTGCGTCACCGCTGCCGCCGCGATGTCGACCGTGCTGGTGTTAATGTGCGGGCTCGCCAGCTCGCTACCGGCGCTGGTGGCGGCGCGTCTCGCATGCGGGCTGTCGGCCGGCTGGATCATTCCACTGGCCATGGCCTTTCTCGGCGACGTGATCCCCTACGAGCGCCGCCAGCAGGTGCTCGGCACGTTCCTGTCGGGGCAGATTCTCGGGCAATTGTTCGGCCAGGCGGCCGGCGGCATTCTCGGCGACTTCCTCGGATGGCGTCGTGTGTTCTTTTTTCTCTCCGCGCTCTTCGCCGTCGCGACCATCGCGCTGCTAATCGAATTCTTCCGCAACCCGATCACGCACGCGGGCCACGCCACCGCCACGCGCTCGCGCGGCTTCGTCACCGATTACGCCACCGTGCTGCGCTCGCCGTGGGCGCGGTTGATCATCGTACTGGGCTTCATCGAGAGCGCTTTCATGTTCGGCGCTTTCACCTATGTCGGCGCCGATCTGCACTTGCGCTTCGGCGTCAATTTCGCGGTCGTCGGCCTGTTCGTCGGCGCCTTCGCGATCGGCGGGCTGATCTACAGCCTGTCGGTTCGCAGACTTGTGGGCCGGCTCGGGCAGACCGGGCTCGCCACCGGCGGCGGGATGATGCTCGCAATTGCCTACACGACAATTGCATTTGCGCCGCACGTTTACATTGCGCCGTTTGCCATCACCGCTATCGGGCTCGGCTACTACATGCTGCACAACACATTGCAGACGAACGCAACGCAGATGACTCCGGAAGCGCGCGGCACTGCGGTCGCGATTTTTTCCTCCGCGCTTTATCTCGGACAGACACTGGGCGTCGCCATCAACGGAATCGTTTTCGACCGATTCACCGCGGTGCCGGTGTTCGTGATTGCAGCGATGGGTTTGCTGGCGATGGGATTGTGGTTTGCGCAAGAACTCAGGCAGCACGCGAAGGGTGTTTAGCTGTATTGCCGTGAAATATCCCCGGCGCGCAGGCATCTGCCGGAAATCCAATCATCGTCATGGCCGGGGCGTGTCACCGCAGGTCGGTTCTACCCGACCTGCGCAGTCAAATGGCGCGGAAGTCGGGCAAGCCCGACTTCCGGTGCCATCCACGTCTTGATCTTTCGGCAAAGCCCGAAGACGTGGATGCCCGGCACATAGGTGTGCGAAAGCACGCCGTCCCTTGGACGGCTATGGCCGGGCATGACGACGGAAATCGCCATCAATTGGATGGTGGCTCTAAGGCCGGCCGCGTGAGACGCGCTCGATCTCCGCGCGCACAATGCGCTCGACCATGCCGGGCAGATTGTCGTCAAGCCATGACTTGAGCATCGGCCGCAACATTTCCCGAACCAGATCCTCGAGCGTGCGAGCGTTCTGCCCGATCACGGTATGCGCAAGCGTGTTGAAGGCGCTGTCGACCGCGGCGACGGTCTCGTTCGAAATCAGCGCGCGATCGGGTGGCGGCTCTGGTTTGGTGGAGAACACGACGTCGGATGTCCCGTCAATGGTGCGGAAGGTCGGTGCAGGTCCCGGCGACGGAGTCGGTTCCGCCATCGCCTCGGTCAGGTCGAGTACGTCCGCAGCTGGGGCCCCCGGCTGAGGGACCGCCACTTGCGGTGCGGCATTGGGCGGCCCATCGAGTTCCGCCAGCATCGCATCAATTGCGTCCTGGCT
>DASYSQ010000097.1:0-8865 GCA_036003145.1 Pseudolabrys sp.
AAGGCGGCGGTGCTCGACGCCGAGACCCTTCCGCGCGTGCAGATGCCCAACCGCGACGGCTTCATTCCCGATCCGCGGCCTGAATGGTTCAAGTAGGAGGGTCTTCCCGACCTGATGGCGTGCGAGCCCGCCCGGACCGGTCTCGAGCCGCCGCTCGCGCGGACGATATCAAGACGCATTATTGCAGCGGCGCGCCCGATTCCTTGGCAAGCTGTGCGGCCTCGGCGCGGGTTTGCACGATGAACCGCGCGAACGCTTCGGGCGTGTTCACGCCATACTCGATGGCGCGCTCGACATAGTTCTTCTGCCGGAAGGTAGGATCGCTGGTGATCTCCACGACATCGGCATGGACCCGCTCGATGATCGGCCGTGGCGTGCCCGCCGGCGCGAACAATCCGAACCAGGTCACCGGATAATTCTCGCCGGTCGCTTCCTTGAGCGTCGGCATATCCGGGAACAACGGCGAGCGCGCATTGGCGCTGAGCGCGATGCCGGTGATGTGACCGCTTCGGATCTGGGAAAGCATGTTGCTCAGGCCCAGCAGGGCGACCGGCGTCGTGCCCGACATGATGGCGTTGACGACCTCGTTGCCGCTGCGGAAGGGCACCCGCACGATGTCGATATCGTGCGTCTTCTTGAGCTTCTCCATGAACTGCACCAGCACGAAGGAGAATGTGCCGTAGCTCAAGGTGCCGGGTCGGGCCTTTGCAAGCGCAATCAGGTCGGGAATGGTTTTGACCTTGAGCTGCGCATTCACCACCAGCGCTTCTAGGTTGAAGAACAGATTGGCAATCGGCTCGAAATCCTTCTCGGGATTGAACGGAAGGCTGCGGAACAGGAACTGGTTGTAGACCACGGGTTCGCTCGACATGATGCAGAGCGTGTAGCCGTCGGGCGGCGCTTCGGCGCAGGCGCGCGCGCCGATGTTGAGCCCGCCGCCGGGACGGTTCTCGACCACGAACGGCTGGCCGTATTTCCGCTGCAGCTCGTCGGCCAGGAGGCGGGCAAAAACGTCGCCGCCGCCTCCGGCTGCCAGCGGAATGATGATCCGCACCGTTCGCGTCGGCCAGCTCTGCGCCGTTGACGTCTGCGCTGGCGATGTCTGCGCCGTCGCCGCGGCGCCGAGCGCGAGCCAGAACGCTGCGGCCACGATCGCCAATCCACGCTGCACGATGGTCTCTCCCGACTGGTGTGGAAATTGCCGAAGCTGCCGGTGCAGGAGCGCCCCCCGTAACAGGCGCCGCGGGCTTGGTGCCACAGAATCGACGCCCGGCGCAATGCGACTGGTATCCCGCCACTGAAACGGGAGACGCGGCGTTCACGGTTTTCTAACCGTGAAGCGGCAGCCTCTCCGGTCGTTAAAGCGCTTTCCCGCGAAGTCGGAACCGGTTGGCCGCAGAAAGCGCGTCAGACGTAAGGACTCTAGAGCGGTTTCCGAGTCCAACGAATGTGAAACCGCCCTGGCGTCCACATTGCAGTCCCGATGGCACGGCTTGGCCGCTCGCCCGCCTTGGGGCCAGTGACTTGGGGCCAGTGACTTGGGGCCAGGTGACTTGGGGCCAGGTGACTTAAGGCCAGGTGACTTAAGGCCAAGTGACTTGGGACGCAGTCACGGCGCGAGCGGGATCGATCGGAAGCAGAGATGATCCGCTTTGTATGTCGGTTCGTTGGTCTCTTGTCGCTCACCGCCGCGGCTGCGGCATTGGGTTACGATGGCGCCACGTCGGTCTTCGCTCGGAGCATGTATGTCAGCAGCGTCGGCTCGGTCTGGGAGAATATCCCCAGAAGCTGGCTCGCCGCGCTCCAGCCGGCCGTCGAGCGGCTTGCACTGCTCTGGTGCGACGTGCTCCAGCCTTATTTTCTCAAGCAGCCGGTCTGGCTCGTGCTCGGCATTGTTGGTGCAATCCTGTTGTGGGCGAAAGAAGAAGCCACCGATCGGACGCGGGAAAGACTGCGCCAGTCCTTGCGTTGAAACCGTTGCCGCGCGGCATCCTTCAAGCCGCCGGCAATTGTCGCCGGCGACCAGTTCCGATGGGGTAAGTGCGTTTTCCCGAGAAGGCTTTCCATCTCTCGCCCGTTCACGACCATGCACCCGGTATCGTGGCGGGGTTGGTCCAGAGCTGATCACACCGATCCCTCGATCAATCCCTAGTCCATCCGGATGACCCGCAAGCCCGGGCCTTTCACCTTGTCAACGCAATCGTCAAAGACTTACGATATGCGCAAGATTAAGTCTGGGCGCTGGTGACCCGGACAGAAGGCAGGGAGGGTGTCATGCTGACACGGCGAGGATTCGCGGGTTTCGCGTCATGCGCGATCTGCGGAATTACGGAGTTTGTTGCCACCGCGGCGTCGGCCCAGGGTGCGCCACCCGCGGCGACCGGCGGCGTCACTCGAAAGATTTTGTCGCAGACGGACGGTCCGGCGCCGGGCTATGTGACGCTGCTTGTGGAGGCAACAATAGAGCCGGGCGTGGCGGTCGGGCGACACACGCATCCGGGAATCGAATCCGCCTATGTCATGGAAGGCGGTTTCGAGCTTCCCATCCAAGGCCAACCGACCCGCATGCTCAAGGCAGGCGATGCCTTTCAAATATCGCCCGAAACCCCCCATGCGGGTGGTAAGGCCGGCGACGCCAAGTCTAGAATTCTCATCACCTATGTTGTGGAGAAGGGAAAGCCCCTCGCCACTCCAGCCTAGGCACCAGTGAGGCGGGCGCTCGATTGCTCTGCCGCGTGGTGCCCGCCGATCATCTACCGCGCGTGCATGCCCCCGGCGGCGCTCATACTCGCCGCCGCCGAAGCGGCTGCTGTTGCGTTCGCGGCGCCGACAATGCCGGTGAGCGTAGAACCGGGGGCGGGCGTGCCGAAGGCCTTCCCGGGTGCCGGGCATGACGAGCGGGGATTTGAAGCGCGAGCTCATTTTCGCACCAGCGGACATTCGCCTTGGTCGAGCGGTCGCCAGGCTTCTTCCGCCGGAATGGTTGCGAGCTGCTTGTAATAATCCCACGGACCTTTGCTCTCGTCGGGCTTCTTCACCTCGAACAGGTACATCGGGTGGATCTTGCGCCCGTCGATGCGCACGCTGCCTTTGCCCATGAGCTTGTCCTCGGTCGGCAGCTCCTTCATCTTCGCCACCATCGCCTTGCCGTCGGCATGGCTGCCGAGCGCCTCGGCGGCGCGCAGATAGTGAAACACGGCCGAGTAGACTCCGACCACGGTATAGCTCGGCATGCGGCCGTGCGCCGCGAAATACTCCTTGGCGAATGCGCGATTGGCGTCGTTCTGATCCCAATACCAGGGGTCGGTGAAAATGAGACCCTGCGCGGTCTTGAGCCCGAGCGCGTGGATGTCGGTGATGAAGATCAAGAGGCCGGCGAGCTTCTGGCCGCCCTGCACGATCCCGAACTCGGAGGCCTGCTTGATGGAGTTGATGGTGTCGCCGCCGGCGTTCGCGAGCCCGATGATCTTGGCTCCCGATGCCTTCGCCTGCAGCAGGAACGAGGAGAAGTCGGTGCCGGGGAACGGGTGACGGACCTTGCCGAGCACCTTGCCGCCGCTCTTGAGCACGACCGCTTCGGTGTCACGCTCGAGCGCATAGCCGAAGGCATAGTCGGCGGTGAGAAAGAACCAGGTGTCGCCGCCGCGCTTGACGATCGCGTTGCCGGTGCCGTTCGCCAGCGCCCAGGTGTCGTAGATCCAATGGACGGTGTTGGGCGAGCAGGCCTTGCCGGTGAGATCGGAGGTCGCCGGACCGACCGCGAGGAACACCTTGTTCTTGTCGCGGATGATCTCGTTGACGGCAAGCGCGACGGATGAGGTCGGCACGTCGGCGATGGCATCGACCTTGTCGACGTCGAACCAGTGGCGCGCGATGCTCAAGCCGATGTCGGGCTTGTTCTGGTGATCGCCGGAGAGGATCTCGACCTTCATGCCCTTGGCGGCGGCGCCGAAATCCTCGACCGCTTTGCGCGCGACCCAGACCGAGGCGGTACCCGCGATATCGGCATAGAGGCCGGATTGATCGTTGAGCACGCCGATCCTGATCGTCCCGCCGCGATAGTCCGCCTGGGCGGCGCCCGCGCCCAATCCCGCCGCCAAGATGATGCCAAGCGAAGCCCACCACTTGCCCATGATGACCTCCCTGTTTCAGCCGGTGCGATGTCTCCGTCCGTCGTTCTTTTGTGGGTCAGGCTATCCGAGCGAGCGGTTCGTGCGCAAGAATGGTCGCAGCACGCGGGCGGCTCATCAAACTCGAGACCGCCAAGGCGCTCCGCCTCGCAATCCTACGCTTACTCCTCGCGCTTGCCGGCGCAATTTCGGATGCGGCTGCCGTTACGAGAATTCGAGCGGACATACGCTACTATACCTCGCGGCCGAGGCTCTGCTTAGTCCGGCAGTGCCGCGACTGCAACAATTTCAATAACGAGGTCGGGATGTGCCAGCGCTGCAACTCCGATCACCTCTGAGGGCGGCGGGTTGTTATAGCTACAGTGCTTCGGGCAATGCTCGGCAAAGAACTCGTCCATCACGTCTAGGCGAAAATTGGGAGAGCTCAGAACGCCGCCATTGGGAAATGGCCCCTTAACAAAGAAGGTCAGCCTGATGAGATATTCGAGCGCACTACCGAGTTCCTCCAAATCTGATTTGATGTTCGTGAGAATTGCGCGCCACTGCGCCGCTGCATCGCCAACGGCGCCGCCTCCCTTTTTGCTGGTTGGATCATAATCGTCAGCGGTCGCCGTGTTTCCGGAAAGGTAGACAAATCCCTTTGCCCCGATAACGACTGTACCTTTTCCCCACGGCATCAACCGGCCGCTTTTCAATTTCTTATGAGTCACGAGTTCCATTTCTTTTCTCCGTCGCTCAAGAAATGGGCTTAGCCAACGACGAATAATAGTCCTGCGAAGTAACCGATGCGACAGGTCCGGGTCATTCGCGTCGTTTTCGTCATATCTGCGTTACGTCCGTTCGTGCTTCAGGAGCGGCGGTAAAGCGGCACCCCGAGAGGCCGCAGTTGTGCGACGCGCGGTCGTCCGATCCGTAGAGCCAGAAGAACCGGACATCATCCGGGAAGCCGTTGCTCTTAGATACGCCCGTCAACCAGTTCGTCGGAGCCGTAAACCCCGAAATGATCAATGCACCGCTGTGGTTAGCGAAAGCTAAAACGATGTGGGTCGCAAACGAGCTCGGACGATCGAAAGATGCGGCGCGCGCGGGGCGATTAAGCCGGACAGCCCCGAATTCTCTCAAAACGCGAATAAGGGATGGGATGATCGGTAACACAATGCCTGCCGCTCTTGGCAGCCTTTTAACGCGCCGGCAACCACGAGCCGAGTGCAACGGTTGACGGCTTGGCCGCAGGGATCAAACCTTCTCCCTGGACCAGCGTGAAACACGCTGACGGTAAGGCACACCAAGGGGGAGCAGTCGGAGTGGATGAATTGGCTCACACGAGTTCGTCCTTCTCGCGACGGGCGCCGACGGCTAAGTGCAAAGCCGCCGCACTACTGGCGCTCGTCCTCTTATTCGCCGCGCCGGCGCACGGCGAGGATTTGATTTCACAGTGGCTTCAACAGGATGGGACGGGGAGTGAGACCGAGGAGCCGAGGCAGGACTTAAATGCCCTCACTGACGCACAATGGAAATCCCTGTTCAGGTTCGGGCGTGAGGACCCGGACTCCGACCTTGGTCGTCAATTGCTGATGCGGGTCAATGAGAAGCAGCCCAACCTTCTTCACATTTGGATCGCGGCTTTGCTTGCGGGCTTTGGTGTTGTGATCGGCGTCATCAGAGCCAGGGCCTTTCTACGCCGCGGAGCGACAAGTCTCACGGCGCCGGTTCAACCAATGGAGCCGGACTTGGCGGAGACGCCTGGATCGCCGTGACCGCAAATCTCGGGTGTGCGCCAAGAGCCTGAAATTTCGTCGTTGAGGGCTCGCGCATATCCGGCTCTGCGTCATTGGCGGAAATGATCAGAACGTTCAATGAGGTCCGGTCTGCCTCGCTACGCGGGCATCCGCGGAGTGACAAGGCAGCACCGGGTGTCGTGAAGTCGCTCCTTCCCCGTTCACCTCCGCGGATATGCCGTGAAAATATAGTCTTTTGCTTTTACCGCCGTGTGGCATGCGTAGCCGCATGCGGCGTCGTTCCCGAACGGAGTAAACGTGTCGGACGCTGCATCGTAGTGAAACTGCGCGTATCCCCAGCCGCCCGAGTCGCGGAATCTCTTGCTATTCTTCTCGATGAACGAAACCGATTTCAGAGTGTCGGGCACCATCACGAAATAGGGGGACTCAGTGCTCTTTTTTGCCGACCACTCGATCTTCACAATCTTGGAGCCATCGGGAAACGGCTTGCCGTTGCCGGGGATGCCGCTGCGATATGCATTTGTCATCGCGGTATTTGCCGCGATCACTTTCAACCCGTTTTCGGTCTGACTGACTGCCACATTCTGCCAGTTCTCGTATCCTCTGAAGTCGGAAAATGCGGGCCCGTTCGGCACTTTCAGCGTGAACCTGTCCTGCGCCGCAAGCGCCATGCCGCCCAGGACAGCGAACGATACCGCAATGATCATGATGGCCGGGACTGAAGTTCTCTTCATGGCTACTCCTGCGCCGGTGGTTGCAAGTCAATTCGGTGGTGGCCTCCGCTCCTACGGCGCCTGCGCAGTGCGAGTACGGTTGTCTCAAGCTCGCTCGCACTTGAAGGGCCAGACACGGGCGGGGACCAGGTCGATAGTCGCACCTCGAACTGTCATGATCCATGGGATGGTCGGCTGAAGTTTTGGGCAAACGTTCCACTGCGCTGGCCACCGGACTTGCCCATGGCCGCTTCGGGTCAGATGTGCCGCTTCGGGTCAGATGGCCGGTTCGGGGTCAGGAGCGGAGAGGCTCGCGGCGCGCATTGTCCGTCTGCACGCGCGGGCATCGCCCTGCCGCGCGATGACTTCGTCGGCGCGGCCGGCCGGCGGATGCGAAGATCGAAACCGATCCCCCTTGGCCCGGCCTGCGTGTCAGATTCTCGTCCACGTCCCGGGGACTGAGAGCGCGCGCCGCAAGTCCGCCACCGCCGCCAGCTCGGCCCGCGCAGCCTGCGGACGCCGCGTCTCGTCGGCGCGACCGCAGCCGCGCTCGATCGCCGCGTGCAGGCCCGCGAGTTTGGCCTCGATGTCGTCGAGCTGCTGCAGGGTCTCGCGGCAGCTGGCGCTGGGGCGTTCATTGAGGTCGGACATCCTGTCGTCCATGGCGGCGGTTCCTGGCTGGCCGGTTCAGCCGTCGAACGGTTGTTTGCTGGCGGCAGCCCGGCGGCTGCGTCGCCGGTCCGGCAAGCCGCCGGACGCACCAGCTCTATGAGCTTGCGCGCAGGCTGTCTGTGTTCTGCATCACAGACACCGGCCGCCGGCATCAGGCTCCTGACTCATAACGCGCACGAATGGACCGAGCGCTACCCGGCCGTGGTCGCGGCCATGAACCATCTTCCCGTGAAGTCCTGCCCGATCGATGGACGCAACGACGATCGGCCGGCTGGCTTAGGGGTAGGTCGCCTGCTCACGGCTAAGGCACGGAGGCTTTCTTGAGCCAATCTGACGGCGTACGATCTTGCGGGCGACACGTTGAGGTCGGAGCATTCCATGCCGCAGTATGGACTTGCGATTACGATGATTACGCTATCGGTTCTAGGAATGGCGTTCACTGCCGTCGCCGCGCCATACGCTCCTAAATCCAGCCAATGCTACGCCGCCTGCACAGCAAAGTGCGCTGCTCAACATTCTTGCGAGCGCGCCGATGCAAGCCGAGATTGCTTCACACATTACAATCGGTGCAAAGCTGCTTGTCGGATTGAGTGTGACCGGTAGGCCGCGGGACGTTGGCACCCAGCAAGGGTGCGACGGCGACGGTTTCAATCGTATGCGACCGGTGTCACCGGGCGATCGCGGGCTTCAAGGTTCCTGCCCGCTGACCGTTCCGTTCGCTGTGGGTCTGCGTCGTCAATAGCCCCGGTAAGGCTTGCAGAGCCCGTCTTGTACGGTCCAGCCGTTCTGGCAGCCGTTGAACGTCCTAAATCGTGCAGTGTTGGGCCGATAGTAGCCTCCGCGGTCTCCGCGATCGCCGTACCGTTCTCTGTCCCTGTACCGTGGGCCATCGTAATCCCGGTAACGGGGTCCGTCGTAGTCGCGATAGCGGGGGCCGGGGTTGTTGCCGAAATCCAGATAGACCCCCTGCGCTGATGCCGCTTCCGAGCTGACGATCGCACCAGCGAGGAGCGCGAGTAACGTGATCTTTTTCATGAACCCTCCGACCTGACGCAAGGTGTCGACAATACCAACCCGATGAGTTCAGCAAAGGTTCCATGGCCGCTGTGTTGCTCGCCACGGCCTGGTGGAGGCTCTGGAGGGCCTTTGGCGCGACCTGTTGTGAGGAACTTTGCGCGCGCGGCGCAGGGATGGGATGATCTGTCGCAGAAACCAGCCTGCGTCCTTGCGCTTCATCCGGTTGTGACCACCAACGCCGGCAGGAGCGGCCATGCTGCAAAGGACACAAGGACAGGCGCACCAAGAGAACCAGGAGACAGGCGTCAGAAGGATCATCAGGACGTTCAATCCCGAAGTCCCTGGCTACGTTTTTTGGCCGATCATCTTCGGGACGGCTGCGATCCTCCAGCAACTGGTGCTCGCGATCTGATCGCGCCGGTCCGGTCCGGCGACGCCTTCCCTTCACGAGGCAATTCCATCCACTCGCCTGACGGCGGTTCGCCGTTTGAATCGACGTCTTCGATGGATGGCTGTTTTGTTGCCGTCAGCGCAGGGTTTTCATTTCAGCAGCATCTCCCTTCGTGTCCAAGCGCAAGGCTTGAACGCCTTGTT
>DASYSQ010000098.1:0-4047 GCA_036003145.1 Pseudolabrys sp.
ATGCGCTGGCAATGTAGTTGAGATTGACCGGGCTCGCCACCTTGTTTCGCCGCTCCGTTCGCGGCAACCTTAGATCGCAAATTCGGTTGAGGGGATAAAATGTCAGAAATTGCAATCGCGGCCGGGGTACGGCTATTTCGCCGTCACGATTTCCAAGCTGTTCTTCCCCACGGCCGATCCGACAACCGCGCTACTTTTGACGTTTGGTACATTCGGCGTGTCTTATCTGATGCGTCCGCTCGGCGCCCTTGTCCTCGGCGCCTATGCTGACCGCGCGGGACGGCGCGCCGCCATGCTGCTGTCGATCGTCATCATGACGATCGGAACGGGCTTGATGGCGATCATGCCGACCTTTGCGCGACTATTGCAGGGCTTTGCGGTAGCCGGTGAATTCGGCAGCGCCACCGCCTTCCTGGTCGAGCACTCCAAGGAGCGCAAGGGCTTTTTCGCGAGTTTCCAGTGGTTCGGCCAGGGACTGGCCGCTGTGCTCGCATCTCTTTTCGGCGTCATCCTGTTCGGCTGGCTGACGACGGATCAGCTCGAAAGCTGGGGCTGGCGTTTGCCGTTTTTCTTCGGGCTGCTGATCGGTCCGATCGGACTCTATATTCGCAAGCACGTCGGCGAAACGCCGGAATTTCGTGAGCAGGGCCCCGCCACGGCGCCTGTACGCCAGATGTTCACCGAGTATTGGGACCGGCTGCTGATGTGCATTGGCATCGTTGTCCTCTCCACCAGCTCAAACTACATCATCCTTTACATGCCGACTTATGCCATCAAGCAGTTGCATCTGCCGCAATCCCTTGGCTTCACGGCGACCTTGATCGGCGGCCTGCTGCTGACCTTTGGTGCGCCGTATTTCGGCCATCTGTCGGACCGCGTCGGCCGCGTGCGGCTGATGGTCATCGTTTGTCTGCTGTTTGCAGTCTCGGCCTATCCGGCCTTTGTGCTGCTGGTTGCCAATCCGTCACTGGCGGGGATCGTCGCCATCGTGTGCTGGCTGAGCCTGCTCAAGGCCGCCTATAGCGGGACGCTGCCAGCTTTGATGGCGGAACTATTTCCGATCGCAACACGAAGCACCGGCATCGCGGTGGCCTACAATACCAGCGTGCCGATCTTCGGTGGCTTTGCGCCTTTCATTGCAGCCTGGCTGGTTGCGACCACCGGTTCGGCACTGGCGCCAAGCTACTATCTGATTGCGACGGCCCTGTTGAGCCTGGCGGTCCTGGTCGTCATCCACATGCGAGTCAAAACCACTTAGGCCGCATCAGTTAGTTCAGGTGCGGGCCCGGTCCGCCCGCTGCTTCCAGCACGGCCGCACGCCACTCGCGCTTCACCGGCAGAATCGGAGGCATTGGCGCGACGTCGGGTTCCGCGGTGGGCGCCGCGATCGATTGAATATTCTCGGTCTGTGACCCCCTGCGCATGAAGAGATTGTAGATCAGCCATTGGGTGCGATGGCGCTTGCCACGAAGCGGGAAGCGATTGGCGATTGAAGATCTCGCATAAAAATTTTCGTAAGCCCTGCCCACGCCGATACGAAGTTCATCCCCCGACATCTGCGCCGGGCGATACACGACATGACCCTGGTCGTACTTCGTCCAGTCAAAGGAAACGATCCGGTTTGCCTTTTTCAGCTCATACCAGGTCAAGGTGCCGGGATAAGGCGTCAGGGTTGAATAGGCGACGGCGTCGTATCTGGCGTCGATATTGAATTTGACGGTGTCGTCAAACACCGCGTGATCGTCACCATCGAAGCCGTACATGAATAGCCCGAACACCATGATGCCATAAGAGTGAACCTTCTCGACCAGAGCAGCGAATGTGTCGGGCCGATTAACGTGCTTGTGCACACTCTTGAGCGTCGCGCGCGATATCGATTCGAAGCCGATGCTTAAAAGCGTACAGCCGCTTTCCGCGGCGAGCTCGAGCATGCGGTCGTCTTGAGCAAGTTTCGACGTAACACCGGCCTGCCATTGAAAGTTGCGCCCCTTCAATGCACGCATGACTTCCTTCGGACGTTCCGGCGTTCCAAAAAAATCGGCGTCGTTGATCGAGATGGTGCGGGCACCGCAGTTTTCCATCTCCTGGATGACCTCGTCGACCGGCCGATAACGAAATTTCAGTCCGTTCATCAGCGGCTCGGCGCAGAACGTGCAGCCTTGATGACAGCCGCGCGACGTTTGCACAAAGGTCTTGTTCACGTAGCGATGCTTTTTCAGGAGGTCGTATCGCGGCATCGACAACCCGACCATCGGGTGCAATGTATTGGACTTATAGGTTCCCCGCATTTGTCCTTGCTTGAGGTCGTCAAGCAGTTTGTCGATCACGAGCTCAACTTCACCGATGACGACCGCATCGCTATGTTTGAGCGCTTCCTGCGGCATGAAGCTTGGATGCACACCGCCCATAACGACCGGGATACCTTTGGCGCGAAATTGGTCGGCGACCTCGTATCCGCGATTGACGTAGCTCGTCATTGCTGAAATGCCGACGAGATCGGCCTTCAGGTCAAAATCGATTTCCTCGATGTTTTCGTCGGTTAGCACAACTTCGTATTGGTCTCGCGGAATGCATGCGGCCACGGCCAGCAATCCCGCGAGGGGTGAGTAAAGAGCCCGATTCAGATAGAGCGGACGGGTTGTAAGGGAATCTGTTTTCGGATTGACAAGGTGAATGACGCGCGTGCGCACGAATATCTCCCTCCGATTAAGCCGCTAGACCCACCAATCTTGTTTCCGCGAGGATAGTTCCCTTCCTCCGACAAATAAATACGCTGTTCTGCCGTGGCGGCCGGTTAGCGCCACCGGGGCCCCTCAATTGATGACATCGAGCTTGACCTTCGCAGTGCCCCGATCGACGATTCCCAATGATTCCGCCGCCGAAACTGAAACGTCGACGACCCGTCCGGGAACGTAGGGACCGCGGTCGTTGATGCGCACAGTCACAAAACGTCCCGTCGCTAAATTTGTAACGCGCAACCGGGTACCGAATGGCAGGGTCGGGTGCGCAGCAGTCATCGCCTTTGGATTGAATTTTTCGCCGTTCGCGGTCAGTTGGTCGTCAGAGTAGAAACTGGCAATTCCGTATGACGTAGGCGAAATCTGCGCGGTGCGCTTGTATGGCGTGTGCTTGATTGTCCTGATCGCGACGCGGCGATGCATGGGCCGACCGCCTTCCAGCGATGCCTCTCGATTGGCGGCACTCAAGTCAGACTTGTTGGCGACAGGCATGGTCTGGTTGCATGCCGCAAGCGCTACTGTAGCTGTGACGGCGGAAACCAAACGAACAAAGTCTTGAAACGGAATGGATAAGGCCACAGGCGTGTCTCCCCGTTTGTCGCAATCCGACAGGCAATCGGGGCGACACCGTGGCTAGATCACCACCCCGGTACGGGCCGTTTCATTTTCAATAATGGTGTGATCGTTTTATCACGGACGGTAATTAGCAACCGGCACCACACTGCCCAGAGTGGGCGCCGAAGCTTTCTTATTGCAGTCCCGCCTTACGCATGCCGTCGAGGAATTTCGCCATGGCGTCCGGCGTGTAGGAACGTTCTGCTCGAGCCAGGCAATCGAGAGGCCAGGATGCGTTTCTTTCATGCGCGCAAGCGCGACGCGCGCCTTTTGTGCGTTGGAACGGACGAAATTTGGACTCTCGGCGCGCAAAATTCAGTTTGAATTTATACCCACCCCACGCCCCTTCAGCGCGCTCCCGATCTCATCCAAAATCACCGGGTCGTCGATCGTCGCCGGCATCGTCCACGGTTCGCCGTCGGCCATCTTCTTGATAGTGCCGCGCAGGATTTTTCCTGAACGGGTTTTCGGCAATCGCGCCACCGTGATGGCAATACGGAATGATGCCACTGGCCCGATTTTCTCGCGCACCAGTGCGACGATTTCCTTTTCAATCTCCGAAGGCGGACGGTTGACGCCGGCCTTGAGCACAATGAAGCCGCAAGGCACCTCGCCTTTCAGGTCGTCCTTGATGCCAAGCACTGCGCATTCGGCGACATCAGGATGCGCGGCCAGCACTTCCTCCATGCCGCCG
>DASYSQ010000099.1:0-6582 GCA_036003145.1 Pseudolabrys sp.
CTTACGTACGAGATCCCCCCAGTCCCGTGCCGGCCGGGAGGGACTTTGAAGCATCGCTTCAAATGCTTTCTGTACGGTCGTGGCAGCGCCGTAGGGAAGACCGGCAACGATTGCGCCTGCGGCAAATACTTCGGGATAGCAGGCAAGCATATTGGACGTCATTGCGCCTCCTGCCGATAGCCCAGTGACGAAGATCCGACGCCGATCGATACCGTAGTCGACGACTGATTTCTCGATCATCTGCCGAATCGATAGAGGCTCCCCTTGATTGCGCCAGCTATGCTCAGGCTGAAACCAATTAAAACAACCGTTGGGATTGTTGGACTGCTGCTGCTCCGGCAAAAGCAACGCAAAACCGTAGCGGTCCGCAAGGGTCGACCATCCGGCGCCAAGATCGTATCCTGCCGCGGTTTGCGTGCATCCGTGCAGCACGACGACAAGTGCGGGATTGTCCGCAAGGGCCGGCGGTCGGTAGCCGAACATTCGCAGATTGCCGGGGTTCGATCCGAAACCGAAGACCTCCCGCAAACGCGTACTGCTCTTGCGTTCACCTCCGGCACGACCGCGATCCAGCGCGCGAAGGAACTTCTGCCACCCACCCCGGCTGCTGCCGAGGCTGAGTGCATGTCGCAGATTTATCATGACGGTTGGCTTCCCGTTTCAACCATCAGCTAATTGCTGCATTGCACAATGCCAGAGGGACTGCTGAAATTTGCGGGAAAAAATTTGGCCCGGCATTCGGGTGCCGGTCACGAGTCGTCGTCGTGGCGCAGACGCGCCGCCCGAGCATTGTCAAACGACGCCGTGAATCAAGCAACCCGAGGACAGATGGACGGTCGACCGTTCAGCGTCTTTTCCTTCGCGACGTCTTGCGTGCTGATTTTCGCTTTGTCCTGCGCACCGGTTTTTTCCGTGCCGTCATTCGTCCGCGCGTCTTGCCCTCACGGCCCATCATCGACTTCATGACCGCTTGAACGGCAATTTCGGCGGCTGCAGTTGCTGCCGCAGTTATGCCCTTGACGTCAATTTCCTGTACGCGAGCGACGCCTGATTTGGCCGCGCCAACGATCGTGCGTTGGGTCTTCTGCACAAAGCTTCGCTTAGCCATAGATGTTCTCCAGGACCGGGTAACAGGCGGCCGGACGCCCGGCACAGTTTCGTTGCGTGGCCTTGCGTTTGTTTTGCCGCATCTGACTTCAGGGCTCAGGCGACAACGGTCTCGCGACAAAGGAGTTCCAGTTTGCGTCAGCAGCGCCCACGAGACCTCAGAACGTGGCTGGCCCAACTTCGAGCAGAACTGCCAATTTGATTTTATAAATCCGTCGAATGAGGCGCGGATTGTTCGCGTTATTGCCATTAAGTGAACGACTGGTGAATTCAGGCGTATCGCTCGCTCGGAGCCTCGACATCGCCTCCTGCTTGATTCGCACTCGCCTGTTCGAGGCATAGCTTTGCCGCGTCGTGCAATGTCACGGCAGCGAAATCTGCTTTAACGGCATCAGCAAGCGTTGCTGAGTCGTTCTCCGGGATCCAGCTTCCCAGGACGATCGTGACGTCAGGCAACCTCCGCCGCAGCCGACGCATCGTAAAGCGCATCTGCGCGAGACTGCTGGTGTTCAGGAAAGACACGCACACCATCTCAATTCCATTCTTCCCCGAACGAAAAGTGTTTGCATTTGCGATTGCATCCACGCCTTCGACGCGTGTACTGATCCCATGTTTAGATAGGATTTGGGCGAGCATACTAGCGACAGCTTCATCAAGACCGGGACGACCCGGGACACACAAAATCGGATTTTCCCCGCGCCAATGCCCTGCGAGTTCGTCTTTTGCCAGAATTGGAAGATCGCCGACAGGGGAGCCTTTGACAGGACCCGCTGACGCTGCCTCTACATCTTGCGCGGATTCCTTCTTTGCCTGTTGATCTTCGTGATCGTCCAATTCCTTAACAAGCTCCATGACTGAATCCCTGATCCTCTGTACATGGAGCGCGTCGAGCGCGTCGCGATTCAAGTCGGCCTGGGCCAGTTTTAGACCTTTTAGGGCCACTTCATCATAATAGGTCACGAGGGGCATTTCCTTGAGAAACTGCTCGGCATTGTCGAGCGCTTCCGCCGGATCTTCCGCCAGCATGCGCTGATAGAACAGCTGCGGAGGCGACAACGGAGGGCGATCGCCAAACATCACGTCGAGAAACTGCAAGTTTTCAACGTGGCGGCCAAGAACGACGAGGCAGATCGTCAAAGGAGTGGCAAGCACGAGGCCGATTGGACCCCACAGCGCGGTCCAGAATGTAGCGGATAAAACGACGGCAAGCGGTGATAGGCCGGTGCTGCGCCCGTACAATAGCGGTTCTATCACCTGCCCTACGAGCGGCTCAACGATCAGGAACAATGCGGCGGTCCACAGGAGCAGTGACCAGCCGGGATCAACCGCTACCGCCAGCGCCAACGGAAAGACAATCGCGATGAATACTCCGATGTAGGGAACGAAGCGCAAAATGCCGGCAAGGATCCCCCACAACACCGCGCTCGGAATACTTATAAACCAAAGCCCGGTTCCGATGACGAGGCCGAAGGCCGAATTCAATGCCAGCTGCGATAAAAAAAGCCGGCTGAGGCGTTGAGCAGCATCGTTGAGCGCCACCGTCGTCTTTTGCAAATCGTGAGAACCCGCAAGCTTGATCAGGCGGTTCCGCAAGTCCTCCCGTTGCAGCAACGTAAAAATCACGAAAATGATAACGATGCCCGAAGTCATCAGCGGGTGGAGCAAAGGCGAGATCAGGGCGGCTATGCTTTCAAGCGCTGTCGGCGGCGGTTGCCGCACTTCAACGGGTATCGGCCTGGCGTCCTGCGCAGGCACAGGATTTGCCTTTGGAGCAACGGCTGCGGCGGACGGCGCCTCTTTTGGCTTGTTGAGTTCCTTGCCGAGGTCCTGAAGCACGTCGGCAGCACGCTCAAGCGTATTGTTCGTCGCAGCGGTTCCTCGCACGGATTGAATTTTGGCCCGCATATTGGATTCGTAGCGAGGCAATTCGCCGGCGAGCTGCGTCATTTGCGTGGCGATCACACCGCCAATGGCGAAAATAATAGAAAATGCCAGGAGGACGACGCCGATCACAGCAATCGCACGCGGTACTCGGAAGTTCTGGAGAGCACGTACCAGCGGAGCAAGTACAAAGCTGAGCAAAATTGAGAGCGCCAAAGGAACAAAAACATCGCGCCCAAAGTAGAGCGCTGCAACAATGAGAGCCGCGAGAAGGGCAGCAGCTACTCCTTGCACCAAACTATCCTTGTCAGTTCTCGTCAGCCCGTTGGCAAGCATTTCAACCAACCGGTTGGCCTGCGACGCTGGAAATTACGCCGCTCCAAGAAGCATGAGGACAATGATGAGGGTAATAGGCACTCCAAGCAGCCAGAGAAGAATCGGCATGTTTAGCTCCTGACGACGGTTGCGGTTCTGGTTGACACGCCCTCTTCGTACCAGCGCGTATTTCGCAGTTTGCCGCCTTCGGCGGCGGCAAGACTTGCCGAGAACGCCCCGGCAAGCAGCGAAACAGCGATCCAGATTGAGAACCTGGCCGCAGCACTGCGGGCTTTGTCTGCTGCATCCTTTGCTTGCGTGATCGTCTGATTGACACGCTGTTCGGCTTCGGCCTGCGGTATTCCGGTGCGTGCCGCTATCAAGCGTGCAGCGTAGGTGCGGTCTTCCGCCGACACATCACTCCCTTTCAGCGTGGCAGGTCCGACAATCCTGAGAAGTTCGGCCCGCGTGGCCGCCTGATCGCTGGAAGGACCGGCGGTCCGACCATCAGTCTGCGGCCCGACACGCAGCAATCGGTCAACATAGACGTCGCCAATACTATTGGCTGCTTGCGCGGCTCCGGCTCCGGCTGCCGGGATTGCGCCCGCCGCGGCTGCCGCGAGCAGGTGTGTACCAGCGCCTGCTAGAAGGGTCGCCGTCAAAACAGTCGCAAAAGCCCAAGCCACGAAGCCGTGCGCCGTGTCACGGAAAAAACGCTCGTGAATGTTCACTTCTTCCCATGCGTGGCGGAGCCTTCCGGTGATATAGCCGCCGAAAGTGGAGGCGATCATGGCGACAGCGACAAGGAATAAGCCAGCGCTCCAGCCGGCTGTGGTCGCCGAAATACCTTCACCGATCCACGGAGAGACCACCGACAGGCCCACTCCGACGCCGAAAGCAATCACAATCAGGGAGACGGCCGCGGCGGTAAAGCCGCCTGCTAAAATGGCTCCCCATGAGACAGTTGAGTTGATGTCGTAGCGATCCATAGAATTCTCCGGCGTTGGCGGTTGTGCTTACGAATGCGGCAACAAGCGCTTTCGTTCCGCCTTATTTCGGAAACATTCGGCCCGCGAAGCGTTCTCGACACAGCACAGAGGAGAACGTTGCTATGGCAAAGAAAGAAGCCAAGAAACTCGCTGAGCTATTCCACGATACGCTGAAGGACATTTACTTCGCCGAGAAGAAAATCCTCGCCACGCTCCCCAAGATGGAGAAGGCGGCGCATTCGCCCCAGCTAAAAAGGGCTTTTGCCAAGCACAAAACGGAGACGGAGGGCCACGTGATGCGGCTCGAAAAGGTCTTCACGGCCATCGACAAGAAGCCACAAGGCAAGACATGTGACGCGATCGTCGGCATCACTGACGAAGGCGCAGAGATCATGAAGGAATACAAAGGTTCGCCCGCCCTCGACGCCGGCCTGCTCGCGGCGGCGCAAGCAGTCGAGCACTACGAAATCTCCCGTTACGGCACACTCAAAACCTGGGCAAATGAGCTTGGATTGAGCGATGCGGTCGGGCTTCTCGATCAGACTCTCGCTGAAGAAAAGAAAACCGACGCCACTCTCACTGAGATCGCGGAAAGCGTCGTGAATGTGGAAGCGGAAGCGGCCTGAGCGGCTGAATTGTACTTACGCCCATAAGGAAAGGCCCGTTTGCCGGGCCTTTCATCTTAAGAGTTAGCGTTGCGGACCGGGCTTGTTCTGCCTACCCTGCTGAGCT
Organism: Pseudolabrys sp.; assembly: GCA_036003145.1. Lineage (GTDB taxonomy): Bacteria > Pseudomonadota > Alphaproteobacteria > Rhizobiales > Xanthobacteraceae > Pseudolabrys. The sequence goes on from DASYSQ010000099.1 coordinate 5,025, forward strand.
CCGTGTGAACTTTCATAGCTGATGTCAGCCGACCGCAGAGAACTTTGTTCCTGATACTGTCTCCTAGACGATCGGCCTTCTCTGCTTGCTGCCATGCCGGTTCGCATAGATTTTCGTGAACTCAGCACCGAGCAAGAATATTTGAACCGAGTAATACACCCACAACAACAGCACAATAAGGCCGCCTGCGGCGCCGTAACTCGAGGCTATTGCGCTGCTGCCAATATACCATCCAATTAGTGATTTCCCGATATTGAAGAGGAGTGACGTCGTTAGAGCGCCGGTCAGCACATCATTCCATTGGAGGCTTCGGTCGGGCAGAACCTTATAAATTGCGCCAAAAAGAACTCCGAAAAGCACCAATGACACAACAAAGTTCAGAGCTGGAAGGAACAATTTTCCCATCGGCAACACAGTGTCCAAATAGTTGCCGAACGCCGTAAGACCGGCGCTGATCACGAGCGAGACGATAAGCAAAAACCCCAAGGCGGCGACCAAACCTAAACTAATGACGCGCGCACGGATCAACCGCGACACCGTTGTGGCTTGAGGTTTGGTTTTCCAAATCGAATTGAGGGCGGCTTGCATCTCGCCAAATACCCCCGATGCCGTTGCGATTAGTGTTACGATCCCAATTATCGTTGCAATGATGCTTGAAGACCTGCCCGCGGCGCTTGCAACGGCGGACTGCACCACCTCCGCGGTCTGTCGTCCCATAAGACCGCTAAATTGGGCACTTATGGCGTTTTGAGCAGCGTCTCGTCCGAAGACGAGGCCGGCGACCGCAATCACAATAAGCAAGATTGGAGCGATGGAAGTGACGGTGTAGAAAGCGATGGCAGCACCTCGACTCAATGCTTCGTCATGGATGAAGGAAAGCACTGTGTCCTTAAGCATCTTCCAGGTAACAGAGATCATTTTAAAATCTTGTTCCCCATGCGAGCATCCGTGCGCCAAGACAATGGCAATTTCGTCAATCTGTTCCGTGAGGAGCTCTCGGTAACTATTCGTACCAGCGTAGTTGATGCTGACTAGCGGTCACATCTGTCGTCTTGAAGAGAGCTACTGAGAAATGTTTGATAGATAGCCCGCGGTTGTCAGGGTCCGGCCTGGATTTCCAATTTTCACTTTCCGAATGCGGCGCGACGGTGTCTGGGATAGCCGGCATGAAAAAGCCCGGCGCGAACGCCGGGTCTTCTCAATCGGGACAGACCTAATGTGGCGTAATCAGTCGATGACCTGCACGATGCGGTGGGAGTGTGGATCCACCAGCACAGTGCGGTCGTTGACTATCGTGTATCGATAGTTCCTTACGCCGTATTCTGCTGGCACCTCGTAATAGCTGACGCCGGCCGAAGGCAACTCAGCCCCGACCACGACATCGCGGTCATATTTGTAGGAGCTCCTTCTTTCCTGCACAACGTACGTGTGGAACTGCGAACGCCTGTCGTCGGCAATTCCGCCGACAATCGCGCCGCCAACTCCGCCAACAACCGCGCCAACAGGTCCGCCGACGATTGCGCCGCCGACTGCGCCGCCTACGGCGCCGGTCGTTGCA